>QHYQ01000568.1 GCA_003224175.1 Acidobacteriota bacterium
TCACTGAGACGCGAGGCAACCCCCGCGCTCGAGATCAGCGGCGAGGAGCAAAGGCAGCTTGGATTCGCGCTGCAATTGATTTGCGACCCTGGCCGCGTCCAGCGGAGAACTCCTCAACGGACCTGAATGGTTGAAGTGCATGCCAAAGACGAAGGATCCGATATGGTACTTCTGGAGTTCATTGCGCACGTGCTGGTACTCTTTGCTCTCGAAGTCCTTGTAGTCGCCGTAGTAACGGATTTGTAGCATTTGGCCCGCTTTCTCTTCAAGCGAGAGCATCTTGAGCGTCTGTTCAACCCATTTGCGGCCCTCTTTGGTCACCCTCACGGGTCCGGGTTTGTCTTGCTCGATTTTCATCTGGGCAAAGCCAAGGCTCGACAACATTACAAGGGACGAGACAATCCAAAACCTAGTCAGTAGAGCTTCGCCTTTCGTGCGTTTCGATATTCCCATACTTCTTGAGGTATCTTTCCTTTTAGAATCATGACTCGACGAAACTCACAGGGCAGGTCACAAGTGAAGGTGGATGACCCACCCGAGCCTTCTCCATCGTACGCAGCTTGATGCTTCCGCCAGAGTCACGACTCGACTTGCCGACAAACTCGGCGAGATCTTCTCGGATGAATTCGCCAAAGCTCCGGGCGGGTCGAATAGGCCGTTCCCCGCCACCCCAGCCACATCAACGGGGAGGTTCCCTCCCCCACGAGCACGCAACTGGTCACATAGTGTATTTGGTGGCGCGGCACCGCCGCTGCTATTGCCGCAAATGTGATTCACGATTTTTGATTGCTGTCAAAGAGCGTCTTTCAATCTTTCGCTGTATGATGTGGATCTCTTTTTGTATCCCAAAGGGCAAAAAAATAAGCGCCAGCAGCCGATCCAACCGTGAGAAGGATCTCCAAAATGCTTGGATGGAAGATCGCGGGCCGCCTGTCAGAGCCTCGCCCTTATGGTTTCGTGCTGGCCCGTGAACTTCTCTTCGACCCTCTTTACGGCGACGAGTAGCACAAACACCTCTATGAGCATGACCGGAAGCCAAAGTAGAATGCTAAATCTCTGAAAATTGAACAAAACGTATTGGAAGAAAACCCATATCACCAGGACATGGACTGTGAGACAGATCGCGAGCGATGCCCACAGTGACCACCGAAGTAATCGTCCACGATAAGCACAAATCACGAAACCAAATGGGATGATGGTTCCGAAAATTGCGGTGACCCACTTCCTTGGAAGCCCTATCCTCTCCGTCGCAACGAAAATCACAAAACCTAGCACCGCCCCGGTTAGTGTAACCGTCCAATTGGTGATTGCATTGCGTCTTCTGATCTTGTTTCTTTTTAATCTTCCATGCATGCTTTGTAGTCCTCGCGTCCATCTAAGCCGGCAAAAACGATATGTGCTCCAATTGCAAAGCGGGCTCCTCGCCCCGCTGTCTTAGCAATCGCGTTACCGGAAAACTTCCATCCTTCTTCGCGAAGAGCTGTCCGAATCGTGACGATGAGAGAGCGATTCTCCGCAACATGTTCCAAGCCCTTCTCTGCCCCGTATGCTACAGTGCCGCGCGTAATTGCCTGCGGTAATGCATTGCCATTACCCATTAATAAATTACCCGCAGCGGATCTGGCTTGGGCATCCTTGTGTCAACTGAGCAGCGTCAGCCATAACTCGTCACCTTTCTTCCCAGCCTTGGTCGTCTGACAGGAACCAAGTCTAATCGCTCGAGGGAGCCGACGAAGTCATGTAATCAGCGCCATCAGAAGCGCAGCTCGATTGTCTCGTGCTTGCCGGACAGCTTCTTCTCTACCCTATTCACGACAATGAGTAGGACAACCACCTCTGTGAGCATGACCGGCAGCCAAAGTAAAATGCTAAACCTTTTGAAGTTTTTGAGAACATACTCAAAGAAGGCCCATATTGCTAGGACGTGGACTGCGAGGCAGATGGCGAGAGCCGCCCAAAAGGACCACCGAAGTAACCTTGGGCGACAGGCAAAGATTACAAGACCGAATGTGAGAAGGGTTCCAACAATTGCCGTGCCCCACCTCTGTGGAATGCCTCTCTCGTCTAAGCTACCGGCAAGCACGAAGGCGAACACGCCGATTAGAACCAGTAGGGCGTTTTCCCAAAAGGAAGCACGCATTCTGATCTTGTTCCTTTTCAATCTTCCATGCATGCCTTGTAATCCTTGCGCCCCTCCCATGCGGCGAATAGCGCGTGAGTGATAAGCGCACCGTGCCTGATTGCTAAGGCGCATAGACTATCTGCGTGTAGCTGCCAGAGCGGTTCTGTTCGACCATACGATCCAGTGCGTCGTAGGTGGCACCCACGCCATCCATGGTGATAGCCTTGCCGTCCGCATCCCAAGCATACGAGTGCAAGCTGTCGTTTTGCAAGTTGCCGTTGGCGTCGTAACTAGGAACGAATGGTCCCGGCAGTTGAGTGATCCGGTTAGTCGCGGGGTCATAGGTGGGCTGGAAAGATGTACTCCCGCTCTTCCTAATGTTTCCGAACGCGGAGGCGTTATCCCCGTTGTAACTGAACGTCTGCGACCACGCTGCACCGCAGTTCACGCTGGCCAGCCGACCCAAGTCGTCGGAGGAATAGGTGCACGTTTGGTTGTTCGCAGTGTTAAACTGATCGGCGATCACCAACTGTTGCAGCGTGCCATTCGCGTTCCAGGTAAGATCTCCCGTCACTGTCTGCAGCGGCGAACCGACGTTGAATTTATACTGCGTCATCCGACCTGTAGTGGTGTCGTAGCTGAAATTGTCGTAATCCCCGGACCCGAACGTGACCTGGGTGAGTGAGCCGATTGGCTGAGAGGTGCCGCTTGTCGTGTACGTAACCCCGGTGACCGGATTCTGCGCGGATCCAGTGATCTTTGTAATGCGGCCCTCCCCGTCCAGGCCCGATCCATCGCTCGCTCCATAGTACAGGGTTGGCAGGCCCGACAAGCCAGCGAGACTGCTGAGCTGGCCGTGCGCCCAGTACGATGCAGTGACATGGTAGTAGCCCTGGGAATTGGGCGTTGACTCATATACGTCGGACACTTCTCCGCGCGCCGAATAGCTGAAGCCGACATCAGTGATCTTTGTGCCTGTCGGAGAGGTCGCAGTGTACGCCTCTGCAAGACGCGCCTTCGCGTTGACCATGGCTGTGGGGGTGGGCGTCGTGTTGATTGTCGCCGAGTCGTAGACGAAATACTTGTTGCGGGTGACGCTGGCA
>QHYQ01000569.1 GCA_003224175.1 Acidobacteriota bacterium
CCTCGCGGCGGCCCTTATTTCGAACAGCTGGAGGAGAAAGAGAAACTTGAACAGGTCAATGCGCGTGCCATGCCACCGCTGGCTGCGGCAGAGACCCCTTCGACTTCGCCCCAGCTACCACAAACCAGCACCTCTGGTTCATTAGGCGACCCATACCCAACTACATTGGAGGGAGTGCGCCAGGAAATGGATTACTGGGCGACACGTCAGGGAGAAGGAGTACCAGGCTCGATCTGGGAAGAAGGAGTTCACAACCGACTTGAGCATCTCCGTAATCTTGAGGATAGGTTTCGACAGCAGGAAGTGACGAGAGAGAAAGGCAAAGGTGCAATGAAGCAGAAGAAAGAACTCACCTTCGAGACCGCATTCAACATTTATACGCGTAGAGCGAAGCTGCCGCTGGGTAGTGGTGGCACAGGGGTCGTTTATGAAGTGGAGGATGTCGAGGGGAAGAGCTATGCGCTGAAAGTGCTAAACCCAAGAGTCGACACCAAAAAGCGTAAGCGGTTCAAGAACGAGATCTCATTCTGCTCAGGACAGACGCACAGGAACATCGTCCAAGTAATCGAGTACGGTCTTTCCCCATCAGGCGTGGGGCAGTCACCTTTCTATGTGATGCCTCTTTACACAGGTACCCTACGCACTTTAATGTCAAAGCGAATCGATGCGCAAGCGGTCCTCCCTCTGTACTCTCAGATCTTAGATGGCGTTGAGGCCGCCCATCTCCAAGGCGTTTGCCATCGTGACCTGAAGCCGGAGAACATTCTCTACGAACCCGATACAAACACGCTCGTGGTCGCGGATTTCGGAATCGCAAGTTTCAAAGAGGAAGACTTGTACACTGCTGTTGAGACCTCAGAGGGAGAACGCTTAGCGAATTTCCTTTACTCGGCGCCGGAACAACGCGCAAGAGGCAAAGAGGTGGGCAGCAAGGCTGACATCTACGCGCTGGGCCTTATTCTCAATGAGATGTTTACAGGAGAGGTCCCCCAAGGCGCTGGTTTCAGGCGCATTGCGGCCGCTTCTCCAGACTACACATATCTCGATGAAATCGTGGATCGAATGATCCAACAGGACCCAGAACGAAGACTTCCTTCGATTGGCGACGTGAAGGAACAGTTGATCACCCACCACAACGAGTTCATAAGCCTGCAGAAGCTCAATAGACTCAAGACCGAAGTTGTGCCTGAGACGACTATCGACGATCCAATCGTCAGCGACCCTATACGTCTGATAGGAGCGGATTACTCTGATGGCCTGCTGCATTTAAAGCTCAGCCAAGCGCCGAATTCGGACTGGATTCATAGATTCCACGACCTTGGTACTTATCGGAGCATACTTGGGAAAGAGCCCAGCAAGTTTGCTTTCCACGGCGATGTAGCACAAATTCCGGCTGATGAGGGGGACGCTCCAAGCGCCCTAATTCATTTTAAGAACTACCTTGATAGTACGAATCGTGACTATGCCTGCAATGTTGGAATAATTCGGGAGAGGGAGAGAGAGCGTCGGCGCAACGAGTTACAACGAAGCGTGGCGGACGAAGAAAAAAGACAAAGGATCTTGAAAAACCTCCAGCTTTAGAATGGCTGGAAAGTCTTCAGTCTCGCAATATGATCATTACAGGCTACGCGGCATTAGTTCATACCTGGATTGCTCGGAATCATGACTGCATTAAGAAACTTCAGCAAGTGAAGCATAAGAGGTAGGCCACGGAACAAAAGCCGCCCGACCATTATTTGTTTGTGCCGGCTTCTAGCACACTCGGTTTGCCTTCGAGCGCCTCGGTCTTGACCACATCGAGGCTAAGCAGCTTCGGGAAGACCTTGTCGAGCGTCAGGCCAGCGACCAAACCAACGATCAGAACGAACGGTAACAGAATGATTGCCTGCTTTGTCTGCAGATCGCCGATCGCTATCTTCTGGGCCAGAATAAAGAATAGTCCAGACACACCTCCCGCCACCGCTCCGAGAGCGGCCGAAATCACCGGTGGCCCTTGCGAGGCCAATCGCTTCGCCGCTTGCGTCCAGTCAAACACGATCCGCACCAACGAGCCGCCGGCTCCGGCCAGCGCTGGGGCGCAGAACAAAACGTAACTCAGCATACGGCTGAGATTCTCGCCCCGCGAGTATTCGGCTATCGCCACGAGAAGCGCGACAAAAAACGAAAGGGCTAGTGCGGCAATCGCAATGACTCGCCTGTGCTCACGCGCCAGGGTCGGATCAACTCCTTGCTGTTTCCTTTTCCGCTGGTTCAGCAGCGTCCCGACACACCGCCGAGCGGAATCGGCATTCCACCCCGGTTGAGCCATCAAGCTTAGCTCTTCGGGCGTCGCCAGTTTATTGTCGCTGGACCTCAGCAGCGCCCAGATCTCCTGAGCTCTTCCGCCGAAGCCAGCAAGAGAAACTGTGGGAACGCGATAGCCGACTCCCACCAGCCCGGCGATCAAAGTGGACTGGCCACCCCCCAGGATCATCATGCCGTCGGCCTTGGCGAGCGATAGAAAGGAGGCGATTGCCCAATCCTCGTTGTCTATCAGCTCATACTTGAAAAGCTCGTGGTGCATGCCTTCTTCGGCAAATGGGGGCAGGGGCGACACTATCGGACGGTGCACTTCAATCGAATTAGACCTAGTGTCCTGCGTCACAAATACCTATACAATGGCGATGAACCCGGGT
>QHYQ01000570.1 GCA_003224175.1 Acidobacteriota bacterium
CCTTGCGCGAATGCTGGCAGCCTGAAGGTGTCCAAGAGGAACTGCTGGTCGAGCAACTGGCCGCGCTCTATTGGCGTAGGCGGCGGGTCTACGAGGCCGAGCATGCCGAAATCCTCAGGGGAATGGAGGCCGTTCGCTCCGAAAACGAGGCGAGGCAGGAGGACGAACTCAGGCGAGTTGATACCGCGGTGACCCAGTTTGACGGCGGCTTGCTCCGGTACGCTCACAACCCCCTGATCGTCCACCGGTGCGTCGAGATTCTCAAGGACTGGCGCGACTCGCTCGCCGAGCATCAACTAGACTGTGAACTTGGCTACAACATACTGCTGCAAATCTACGGCTTCGAAGACCTCATGATCCCCCGGGGTGACCTGCCTGTTGCCTACTCCATTATAGTTGAACAGCGAGAATCGGCTGGCGAGTCCAGGAAGGGCCGCCGACTCGCGCGGAAACTGAAGAGAGGTCTCCTGAAGCATATCCACAGGGAAATCGAAAGGTTGGTCCAGCTCGAGGAAAAAGTTAGGAAGCAGCAAAACGAGCGCCTGAGTTGCGAAGCAAGGACGCACATGGTTCCCATGGTCTCCGAAAGGTTGATGAGGTACGACACGACCTTAAGCCGTGACATTCAAAGAACCATGATCCAGTTAGAGCACCTGCAGCGGCGGCGGCGAGGGGAAGGAGATCTGCCACCAATACAGCTGGATATTTCGAGCTAGGGAGGGGCCAATGAAAAAAGGAAAGGGGCGGCGAATGCACCGAAAGGGATCAACCTCGCCCAGCAGTGTGTCTCTTCGGAGGGACCTACCGGACGCAGGAGAACTGGAGCGATACAGGGATCGTTTGAAGACCTTTCACGAGCAGAGATACAAAGAGTTTTTGGAAACTGAACAGTTGAAGTTGGAGCTCAAAGCCAGAGCTGTCCTCGCGAACTTCGCAACGGAGCCCCCAGAGAAGGGTGAGAAACGTGAACTTGCACGTCGTCGCGTGCGAGCCGCGATTGCACTGGTGAGAGAGGCCACGGAGCGACAGACTCAACAAGACCCCCTCATGGACTCGGAGCCAGACGATTTCGACGATAACAAGCCGGACTGGAGGACGAGTATGCAGTTTGCGAAGATGCTTCTGAAAATGCAAGGAGTCAAGCCGGATCGTCTCTCCCATTTGTCGAAAAGGAAGTTCGAGAAGGAGCAGAAAGAGTTTGTGATGCACTTACTGGATAAGAAGTAATTTAGATATTTCCGCCAGACGGCGACCGGATTCAGCGACGGTCCGACGTATGCGCCGTGGTCGAAGTTAGGCGGCCGCAACTTAGTAGCCCCTGGTCGGCCCGAAAAACGGGCCCTCGGGCTACATCGGTCGTGGTGTGCTCCGGGGCACCATAAAATTCCCGCTAACCATTCCCTTAGGCTAGCCTCGAGGAGGTGTTCCGTTCGAGACAAAAATTACAAAACGAAATCACCAAAGCCACTGAATAGACGCGAGTTAGCTGAATCGAGATGCCATCTGTTAGGCCTTGTTTGACACTGGGCCACGCCGACGCGCTAGGTCTGGAGAAACTCGAAGAAGGGGGCGGGCTGCTTTTAGTAGATCTATCCACTCCTAGCAGCCAGGACGCCCGAAGGAGTGGTAATCAAAGCCGAGAGCCTTCATCTGCACGGGATCGAGCAGGTTGCGGGCATCGAGCAGCAGCGGCCGGGCCATCAGGTCGCGGATACGCTCCCAATCCAGCCGCCGGAACTCCTCCCACTCCGTGGTGATCAGCAGCGCGTCGGCGTTTTTCGCCACTTCATAGGGGTCTCGGTGGTAGGCGATGGGAGGCAGAAGGGCCCCGGCTTTTTCCATGGCCTCTGGATCGCAGGCGCGCACCTGCGCACCCTCGGCCACCAGCCGGCTGATCACTTCGATGGCTGGCGCGAAGCGAACGTCGTCGGTATTGGGCTTGAAGGCTAGCCCCAGCACCCCGATCTGCTTGTCCTTGACCACCCACAGCGCGCGCCGGACCTTTTCCAGGAGCAGTTCGATACGCTGCCGGTTGACACGTTCGGTCTCCTTCAGCAGGCCGAAGTCCACCCCCACGCTCTCCGCCAGCCAGATGAACGCCTGGATGTCCTTGGGCAGGCAGAAACCGCCGAAGCCCAGTCCGGCGCGGAGGAACTGCGGTCCGATGCGCGGGTCCAGGCCCA
>QHYQ01000571.1 GCA_003224175.1 Acidobacteriota bacterium
GTTGCAACGTAGAGGGGGCGTTGGCCCCGCGCACGGATCGAAGAGTTCGTTTTGCCCGCTCCGGGATAGCATCCTGGGTACCGACGACGACGAGCGGTGCTACATCCTCGGCCGGACCTGCGATATGCGCGCTCCTGTCAACCGTTGAGCGAACGCACCTCTGCAGGTATAGTTTCGCGTCCGGTGACTCCCAGGCCCCTTAAAAGCCCTGATCGCCAAAACGGGGGAGGGAATATTCCGTGCGTACCTGTATAAAATCCATACTGTTGGGCGTCCCCTTTTGGTGGCGCCTGCAGCGTTGGCCGAAACCAAGCCGGTCGTCGTTTTCATCGTCACCGGCGGCACCATTGCGGCACCGACTCGAATCGTCGTGCCCGACGCGCTGTCGATTACAAATTCGTTAGTCGATGGGTCTGAAGCGATGGCCACTCGAAGACCGACGGAGGACTCCCAAACTGCCTTGGCATGATGGTTCCGGTCTTTCAACGCAGCAACATCTTGTCTAAGATAGGCCCGCGGAGGCGGAAACAGCGTCCGCCTCAGCGCACTGCTCGCCGTCTCTAGCGGCACCGGTAATTCAGCGTCAACAGTTCGTATTTTCTCTTCAGCCCCCTGACGAACGCCTTGAAGCTGTCCAAATGGTCCTTCGGCGCAACGCCGATTCCTTCGACAACACGTCCCGTCGATTCGCGCATTTGAGTTCTCTCGCTCGCTACTCGGATGCTGCGGTCCGTATGGCTAAGTGCGTCAAAAAGCCTCTGAGGGGTTTTGAACGGGGCTAGTGACCATCTCAGCGAGCGTTCTCAACCTTGCAATCCAGAATTTTGAAAACGAAACGAGACTGGTGAAAAAGTGCGTCAGTTCCGCTTTCGGCCTTAAGTGCGCGACGTAAGGTGTTGATTCTTCGTCCGTGGCAGAGGGTTTGAGGAGCCACAAAAAGAGTTTTTCAACAATCTCAAACGGTTTTGACCCACACCTCGGAATGTTAACCGCTCAGTTCGATCTCCGCCGCCTCAAAGCGCTTTCGAAGCGACGCAAGGCCGATGGTGGGAGTTAGTAGTCAGGCTCTCATCCTGGAGAATCTCCAGCGTCGCACGCATCTGGCTTGACAGTGACAAGGCTTCGTATTAGCGTTGCTCAACTTAGTTCTTATATCGGCGATCTGGTCGGCGCGAATCGGCACTGCAATGGAGATTTGGCAGTAACCGCATCGCCAGGTTGCCGTTCACCTGAGACAAGGAAGGGGGATACCATGAGGAGGCCAGAACACAGGGCCAGGTTCCTTCTTTTCGAGCTTCTGGTCTTGCTTTGCCTGCTTTTGGCTGCGAATCCGGCCAGCGGGCAGACGCTGACGACCGGCCAGGTGCTCGGGCAGGTCACCGACCCGTCGGGTGCGGCTGTTCCGCAGGTGAAGGTCGAACTGCGTGATAGCGCCACGGGGGCTATACGTGTCACCACCACCGACAACTCCGGCCAATACACCTTTGCCCAAGTCGCGCCCGGGGTTTATGCCGTCACGGTTGTTGGTAGCGGGTTCGCGAAGGCGATGGTGCCGTCGGTAATGGTCGAGGTGGGAAAGACCTCCACGATCAATGTAAGTCTGAAGCTTGGAAACATCTCTGAGGTGGTCGAGGTGCGTTCCCCGCCTGGCGCTGAGTTGCAGACTCTGGACGCCACCGTCGGAAATACCATCCGAGACGAGCAACTCCGTGCTTTGCCGACCTTGGACCGGAACACCACTAGCCTCCTGCTTTTGCAGCCGCTATCCATGCCGCAGCAGTTCAGTTCGCAGTCGAGCCGTTTCGGCGGCCAGGTCGCCGGAGCGCGCAGCGATCAGAATTCGTTCCTCTTGGATGGCGGCGAGATCACCAACCCCACCTCCGGCAACTCCGACTATTGGAAGGCGTTCAACGGAGGGCCGGAGGGCTCCATTCCCACGCCGGTCGAGAGCATCCAGGAATTCAACGTGGAGACCAATAACCCGAGTGGCAGCCAGAGCCTGAGCCTGGGAGGTGGGGCGCAAGTGGTGATGGTCACAAAGCGCGGAACCGACCAGTGGCACGGCTCGCTCTATGAGGTTTATCACGGCTCCGTGCTTGATGCCAATCGCTGGGACGCAAACCGTCTTGGCCGTCCCCGGCCGAACGTCGTCGATAACCGCTTCGGCGGCAGCCCCGGCGGACAGTTCCTGCCCGATCCATGGAAGACCTATTTCTACGTGAATTACGAGGGACGCCGGCGGCACGAAGCGACTTTCGTCACCCGGCTCGTGCCCTCCGCTACCTTACGGCAGGGCATTCTTCGGTTCAAGGACGGCGCCCATCATCAGCTATTCGCTGCAGCCGGGCAACATTTCCAAGCTGTGCGGATCGTCGGGCACGGGTTCGTGCGACGACCCTCGCAATCTGGGCATGGCTCCAGCCATTAGCCAGCTATGGCAACAACTCGAACCACCGGGCAACGACACTTCCCTGGGGGATGGCCTGAACACCATCGGTTTCTCGGAGATTGGTGGCAGTGGATATCCCTTCCTCCGTTTGCTCAGTTATCGGGAATCACATCGGCTGCTTTGGTCCCTGGTGGCGATACCGTCAACGCCCTGGTTCCGGTGAACATTGATACGCAGGGTTCGCGAAACCGTCTATGGAACTCCCACGGTCTGGCGCTGAGAGACGATGCGAGCTGGCTGCGGGGGAAGCACTTGTTCCGGTTTGGCGGTTCTTTCAATCACACTTGGGCCTATTTCCAGCGCGACGATGGCCAGCTCAACTCACAGAAGACCTTGCAGTACTTCATGGGAAATACGATCGGCGGCGTCAGTTTCCCCAGTTCGGTCCGGCCGCCTGCATGCTCGGCCACGGTTACCACGAATTGCCTGCCCGCCGGCCAGAATTCCACCTGGAACAATCTGTACGCGCAGGTTCTCGGCCTCGTGGATGCGGCCACCATCCTGCGCGCGCGCGACGCGCAGCTCTCGCTCTCGCCGGAAGGGACAGATCTGAAGAACGCGGTCCGCTACGATCAAGCCACGGTTTATGCCCAGGATACCTGGCGTCTGCGGACCAGTCTGACGCTCACCTACGGTTTGGCGTGGGCGGTAACCATACCGCCGGTCGAAGATAACGAGAAACTGATGCTCACGGTCACCCCCTCCGGCGACATCGTGCTGCCACGGAACTATCTGGAACAGCGGCGGCAGGCAGCGCTCGCCGGGCAGGTCTTCAATCCGCCGGTCGGTTTCACGCCCATCGGCAAGAGTGGGCGAAAATATCCCTTCGATCTCGTAGGCCGCAACTTCGAGCCGCGCGTGGCCCTGGCGTGGCAGCCCAGCTTCGATTCCGGGCTGTTAGGAACGCTCTTCAGCCGCAACAAGACCGTCATCCGCGGCGGCTATTGGCATTTCTACGATCGTTTGAATGGGGTGCAGACGGCCATTGACACTCTGCAGGCTCTCGGCTTTGCACAAAGTCTATTGTGCTTGGGACCTTCCCTAAACTCAGGCGCCGCCATCGACTGCCGAGGGAATAGCGGCACCACCCCCTCCACCGCGTTCCGCGTCGGTATCGACGGGAGCAAGATCACGCTGCCCAACATTCCCGCGAGCATCACCCCCCCCGGTAGTGGCCGGCCAGGGCAATCCCCTTGTGCCCGGCGGCAACATCGCCTTCGTTCCCAATTCCCAAGTGGAAGATCCGCAGTGGACGCCGGGTTCGCATAACCAGTGGGATTTCACCATTCAGCGCGAGTTGCCGGGACATAGCCGTGTGGAAGTCGGCTACGTCGGCCATACCGCCAGGAACATTTACCAGGGCATCGATCTAAATCAGGTGCCATTCTTCATGACCGCCGGCGGACAGAGCTTTGCAAAGGCCTTCGACGCCTTGGGCGCGGATCCGAACGTTACGAAGAACCAAGCCGTGTCGCCGGTTGCGCCGCAAGCGTTCTTTGAAACCATCCTGGCCGGAAG
>QHYQ01000572.1 GCA_003224175.1 Acidobacteriota bacterium
CAGGCCCTGTGTTTCTTGCTTTCCTCCAACAGCTCGCGCCGAACTTCTCGACGCAACGATCTCAGTGCATCCAGTTGCTGGTAGTAAAACTCTGCTCGGCGGCGTACACCCGGCTCGGTGATCTTGGCGAGCCATGCTGAGGTCGGCGAGATAGCATCAAGCGTCGGCTTGCCGCTTTCGACCTCGTCAGTGCGCAAGTGGATAAATGCTAGTTGCCAGATGATCGGTCCGGGAGGGAATGCTCTCCGGACCGGCGTTAGCATGACCGAATGATCTCCCTAGGTATCTGCTAGACCGCTAAACTGCGCTGGATGCTAATTCACGCTGCGGCGATGACGACCCCGTGTTTGGATCATCGCGGGGGTATCTACGTGATACCGCTGACGCGGTATCACTCCGATACGCCGGAATTCGTGGCTGCGGAATCAGTCGTCATACGAGCGTGTGTTCGGCTAGGGCACGGCTCTATTTGTCGCGCTCAAACGGAACCATAGGGTTCCAGCGCACGCTTATTATGCCAATACAGCTTCTTGAGACCTTTGCTAACTCGCGCAGCTCACGCGCATTTTCTCCTAAAGTGACATACGCTTTCTTCCTGCGTATCATCATCCCTCGGACTTTAGTTGGAGGAAACATGAGCCGAGCACTCTCGATCTGTGTATTGGCACTGGCCAGCTGCCTGGTTGCTCTACCGGCGATTGCCCAAGATGCTGCAAGGAAAGCAAAGGCGCTCAAGCCCGCCCCGAGCCCATCGCAGACCGTCTTAGGACAGTGGAACGAGATTGGCCGGAAACTCGTGGCCATCTCTGAGGATTTGCCCGAAGACAAGTACGACTACAAACCCCATCCTGATTCGAGGACCTTTGTCGCCCAACTGTTGCACGTGTCAGCGTCCATGTATTACTTCACGGACACGGCGCAAGGGCAGAAAATGCGTTATGGCGACGATCCGAGGCGCGATCAGCTGAAGACGAAGGCGCAGGTCATAGCGTTCGTGAAAAAGTGCGTGGAAGATGGAGCAAATGTGATCAAAGCGAAGGGCGACGCAGGAATGGCGGCTGTGATTCAGTACCCGGAGTCAAAGGAGCAGCATCGGCTATCGGATCTCGCTTACGACATGATCGAACACTCGGGCGAGCACTACGGCCAGTTGGTCGTCTATTACCGAATCAATGGCATGGTGCCGCCAGAATCTCGCCCAAAGAAGTGACCACTCCAGAATAACGGCTGCGGCTTTAACGAGTCGCCGCAAACGTGAGCTTGCGTCTCCAGGATGCCGGGATGTGCTCAAGGTGCGGGTAGCAGAGCGTAGGTGCTCCAGCACCAACGCGGAGCCTAATCACCAAGCCTAATCACACAATCGAATGAGCGAGTGTGTGAAGAACTTAACGCGGCGCGCGTAAGAGGTTTCGGGCCGATTCACTTGACGGCCAGGACACGGCTTGGGTCCACTCTTACGACAAGGTATGTAATCGACCCCTCGATCTCGCTAAACCAATGTGGCACTCCTGCGGGAATGATTACAACGTCGCCCGCCTTTATCCGACGGCTCACACCGCCCTGGATGGCAGTGCCGCTCGCGCCGGGGCCATCTTCCAACTTAACGGCTGTGCTGTCAGGCGGTCTGGTCTTAGCGTTGACCATGGTGCCCCCTGTTACGAGGGTTCCCGCGCCGTCTATGACGTGATAGATTTCAGTCACCTTGAAGTGTACGGCGGCGACTCCGGGCGGTTTTTGAGGCCGGTGGAGGGCGCCGACTGCGACGTTGTACCCTCCTGTGTCAACCACGCGAATGTTCGGCTGCGGATTCACCGCCGCTTCAGGTGCGCGATTCAGGGTGGCTTGAACGTCCGCCTCGGTTATGTAGGTAGCGGTAGCCGATTTGGCCTGTTGCTGTGCCTGAAGAGACGCAGTGAAGGCAGCAGCGCCCAACAGGAGCACCAGGGCCGGGGCGATTCTTTTCATCGTGGTTACCTCGCATTGGTGAATATAACGGGATGGTATACAAAAGGCTTGGGAATTGCGAGACCGCCAATATTGCGATTGCAACTGTTTTCGCCAGAGAGTGCCTAGGCTGTTTCCCGGCCAGTTTCCGAAAATTCCTGTTTTTCGGGATCTGAGAGTCTGCGAAGCAGAAGACGAAGCATCTACTGGATTCCGGGAGCCCTCTTACATTTGGAATCTGCAAAATCCTCGGGCCTCAACGGCACTCCGTTCGCTTGTGCACGTTATCTGATAGTTGATCCACTCGGACGGTGCGATTTCGCATCCAGCTTGGCACCCGGCGTGACTTCTAAGACGGGACAGATTGAACTCGAAAGCATGCTCGAAATCTGCGCACGGCGCTTGAAAGCGACGAGGTGTCGTGTTACGTTCGCCGCGCTTCGTCCAGGAGGACGTTATGAAAAAGACGCTACTGAAGGCTCTATTTGTCGCGTCGGTTCTGAGTCCGGCGGTGGCATTCGCCCAGACCGGGAGGACGAAACCGACGACCGCCACTTACATCACGAAAGAAGAAATCGATCTTGTCAGCAGAAGTGAACAACAAAAGAC
>QHYQ01000557.1 GCA_003224175.1 Acidobacteriota bacterium
AGAAGCAGACGAGGCGCGCCGCAGGCTCTAATATCAGAGATTTAGGTATTCGTACGATTGAGAGGGTCAATGAAGAACCTTGCGAAGCGTTTTCCTGTATCCATCGTTCCCAAGTCTCTGCTGGGCCTCGCAATATTTCTTTCGCTATCCTGGTCGGTTCGCGCCCAAGTCCAACCCGCGCAGGTTATCGAAGTTACGGCGAAGAAGTACGAGTACTCAAGCTCACCATTTCACGTGAAGATCGGGACTACAGTTCAACTCAAGATCACAGCTACCGACCACGATCATGGTTTCAAGATTTCGGCTGTTCAGGATGGCGGCCTAACGAATGGCGCGGCTGGATTAATTTTCAGTTCGCCGCAGGACTGTTGGCAGCTCAAGAAGGGAGAAAGGACCACGATTGAGTTCCTGGCCCAAACGCCAGGCACGTATACTTTTAAGTGTTGCCATACGTGCGGTCTTGGCCATAGAGGGATGAAGGGCCAGATAGTTGTGGATTAGCGGGTGCACGCGAGCTGTAAGCGTCCGGAGCTTGCATATTGACGAGAGGATCGAACTCCTATGACCGTTTTCGGTTTGTGGGCGGGGGTTAATCTCGTCGGTGAGGACCTCGTCGGTGCGGGCCTTACTTCTCCCGAACCGCCCCGCAAAGCGAGCAGCGCAAGGGTGTACAATCAAGCCATGAAAGGGGGTCTAGTAATCGGCTTCCTTCTCTTGATCGGCCTCGCGCGTCCAAACTCCGCGCAACAAACCTATAAACCGCCCGAAGTCGCTTCGGCAGGTGATGTGTATGCCTACCAGGTTGTTCTTGATGGGCTTTTCGTTCTCGATGTGTCCCTCGATGACGATGGCAAGATACAAGAAATCGACGGTCTGAGGGATCCCGGATCGATGCTCGGCGCTGCCAAGAGATCCGTGCGCCAGTGGAAATTCCAGCCGGCGTCTGTAGAGAGCAAGTCAACACCTTCCCGCATGACGGTGAGCTTTGTTTACTGCCCGTCGAATTACGGTATCGGAGGCCAATGGGAAACCGATCAAGTCTAAGACCGTTATCGGCTTTGCCTTTCAGCCTCCCCCTTCAAGCTGAAGAACTTGAGATGAGCGCGCAAATGCTTGCGCCCTGGTGGCGGCGGAGCAATGCGTCATTAGCGCGCCTGTTCTTCCTCGTTCTCGTCATCAAATTCCCTGGTTCAACGCGGGAGGCCGATGCGGCGCACAAGGTCTTGAAAGCGCGGATCTGAGCGGAGCGAATCGAACCCCGGCCGCAAGAGAACTCCAGGGTTAAAGCGCTCTTCGTAGCCTTTTTCGATCCAATTCATGGCTTGATCCGTATCACCAAGAGCCGCATAAATCACGGCAATCTCCGAAGCGTGCGAAGAAACCGGACTGGAACGCTTCTTCAGGTCGTTCAATAGCTTTACCGCTTCGCCACGCTCGCCGGATGCGACATAGGCGCGAGCAAGATTAGCCATGACCGTCGGGCTTCCCCCGGAAAGCTGCGCCGCTTTTTGAAGTTCTGCGACCGCTTCATCGTGCATGTGTTTTTGGAGGTATGCCTGTGCGAGTTGATTATGTGCGAGGGCAAAATTAGGATCCATTTCGATCGTTTTGCGGCTCTGTCGGATCGATTCGTCATAAGAATGCGCAAGAACAAGAAGCTCCGCCAAATCGGCGTTAATGATGAGAGATAGCGGATCCAAGTTTTCCGCTTTTCTCATTTCCGCAATTGCTTCTTCATACCGGCCCAGCAGACTCAAATGCCAGGCATACCAATGGTGAGCGGTTGCATAGCTTGGGTTCAGTTCAATGGCTCGCCGGAATTCTTTTCCGGCAGCGTCAAAATCCCAGTCGAAGCCATCCAAGCAGAACGCAAGCGAGTTGTGGGCCTCGCCGAGAGCGCCATCCAATTCCAGTGCTCTGATCGCCGCGGCCTTAGCTTTTGGGAGTGCCTCCTTCGGAGTCATCACCGCATACTGCCAGTCTCCCAACAGAGCATTCGTGTCGGCTAAACCAGAATAAGCTGGGGCATATTTCGGATCCTCGTCGATGGCCTGATTGAAATAAGCTAGAGCAACTTTTAAACCATCCGCCGTTCGCTTATTCCAGAAGTAACGCCCTTTGAGAAAGGACTCGTATGCTTGGGGATTAACGACCTTCACGCTCTTCAGCGCAGCTTGTTCCTGGGGATTCACGTTGATTCGAATTTGATCTGCGACCGCGCTAGCCACCCGATTTTGGAGCGCCAAGGTATCCCTCAATTCGCCCTGATAGCTCTGGGACCATAGGTGCTTGTCCGCAGAGGCTTCGATCAACTGCGCCGTGATGCGGACCTGGTCGCCAGAACGGAGCACGGTGCCTTCGACCACAGCGTCCACGTTCAGTTCGCGTGCGATCTGCGGCAAAGGCTTGCGCGAATGTTTATAGGCCATCACCGAGGTACGCGAGATCACACGCAGCGCGCTGATCTGGCCGAGATCCGAAATCAACTCGTCGGTCATGCCATCCGCAAAATAATCCTGAGACGCATCGCTCGAAAGGCTTTCGAGCGGAAGGACAGCCAAGGAGCGAATGACAGGGGACGGGCGGTTCCAGGAATGAAGCTTCCAGGCGACGAGGAATACCATGAGTAGAAGCAGCGCGAACGCTGATATCTTCCCCGCAAGTGACGGCAGAAGACGTTTGGGCAGCGCGCGTTTCTCGGAGACATCTGGGCGGTCACGAACTTCTGCTGTGGGATCAGGCTCAGTTGCGAGGTCCGGGCTGCGAACAGGGGCTGAATCGGCAACTTTGACCTCCGCGAGGAAGCGGTAGCCGCGACGAGCAACGGTTTCCACAAAGCGGGGACTGTCGGCGGAGTCGCTGAGGGCCTCCCGGATTTTGTTAATCGCTTTGTTGAGCCCGTGATCGAAATCCACAAAAGTGTCTGCGGGCCAGAGTTTTTTCTGAAGTTCCTCCCGAGTTACGACCTCTCCCGGATGCTCGAGCAACATCGCGAGGAGTTGGAAGGGCTGTTCCTGCAGCCGGACCCGTAGGCCGTGCTTACGCAATTCGCCGGCGCGTGGATCCAGCTCGAAAACCCCAAAACGGAGCCGCACGCGGAGGTGAATGTCCTCTTCCATGGAAAGGTGAGTGCCCAGCGAAATTGAGTGTACCACCTGGCGGAGTTCACGGGAATTCGAGGCGGGGGACATCTTCCTGTAAGTCTTTTATAGAGTGGAGCATACCAAGGGACCACCACTCCAGCAGGAAAGAACCGCCTGTCCATTGAATCGATCTCAAGAGCGAACCATAGTGATGCCGTCAAGCGAAGTCCTAGGACTCTTTCGGTCGCAGGGGGTTCAATGTTCGAGCAGAATCAGCTTCCGAATTT
>QHYQ01000558.1 GCA_003224175.1 Acidobacteriota bacterium
TAAAGCATGTCTGGAACCGTTTAGATTCAACCTTGGATTAATGCCGGGGCCCGCACACCCGTTTCGGGTTGTGCGAACAATTGTGCGTCTGCCAGATGGGTACCAACACTTACCGCAGCTCATCCCCAAGCGAACCCGCGAACGTTGTCGGGCATTGGTTTCACACTCGCTGGACCGACGCTTCGATGAAGGCTGACCCAATCGGGCTCACCGGTCATTGGTGTTTGGCGAAGCTATCATCCGCCAAGAGAATGCCGCACTCGTGACAGATAGGCCTGCACAAATCAGCATGATGAAGCGGAATCCAAAAATAAAGGCGCGCGCAATAGAGACTCTGATCGCAGATGCTGTATCCGAATCAATTCCAGCCGGAACTGCCAGTGCGGCGAGCTTGATCTCGTTCGCCTGAAGATCGTGCATCGCACCTGCTGGGATAGCCAGATCTAGCAGGCTACGGTTCAGGTGAAAGCTGAACGCAGTTACCATCGCGACCCCCAAGACCGCAATTGACAGGAGTCCGGCGACTCGGGCGACGGCATTGTTGACTCCAGAGGCCGTTCCAACACGATCCTGATCGACTGCATCCATGACAACCGTCGTCAAAGGAGCCACGCTGACGGCCAGTCCGAAGCCGAGCACCACAAATGCGGGGAAAAACACGCGCCAGTAGCTGCCGCCCACTGAGGGTACTGCGAAGAGAAGAAATCCCGCCGCAGCGATGACCGGGCCGATGACCAATGGGCGTTTGGGCCCATAGCGAGCGACTAATCCACCGGACCAGCGCGACAGCAGGAACAAGAGCAAGATGAGAGGGAGTGCGGCAGCGCCCGTGGCCGTCGCTGAGTAATGTTGCACCTGGATTAGATTCAACGGAAACAGAAAGAAAAAAATACCGAGAGCAGCATAAAGGAAGAGAGTGAGTAAATTGGCACCGGTGAAATCGCGAGAACGGAAGAGCTCCATAGGGACCATGGGATAGTCGACACGAGATTCGAAAATGAAGAAAGTAATCAGAGACGCGCAGCCTACAATCAAGGTCCCCCAAACGAAGCGATGGCTCCACCCCAGACTCGCAGATTCGATGAAGCCGTACGCTACGTCGCCTAAACCTACCGTGGCGACCAGCGCGCCTGTCCAATCGATATTTCCTCGGGCGGTGGTTCTGCTTTCGGGAACCCGCCACAGTGAAAGTCCAATCACTACCGCCGCAAGGGGTACATTGATGAAGAACGCCCAGCGCCAGGAAGCTTGCTCGATTAACCATCCGCCCAGAATTGGTCCCATGGCTGTTGTGATGGCAGTAAAGCCGGACCATGTCCCGATGGCCCGACCGCGTTCTTTCTCACCGAAGGAAGCGCTGATGATTGACAAGCTGCCAGGCACGAGGAACGCAGCCGGCGCCGTTTCTGTTGTGCAGGGAACGGCGGCATGCCGCGATTCAATCACGGCTTCATCACAGGGTGGCTTCATGGGTTGGTCTTTCGTTCGGAAGAGAAGCTAACAGCGCGGGCATAGCAAAGCAACCGTCTCCGAATGTGGTCATGTTGGCGAGCAGAAGGCCCGACCTGAGTTAGCGTTGTTGCCTTAGCCCTGACGCTCGGGGAGAACGCCAGTCGGTTCCTCCTGTGGGAAACATAGGAAATAATTGAGACCGACTGGTCTCATACTACACCTTTGCGGCTGTTGCAGTCCCAGATTGGGGACGGAGAGGACCTTGCGGTCAGGCGACCGTAACCGCGCGATTACTGGCGAGATTGTGGCGAGAATATGGTAGGATTGTGGCGAGATTGAGGGCGAGAATATGGCGAGAAAATACATACACGAACTCATAGGTTGGCCTGCATTTACCTGGGACGCAAAGACTCTTGCCCCCCTGCTCTCTGGGGTCAGGCTGCGCCAGGGGCTACTACTGGGCAAGATGCGAGGTTATGGTTTTACTTCGAGGTGGACTGCAACGCTAAACGTCCTTACCGAAGAAACGATCAAATCGAGCGCAATCGAAGGGGTTGTGCTTGATCCAGAGAACGTCCGTTCATCCCTCGCACGTAGGCTAAAACTGGACGTGGGAGGATTCAAAACTCACAAGGATCGAAATGTCGATGGCGTTGTTGAAATGATGTTGGACGCGACGCAGAAATTCAGCAAACCGCTAACAAAAGAACGATTGTTTGGCTGGCACGCAGACCTTTTCCCCGGCGTTCGCACAACCCGCGACAAATTTCGAGTTGGAGCATGGCGTGATGACAGCCAGGGTCCAATGCAAGTTGTGTCGGGGCCGGTCGGTCGGCACAAAGTTCATTACGAAGCACCTGAGGCTGATCGCGTCGAGAGCGAGATGGGAAACTTCCTTGCTTGGTTCGACGGCAATGAACAACAAGATCCACTCTTAAAGGCGGCAATTGCGCACTTGTGGTTCGTTACGATCCATCCCTTTGAGGATGGCAACGGGAGAATCGGAAGAGCAATCGCTGAGATGTGCTTAGCCAGATCAGATGGCAGTGCTCAGCGTTTCTACAGCATGTCGTCGCAAATTCTTGAAGAGCGAAAGGACTATTATGAAGTTCTTGAGAAGACGCAGGCTGGGTCGCTCGACATCACGAAATGGCTGACGTGGTTTCTCGGTTGCCTGGATAGGGCCATCGAACAATCGAATCAAATCACAAGCAGTGCTCTAGAAAAGGAACTGTTTTGGAAGAGCCTAAAGCAAAAGAAGGTCTCGCTGAATGATCGGCAAACAAAAGTCCTGAACAAACTATTCAGTGGATTCGAAGGGAAGCTGACGAGAGAGAAATGGATGAAAATAACAAAAGCTTCCTCGCGCACTGCTCTTCGAGACATCGAAGAGCTGATTGCTATTGGGGTCATCGAACAAGAAGAGGCCGGAGGAAGAAGCACTTCCTACAGGCTAAACAGGATTGTCGAAGATCAGGCAAGGGAGACGTGAGCAACGCGCGCGCTGTGCCGGTTTGGCCCAGAATGAGATCTATCGAGTCTGATGGCGCAACTTTACTGACCTGGGATAGCACCTTGCGCAGAGGCTCCGACGAGCCAACGATCTCCTCAAACATCGACGCTTGGTTCAGCTCTTCACGCAGAGCAGCATTCTCTCGTTGCAGCCTCTCCTCGGCTTGTTTGCGATCCTCATTATCAGTGCACGCAGCGTACCAACGGAGGACTTCTCCTTGATCATCGCGCACTGTTTCGCGATTCGACGAGAAGGATTAGCGTTCAGGGATGTCTACCAGAGTGCAGGTTCCGGGTTTTGCAGCGTTCACCGCGTTGGCAATCTGTTGCATCAGGGGACGCACCAGGGTCCATCTGTTTTTGCTGAGAATCACGATCGCCAATTTGCGGCCCTTTCGATTTTGTTGGGGAGGCAGATTTGTGTCGGTCTTCCCGTGTGGCGGCTTTGGTTCTTTGGTTGTCGCGGGAGATCTATCAAGAGACTGCAAGACCTTTTACGCGTCCCGCATCCTATCCTTTCACCCCGAGCGAAACTTCAAACAACTTCAAGCGCCGGTGCGAAAGATCACGTTTTATGAGGATCACGCAATCTACCGTGACTCACGTCATCGGATCGAGGTTCTTTTCGACCAAGCCTCGCTGCCGTTGTCGTGGGATTCGAGTTGGAACCAGTGGAAACATTTGCTAGGCGCCAAAGTCGGAGTCAA
>QHYQ01000240.1 GCA_003224175.1 Acidobacteriota bacterium
CGCGTGGCGTAAAAACCTCCGCCCAAAACATGATTCCCGAGCTGAAGCGGATAGTAGTCGGGATCAAACCGAGTAATGGGAATCGTCTCCGAGAGATTTACGGAATCCTGAAGCTGAGTGGGATCCGGCACATTCTCCGCGGACGGCTTATTGGGAGGAACGCGCGGCAGATCAACCTCGGGCTTGGGGCTGTCCGTCTTCCACTCCCCGAACCATTTCTCGATGCTGCTCCGGGCTTCTTCTGGCGTGACGTCACCGATGACCACAATGGTCGTGAGGTCCGGCCGGATGGTCTTGGCGTAATACTGCCTCACGTCATCAATGGTTAGCGATGAAACCGTCTCGGGGGTCGTTTGCCGAAGGGCGGGATCTTTGGCCGGAAGCAGTGCCGTATTCAGCGCGTGGCCTGCGCGATAACCCGGGCTACGGAGCTGCCCCGCGACAAACTGCGCGGTTTGCGGCTTCAGGACGTTGAAGGCTTGATCCGGGAGCGCGGGATTCAGCTCATTATCGGCCAGCAGTTGCACGCCTCGAGCGAAGTCCTGCTTCAGCACTTGCATGGAAAATTCAAAGCCCGCGGATTCATCGGCGGCTATATCGTCGAGGGCCTTCTGGAAAGCCAGCCGGTCGAGATTTTTCGTGCCGTAAGAAAACAGATTCTCCAGCACTCGCGCCACGCCGTCTCGTCCCGAGGGCGTTTCCATCTGAGGATCGTGCCGGACATTTCCCACCACCGTAACGGTGGGCGTGACTTTGACCGTCCGGACAATCAGGCGCAGGCCATTCGGTAGCGTCATGTCGGTCGAGGCCGGCTGCGGAGGTGGCAATTCAAGAGCCAGCAGTCGCGAGCTCGCCCATGACGGCAGCTCTACGGTTTTCGTGGGCGTCGAAGTCAATTGCTCGGCGCCGCCAAAACCACTCGAGGCCACCGGTTCGCCCGAGGGTGAGGGCTTGAGCTGCGCTGTGATTGATCCCTGGTCTACAAGATACGTCTTGGCCAACCGGTTTACCTCTTCCACCGTCACTCGCTTCATCGCCTCCACGTCGTCATCCGGAGAGTTGCGTCCTTCCGCGGCCAAAGCATCCGACCAAGCCTCCGCCAAACCGGGAATCGAGTTGCGGCGAAATTCCGCAGCCGCAATTTCCCGCCGCTTTGCCGCTTCCACCAAATCCGCCGGTACCCCGTTCGCCGCATAATCCGCGATGATCTTGCGCATGTCCTGAATCACGGGAGCCGCGTCGGCCGCGGCAGGCAGCACAGCGACGCTATAACCCATGCTGGCCTTCGGGTAGGCTTCCGCAAGGCCGAATTCAGCCTCCAGCGCCTTGCCCTGTGGAACGAGTCCATAGATATTTCCCCGCTGGCTTGCCAGCACGTCGCTTAAAATGTGCACCGCCGCGAAATCCGGGCTGTCCGTGCCCGGCATGCGATAGGCGACGAATGCCAGCAGATAAGGTAGATTGCTATCGAGCGTAAATGATTCGGATTTTACGGGGCTCAAACTCACCTTTGGGCGCGGCGGCAGCCTCTTGCGCTTGATCTTGCCGTAATACTCTTTCACTTTGGCCAGCACGGCATTCGGTTCCACGTCGCCTGCAATCACCAGGATCGCGTTGTTTGGCGCATACCAGGCTTTATAGAAATTCTTCAGCATCGCGCCTGTAGTGGCATCGAACGAATCTTTCGTGCCCAGGGGATCGTGGCTATATGGCGTGCCGGAGAACATGTCCTCATTCGCCCGAGTGATGAATTTGTAGGTAGGATTGGAGAGGTCGCGCGCCACTTCCTGTTCGATGGCGCCTTTCTCCTGCGCCCATTCGGTTTGTGAATCCTGAATGTCCTGCATGCAAGCGGCGTCAACGCGCAGGGCGATGTCCAGATCGCCGGCAGGAACCGTGCTGTAGTATTGCGTGATGTTTTGCTGTGTGTCCGCGTTGCCAAATCCGCCCAGTTGCGCAAAGATCGCGGAGATCTGATCCCCGGTCAGCTCCGAACAGCCGCGGAAGGCCATGTGTTCCTGCGCGTGTGCCATGCCCGGAAAACCTTGCGGAGTTTCGTTACCGCCCACCAGATAGTTTTGCTCCACAGTGACCACCGGTGCGAGGGGGATGCGCAGAATTACCACGCGCATGCCATTGTTCAGGGTCGCGCGCGTGACGTCCCCGCTTTGGCCCGCCGGCCTTCCCTGAGCAAAAAGTAGAACTACCGCCAATAATGAGACCGCCGTCATTCTGAATAGAAACCTGGACATGGCATTACTCCTGGTTGGCGTGCGAAAAAACTCCACTCGATTTGATCTTTGAATTTTCGCCGCTCACCGCCGATTTCGCAAATCCCTATTTTCCCCGATTCCCCATCCCAACACCAAGCCCGGCGGAGAGCAGTCCGCGGGCGCCTGACGAGGCCCAAGTCTCCTGCCGGTTCAGACCGGGCGCGGCACTAATTTGAGGGCTTGGGCTGCCGCCCGAGGACCACATAGCGCGAGATGACGTACCCGAGCGCGGCTCCGGCAAACGTGTCCGAGGTGAAATGAGATTGTAGGGTGACGCGAGATAATCCCGCGGCGGCGGCAAGTCCATAAGCCAGCCAGCGGTGCCAGGCCGGATGCGGATAACGCTCCGCAAACGTCGTCGCCACAGCCATGATAGCGATCTCATGGCCTGAAGGCATGCTGCCGAGGCCTCCGACCCAGCCTGATCTTGTCCCCCTTCTCACTTTGAACCAGCTATCTTTGAAATCACCGCCCGCCGGATAGGAAATGGGGGCCTCGCGCCCATCGACATCTTTCATGACCGTGGTGAGGATTTCCGCGTTTATGACCGCTTCGCCTGCCAGCATAAACGTTTGCTGATCGTACGCATTTCGGCGCGCAATAGCGACAATGTAGAAGGCGGAGGCGAATGCTTCCGTAGCCGTAGCAGTATTGTATCCGGCGAAGGCATTGTTGAATCCGCCGAGCGGTCGGAGACTGTTTCGCACCCACGTTGCATTATGTGCATCAACCGTTGTGAGCAGGGCCGTGGCGCCGAGTAAGGCGAGCGTGGGTTTGAGGTGGTGTCCACGCACTATGGAGGTCGGAAAGAGCCACATGCGCTTCTGCTCGTGAAGCAAGTCCGGCGCGAGGCTCTTCCACTGACTCCCAAGAATGCGCCACTCCGAAGGCGCAGGTACAGGCACAGGCACAGACGCCTGGACAGGGATCGGATCAGGCGGCGCGCCTTCCGCGGGCGGGTCTGGAGCCAGAGCGAGCGCCGAATCCGCCTGCGTGCCTTGCGCTGAGGATTCGGGGGCCGCGCTCGGCGAAGGATTGTCCTGAGCAGCAGAAAATTGCGCGGCAACGAACGCGGCACACAGCAGCAAAGCGAATGAAAACCATTTTGGCATCAGGAGCTCCGATCGAAGCGAGGTATGCCGACGCCGATTTCTGCGGCAGACCGGGGCCGGAGAAACACGTGCGAATTGAAGTAACGACCATCGGGCAATTGTAGGGCATTGCGGCTAATTGACCAGCGCTATCATTCGTTTTTGTTTCATTTCTTGCTAATAGAAATCCCACAGCGATGAGAAGGAAAAAGAATCCGGAAGCTCGAGCCCATATTCCCTCGCCGCGCCGGCATGGTCCGAGGGGACAAGTGCGCAGGGAAAGTCGTTCACGAAGTCGGAGCAATCGTTGACGCCAAGTTAACGAGATACTGCGGCCCGTTACACCTGGCTGAGTGTTTGGTTCAGCGCGGCCTTGACCCGCTGCGGAGTGAAGGGAACTTGGCGAATCCGCGCGCCCGTGGCGTCAAAGATGGCATTCCCAATGGCCGCTGCCACGATGGTGATGGAAGTCTCGCCCGCCCCGGTCGCAGCTTCGTCAGCCCGGTTGATCAGCTTGACCTTGATCTCTGGAACATCGAAACCCAAAGGCAGGCTCCGGTAGCTTTCCCAGTCGACTGAAGTCACTTTCTGGTCGTCCCAGGTGACCTCTTCGCCCATTGCGCGGCTCATCCCCTGCAAGGCCCCGCCTTCGATCTGGTTCCGCAGGCCGTCGGGGTTGGAGATCGGTCCGGAGTCGTTGCTGAAAAATATCCGCTTAACCGTGACTTTCCCGGTGTCCTGGTTGACCTCGACCTCTGCGACCATCGCGGCCCACCCGTTTTCGCCTTCGTACGCCACGCAGGAGAAGCCGCGTCCCGCAACCACGCCCGTCCTATGGCTCTGTGGCTTCGGCGAGGGACGCGCTTCCCAATTCGCCAGCGCCGCTGCTTCTTTCACTACGTCGATCAAGCGTTCGTCGCTCAGGTGGCGCAGCCGGAATGCCACAGGATCGGCCTTGGCTCGCGCCGCCAGCTCATCCATAAAGCTTTCGTGAGCAAACGTGTTCTGCAGCCGCGCCGGCGAACGTAATGGCGCGGTAAACAGCGGCGATGGAATGTTGTGTGTAAGCGAACGTTCGGACTTCACTGTCCCCGTGCCCTGGGGCTTGCCGCCCACATTGCCCGCGACATAGGAGGGCACTCCATTGCTGTTGTTCGTATAGGCCCGCGGTTCTGGCGCGGGACTCCTGGGCATAAAGGGCTCGGGAGAAAAACCGGCGAGGGTCCCCGTGATCACGTTTCCAGGAGTGCTGTAGCCAGGGCGGTTCCCCAGGTTGGCCGACCACGATTCGTGGTCCCAAGCTACGATATTGCCCTGCGCATCCAGACCCGCGCGTTCATCCATCACAAATGCAAACCCGTAATTTTCGCCCCAGGCCATTTCGTCTTTTCGGCTGAGTTGCACGCGCACAGGTTTGCCCACGGCCTGCGAGAGCAGCGCGGCATCGTAGGTAACCGTATCGGCGCCGTTCAGTCCGTAGCAGCCGGAGCCCCGGCGGAAGATCACGTGCACATTTTCAGGTTTGAGCCCGAGAAGGATTGATGCGCTGTTTCGCACCGGCCATACGCCCTGCGTCGGCGAAAAAAGCGTTGCCTTGTCGCCCTGAACGTCCGCCATCGCGCACGAAGTGCCCATCGAGCCGTGCATCTGGTTGGGACAGTAATACGTTGCTTTCACAACCGTGGCGGCTTGCGCCAGTTTCTCGTCAACGTCTTTCGAGTTGACGAGCAGCGTATCGCGCGTCGGTTGCTGGGTGCGCAGATAGTTGTAAAAATCCGCATGACTCGGCAGCCCCGTGCCCGCGCTCCAGCTGACCTTCAGCTTGTTGGCCGCCTGAATCGCCTGCCAGGGCTTCTCCGCCACCACGCCCACGAAATTTTTCTTGACCACCACTTTTACTACGCCGGGCAAACCGTGCACCGAGCCTTCATCCACGTTGACGACCGTTGCGCCCACCGCCGGCGGCCGCACCACGCGCCCATGGAGCATGCCCGGCAGCCGCACGTTATGCACAAACTCAAATTGCCCCGTAACCATCGCCGGCATGTCCGGACGCCGCGCCGGCGTCCCCAGCACGGTCCACTCGCTCGCCGGCTTGCGTTTTACGTTGGGGTCGAGCTTGATTTCGAACTTCTTCCCCCCAACCAGCTCGCCATAAGCCACTTTCTTCGAAGGATCGCTCTTCGCCCTGATGACGCCGTCTGCCGCGATGAGCTGATCTGCGGATACGCCCAGGCGCTTCGAGGCCAGTTCCAAAAGCGCCTCGCGAGCCGTGGCTGCCGCCTGCGCCAGATTTTTTTGGTTGAAGTTTGTCGGATGCGACTGGCTGCCGGACGTAATCCCCTGGTCTGGCGTTTGCGCCGTGTCGCAATAAATCAGTTTGACGCGCTCAAACGGTACGCAGAGTTCTTCCGCGACCAATTGGATTTGCGCGGTAGATATTCCTTGGCCCAGTTCTGCCTTGCCCGTATACGTGGTGACGCCGCCGTCCGCCGCAATCGCGATCCACGAATCCAGTTGGCTCAGCGGCGGCGAACCGGCCGTGCCTCCTTCGAAAGGTCCCTGGGCTACTGCCGTTTGCAGCGCGCCCTTCATGCTGAAACTCACAACGAGCGCTCCGGTGCCTACAAGAAAAGACCTGCGCGAAAATCCCGCGCGGCCCCATGCGGCTGCCGCGTCGTCGGTTAGCGTGGAGTTGGGCACAACTTCTGAGTGCTTGCTCATTTCGCTGCCGCCTCTCTCGTGCGTCCTTCTGTCGTCATCCCGTCCCTTGCACGATTAATTGCTCGCAGCATCCGCACGTTTGTAAAGCAGCGGCAGAGCACGCCGGACATGGCCTGCTGGATCTCCGGCTCGCTGGCCTTGGGATTCTTGTCCAGAAAAGCCTTGGCGGTCATGATCACGCCGTTGATGCAAAACCCGCACTGCGCCGCCTGTTCTTCGATGAACGCTCGCTGCAGGGGGTGGGGTTTCTCGAAGGTGCCCAAGCCCTCGAGAGTGGTGATCTCCGCGCCCTCAACGGACTTCACGGGTGTGATGCAGGAGCGGATCGCCTGCCCTTTCACGATCACGGTGCAGGCTCCGCATTGCCCCAGCCCGCAGCCGAACTTCGGGCCGTTCAACGCCAGATCGTCGCTCAGCACATACAAAAGCGGTGTCGTTGGATCGACGTCCACCGCATGGACCTTGCCGTTAACCTTCAAGTTGATCGCGCTCATATCGTTCAAGGTATTGCCGGGACCCGCCCGGCGTCAAGTCCGATATTCCCGGCAGAAAACCTCTCCGGGATTGTCCCGAAGCCGCCCCGCGCAGCCCAGGCGGCCTCGAACGGCTGGGCGGTCGTGGCTCAATTTGGCGAGCCCCAATTTGAACTAAGCCTTCAGGATCGCCCCGCCGATCGTTATGACTGGCCGTCCAAACGTCGCGTTCGTCACTTCCGCGAACGAAAGATAGAGCGCGTCGAGCCCGGTAGCGAGGCCAGCCCAACCTCCTGCGTGGCGCCAGGCCAATCCCATTCCCAGGTCGCCCCCCGCAAGCAGAAAGAACGTGATCCACAGCAGCAGGAAAATGGACCACAGCGTGAAGTTCGTGCGGAACGTAGGGATCCACATATAAAGGGTGAAGACTCCCCACATCAATAGCGCCACTCCCACGCCCTTCGGATCGGGCGCCTTGATCCAACCTGCTCCCACCGTCCAGTTCAGGAACGCGTACCACCACCAAAAACCCCCATAAGACGTGAAGGCCACCATTCCAAACGTGTTGCCGTTTCCGTATTCCAGGAATCCGGCGATGATTTGCGCCAGGCCGCCAAACGAAAATGCCAGCGGCACGACGGCCGGCACGGCCTCGGCCGGCAATAGCCCGGCATTGATTGTGCTTAGAACAACCGTGGTCAGTCCGAATGCAGCGAGGCCCAACGGCGCGGGATTTGAAACTTTGCCAGTCGTGGATAGTACATCTTTGGCAGTGGTCGATTGCTGGGCCATGATTGGCTCCTTTCGATGGTGTTTCTGGGCCTGACTGGCCGGGATTGTAGCGCAAATAGAGTTAATTATTTGCGCAAGGGCCTTCCGATCCGCCGCTCGCTTTTGTAATCCACTTGTTAACCTGTAGTTAAGAAAAAGCCACTAGTCCGGCCCGGGATGCGAGCGCAGGGCGATTTTGGAGCGCTTGCGGCAAAAACTCTATTCTGAACGAGCAGGAGTGAAACTGTGAAAATCGGCACTGTGCTTCTAAAAACGGCGGCAATCCTGGCGATTTCCTTAGGCCCGGCGCTCGTGGGCGCCCGGGCCCAAGCCCCCTCCGCGACAGCGGGCGCCCCCCAAAGCACGATGGGCGCCAACGCAGTTTCGCATACCACCAAGGCCATGAACTATCGCCGTGCCGGCGGTTCCTCCAAGGTCAGCTTCCAGGGCACCAAGCTGATGCCCACCGCCGGAGGCGAGGCCAAGGTTGAACCCAAGAATAACCGCATGGAAATCGAAGCCAAATTCGAGCGCCTGGACGACGCCACAAAATTCGGCCTTCAGTATCTGACCTACGTCTTTTGGGCCGTCTCGCCTCAGGGCCGCGCCCAGAACCTCGGCGAAATCACGCTGAAAAATGGCCTCGCGGAAGTCAAGGCGGATACCGATATGCAGACGTTCGGCATGATTGTGACCGCCGAGCCGTATTTTGCCGTCACCCAGCCGGGCAGCATGGTCGTCCTGGAAAATAGCTTCTCGACCGGAGCCTCGGGCAGAGTCGAAAATATCGACGCCACCTACGAATTGCTCGGCCCCGGCGCCTATTCCTCCTCCAACACCAAGATCGACAACGCCATCTTTGGTATCGACCGCAATACTCCGCTCGAGCTCTTTGAAGCCCGCAACGCCATTCGCGTCGCCAGCAACGCCAACGCCCAGAAATATGCGCCCTCCGCATGGGCCAAGGCTCAGCAGCAATTATCGGCAGCCGAAGACACCTACCGTCAGAAGCGCGATCGCAAGCTGATCGATTCCGCTTCGCGCGACGCCGTGGAAACCGCCGAGGAAGCCCGCGTGATGGCCGTCAAGCAGAAGGGCGAAGAGGACGCGCAGGCCAAGATCGCCGCGGAAAAGCAAGCCGCCGAACAGCGCGAAGCCCAGGCCCGCGCCGACGCCGCTGCCCAAGCGCAGCGCCGCCAGCAAGCCGAACAGGAACGTCTGCAGGCCGAGCAGGCCAAGGCTGAGGCCGAGCGCATGAAGCAGGAAGCGCAGCAGGCCGCGCAGGAAGCCGCCCGGCAACAGCAGCAAGCCGAAGCCGCGCGCCAGGCCGCCCTCGCTCAGCAGCAAGCCGCCGAGAACCAGGCGCAACAGGCTGCCCAGGCCAGGGCCGCTGCGGAAGCGGAAACCGAAAAGGCCCGCCAGGTAGCCGCCAGAGCCGAAGCCGAGAAAGCCCAGATGCGTGCGCAGCTTCTCCAGCAGTTCAACGCCGTTTTGCAGACGCGTGACTCCGCCCGCGGCCTGATCGTCAATATGTCCGATGTGCTCTTCGATACCGGAAGCGCCACGCTCAAGCCCGGCGCGCGCGAAAAGCTCGCCAAGATTTCCGGCATCGTGCTGGCCCACCCCGGACTCACGTTACAGATTGAAGGGCATACCGATAGCGTGGGCACCGACGAATTCAATCAGGAACTCTCCGGACGCCGCGCCGATGGCGTGCGCGATTATCTCGCCGAGGAAGGCGTTCCCGTCTCCGGCATGACCGCTCGCGGATTCGGCAAGACCCAGCCCGTCGCCACCAACGACACGCCCGAAGGCCGCCAGCGTAATCGCCGAGTCGAACTGGTCGTCAATGGCGACGCCATCGGCAATTCCGCCAGCGGCGCCGCGCCGGCTGGCACGGCCCCCGGCGGCAGCCTCCGCGGCGTCTCTGCGCCCCGCGGCGCCTCCGCCCCTCAGCCAAACTAAGGCGGCAGTTCCGGCGTGTCGCGCCTCGCATAAGCCAAACTGGCAGCAGCCTAAAACTCCGGCGCAAACTCAGGCCGGCGGCTCCCCCGCCGGTCCTTTTCGATCGACTAGCGATGTGCGGTTTTCATTCCGATACGATAAGTGGCAATTTCGACTCTGGAAATCAACAGATCGAATTGCGCCAAAGATTCCAAAACCGGGTCACTCCGCAAAACGGCAACTCTATTTTGTCCAACCTCAGCAGATCGAACTCCCGTTTCGTTTTTCTCCACCGACCTACAATTCGAATTTCCAACCGAATCACTGATGCTGCGAGCCCGTGCGGCTGCAACGAGAAGGGATTTGGTAGCAGCCTCCAGGTTCGCGGAGATCATCTATGAAATCCTTACTCGCGTCTTGGAACGTTACGCAGAACCTCTCCCTTTGAGTATTCAAAAGAACTCTGACTCTCCCATTTTGGCTGCACAACAAACGAGAAGGAAGGCCAACTTGCCGCCGGATCAGCCAATTCCACATGTTATCCATTCAATTGAAAAAGCGGGCGTGCTAGTCCTGGCGCTTCCAATAGAACTAGAGAAGATAGATGCCTTCTCACTATGGGTGGGACCAGAACCCAAAAGACCTGTTGTCGCGATTTGCGCGAACAAGCCCGGTGATCGTCTGCGCTGGAATCTGGCGCACGAAAGCGGTCACTTGGCTTTGCACGCAGATCTCAAGCAGCTTAGAGCACACGAACATGACGAGGCCGATCAATTTGCTGCCGAATACCTTCTGCCTGAAATCGCGATGCGCTCGGAGTTGGCAGCCCCAATCACTTTGTCGAGCCTTGCGCCGCTGAAACTGCGGTGGGGTGTTTCCCTTCAAGCCCTCATCATGCGGGCTTTCGATCTGAATATCATTAGCCAGTGGCAAAAACAAAGACTGTTCGAACAAATCAGCGCGAAAGGCTGGAAAACAAAAGAACCACCAAACCTTAACATTGTAAGGGAGAAGCCACGCGGTCTCCGAAAGATGGCCGAAATCGCTTATGGACGACCGCTTGACTATGCTCGGCTGGCAGCGGAATCCCAGCTCACAATCGAAATGGTCAAACAGATTGTGGAAGGATACGAAGAAGCAGCATCCTCAGCCGACAAATCGGAAAAAGTAATTCAGCTCAGGAAGGTTGAGTAACGGAGAGTCAAAAGCAAAGGCTGGCCAGCCGGACAAGAACTTATGGAATTACCGTGAGGAAACATGGATGCATTCGAGCAACTCGTCAGCGAAATACTCTGGATGGACGGTTATTGGGTCCGGACCTCGGTAAAGGTCGAGCTAACTAAGAAGGAGAAGGTCTCGATCGGCCGCCCTTCCTCACCGCGCTGGGATTTAGACATCGTCGCTTACAGCGGTCGGGATAACCTCTTACGCGTCATCGAATGCAAAAGCTACCTGGATTCTCGGGGCGTTGCTCTTTGCGCTTTCGACGGCAATAACCCGAAATTCGCAAAACGCTTCAAGCTCTTTGGCGACAAGAATCTCCGAGACGTCGTGTTCAATCGCCTACGCCGCCAGTTTGCTGGCTCAGGCGCCTGCGCTCCGAAAGCGACCGTCCGATTGGGTCTGGCTTGTGGTCGCATCGCAACCGAAAGGGATCGAGCGGGCTTAAAGAAATATTTCGCCCGTAAAGGCTGGGATCTCTGGGATGAACGGTATCTTAAGGAGCGATTGGAAGCCATGTCTAAGCGCGGCTATGAAAATCAGGTAACTGCCGTCGCTGCGAAACTGCTCTTAAGAGGCAAAGTAGAATGACGTGAACCATCGTTCGAACGATTTTGCCGTTCGAACAAATTAATTCCTAAGAATACCAGATATAAAACACTAAACTTTATTGCTAACTAGATGATTATATGCTACACTCGCTCATGTTCTTCGGCGATCCATCCCAATTTTCGTTAATAAGCCCGGCATCGTCGGCTTTCGTCCGGGTTGACGACGCCTCCGCAAAGCGACCTGCGACTCAGCGCGGTCGCGACAACCGCTGTTATGTCTCCAATCGAAGCCGTCAAAGCCGTGCGGGCTCTGATCTTTCAATCCTCAACCTTCGGCTGCAAACCAGCTTTGGCGCTAAGCCGCGCAAATTCAACACATGCACAAAATCCCTCCGGCAACTCTCTGAGACTCAATACTTCCGATTTGCTGGACTTAAACCCGAGCAGAATGAACACTTGCGAAAAAAAGGGGGAGGGGTGGGCCACAAGGCCCGCTCGCGCAAAAGTCACCTACAGGATGAGCTTTTGCGCGTCAACAAAGTCGCGATTATTGTCACGTTGTGACGCGCAGTCCCGTGCCGGGTCCCCAGCATGCGCCGCCTTTGCGCATGGGGGGTGGCGGGAGGGACGGAACAATTTAGCCCAGTGCGGAAGCACTGGGGAGGGGAGCAACGGAATTCAAGCCCTGGGCAGGGGCAACACAGGGTCTTGGATGTGCGAGGAGAAGGCAAGCCTTCGCACGTCAACAAAGTTGGCAGAATGAACACTTACGAAAATCTGGGGAGGGGGAGGGCACCAAGCCTAGCGCTCCAAATAATACCCCTCGCGAGCTTGCACCACGTAATCCTTCTGTTTGGTCGTGAGATGAAGCTTATGATAGCCCAATCCGGCACTCGCGTCGGGCGTGTAGCCCAGGCCGTATTGGCTGCGCAGTTCCTGTTCGATCTGCCGGTAGATCTGGTCGACCGTCTGTTTCTTGGACACTTCAAACAGGCGTCCCCCGGTCTGGCTGGAGATCTGCGCCAGGATTTTCTTGCCGTCCCGCCGTTCCTCCGGGAACCGCTGCGGATAACTTCCGCCGCGCCGGCCATACGGCCCGCCTCCGTAAGGGCCGCCGCCATAACCTCCGCCCGGCCGTCCCAAGTCTCCGTCGCTGTTTGCCTCCTCATCCGCAAAAAGGATCGCGTAAACAATCGTATCGGCCCGCTGCGCTGCCTCGATGGCGTGCTCCAGGGTCTCCTTGCTTCCGCGATCCACTCCGTCCGAGAGGACCACGAGCGCCTTCCGGCCCTTTTGTTTCTTGATCACTTCGTCCGACGCCAGAAAGATCGCATCGTAGAGCGCCGTGCCGCCTCGAACTCTCCGCGGATATCCGCCGCCACCGCCACCCGGGTATCCACCGCCTCCACCCGGGTATCCGCCACCCCCGGGGTATCCGCCGCCACCGCCGCCTCCGCTGCCGGAGCTGGGATCGGCTGGCTGCTCCGCGATCTCCAGCAACTTGAGCGCAGACTCCAGCTTCTGGTGCGAAGAGGTCAGGTCCTGCAGGAGTTCCACATCGCGATCGAAATGGATCAGGAAGGCCTGGTCCTGGCCTTCGCGCAGCATGCTGTCGAGAAAGCTCTGGCTGGCGCCGCGCTCCTCGGGAAGCACGCGCCGCTGGCTGAAGCTCGTATCCACGAGCAGGCCCAGCGTCAGCGGAAGATCGGTCTCGCGCGAAAAATAAGTGATCTTTTGCGGGCGCCCGTCCTCTTCCACTTTGAAATCGTCCTGGCCCAGATTCGTGACGATTTCGCCTTTCTTGTCGCGCACCGTGGCGAGTACATTCACGACCTTGACGTCCACGGAGATCGCGGGCTTGTCCTGTGCGGGCAGCGGCGCTTTCATCGCCACCAAAAACACGAAGAGCCCAAAGCAATACGTAGGGCGGAATTTCCGGGCGGTGGCGGCTCGCTGCCGCAGAGGAACCCCCGACAGCGAAACCCCCGACCGCAAAATCTCCGGCCGCAAAATCGAAGACCGTTTGTAATCGGAGCTTCGCCACCAGAAATAGGGCATGGGCATTCCTCGCGCGGTCCAAACCGCTCGAAACGAGAGTTTCGGACTACTACAGAGATTCGCTTTCTAGGCCCATGGTTGCACAGGCCGCAACCGCGGGGAACGTCGAAACGTCGAATCAGTTACGGAAGAGATATGCGTGCTTGGGCAGTAAGCGCGGCATTGCTTTCCCTTGCCATCATGGGCGCGTTGTGTGAGTTTGGAGGAACCGCCCTCCCCGCTGCCGCCGGCACATTCGCGCCCGGCGCGGCGTCTGCAAAGGACAAGCCGCTTTCCTGGAAGCCTGTCGAAGACGCGCTGCTGCGCGTCAATGACGCGCCGCCCAAAGAATGGGAAGTCTATCGCACCGGCAAGAAGAACGAACCGCTCCTGCTGCAGATTGGCAACCGCTTCTTATTGATCGAAACTCACGATCGTCAAGTTTTTGAGCTCGATCCCTCGAAAATCGAGCGCAAAACCGGGGAGATTCTCTGGAGCCCCGCCGACCGGCCCGCGAAGCCGCTGGCCACGTCCGATTGGGTCGCGGACGATATCGGGGCCGCCTTCGTAATCAAGATGAAGCTGGAAAACGAGGACGCGCTCGTCGATTTGCAGCTCCCGCATCCCCAGGACGTCGGCTCCCTTCCCCAGCAAGCCCCTGCGCGAACTCGGCGTCGCAACAATTTCGCGGAAGAGAAATAATTCTCGCTTCGCCGCACGCCGCCGTCGCGCGCCAGGCACGCGCAATGAGTTTCGGCCGTGCTACTTCAAGTTTTTGTTGATCCAGCCGTCGATGAACTTGACGATCTCGTCGCTGTTCCGGTCGAGAAACATCTCGTGCATGTTCCCGTGGATGTTCACGTCTTCCAGGCGAACGAAATCGTCTTTCGCTCCGGCCTGGTTGAGCCACTTGGGAATGCACACGTCGAAGACGCGATGATAAGTGCCCTCGGCGGAGATGGAAAGAATGCGCATATTCTCGAAGCCGGCGAGCTTGTGCACCGGCTGGTCCTGCAGGTAACAGCCGACTTCGTCGCCAGGCCGCTCCGAAGGCTCCAGATGAACCTTGAGTTCTGACGGACTGTTGATCGGCGGATCGAACTTGAACGGCATCGCCGTCAGCCCCCACGACTTCGGATTCACGCGCGTGTACTCCACCTTTGCCGTGTCGGCCACACCGATTTGCGGGCCGCCCGGCTCGATGGCCACCATGCCGGCGATCAGCTTCGGGCGCTGGTTGGCGACGTCAAATCCGATTCCTCCGCCCTGCGAATGCGAGAGCAGGATCACCGGCGTGCCGATCTGATCGAGCAAGGCCACGCCCGCGGGCACGGCGAGCTCCTCCTGGTCGTCGACGAACTCCATCTGGCCCTTGATGAAGTTGTCGAAGACGGGATCGCCCCGCATGCCCTTCTTCGGGGAGTCGCTGGGCCATTGCGTGTACTTCTTCATACGCGGAAAGTCTCCGCCGGAGGTCGCGGGAGCAGTCCAGATCTGCTCCAGTTCGAGCGCCGTGCGGATTCCGAGCTTGCCGTCGACGCCAGGCACGTAGGGCGAGCGTCCGCGCGCCGGGTAGTCCACCATGTAGACGGTGTAGCCCTGCGCGACGAGGTAATACGCCCAGCCGGGCCGCCCGTCGGGCGTCTGCCGCCAGACTGCGCCGCTCTGTCCATTGCCATGGAAAAACACGACCGGATAGGGATGCCGAATCTGCTTCGGCACCCACACCTCCGTATACATCGCGTCGCCCATCACTTCCTTGCCGGCGTCGCCCTCATATCTTCCTCCGGCGTAGAAAAATCCCTGGCGCGCGATGTTCTCGGTAGCGAAGGTGGGAATCGCCGCGGGTGGTGTGGCCATCGACGCCTTGTCCTTCTGCGGAACGTTCTTATCGATCCAATTGCCGATGAATTTCGCGATGTCATCGCTGTTCTTTTCCAGCATCATCTCGTGGCCGTTGCCGTGGATGCCGCCGTCCTCGAGCCTGACAAATTGCGTGTGCACGCCGGCCTGGTTCAGCCACTTCGCGAGACACGGATCGAACTCGCGGTGATAGCCGCCTTCCGAGGAGAGATAAACCACAGGAATCTTTTCGAGATTGATGAGCTTGTGCGCGGGCTCTTTCTGCACGTAACAGGGAACCACGTCTCCGGGAGCATCGGATTTCTCTTCCAGAACAGGCTGCAACTCCGCGGGATTTTTCACCGGCGGATCATAGGTAATGGGCCCGGCCGAAACGCCCCACGTCAGTCCGCCAGGGCCGTCAGTATACGCAAGCGTGGCCGTGTTCACGCCTTTGATCGGCGGCGCGGCCGGTTCGATGGTGACGATGGCTTTCACCTGATTGGGCCGCGAGTCGGCAGTCAGCCATCCCGGTGTTCCGCCCTGCGAATGCGTCAGCAAAATTACCGGAGAATTGATCGCGTCCAGAAGCGCGACGAGAGCGCGATGGGTCATCTCATCCTGCCCCACCGGCCCGCCTCCGCCCAGGAATTGCACTTGAGTCTTTGCGAAATTGTCGAAGATCGGATCGCCCATCAATCCCGTGCCGGGAAACTGACTGTGCAGATGGGCGCGCGGAAAATTGCCCTTCTTTGCAGAGGCGGTGAAGATTTCTTCCAGGTTTGGAACGTTGCGGATCGTCAGGTTGCCGTCCACTCCGGGCACGTACGGCGAGCGCCCGCGGGCCGGCGAGTCCACCATGTACTGCACATAGCCTTGCTTGGCGAAGTAATAAGCCCAGCCGGGCCGCCCGTCGGGGGTCTGCTCCCAATCGGTCGCAGTCTGCCCCGCGCCGTGGACGTAGACGATCGGGTAAGGATGCTTGATCTGCTTAGGCACCCAAACCACGACATAAGCGTCGCCGCCCATCGTTTCCTTGCCCGACTCGCCCTCGTATTGGCCGCCGGCATAAAAGATTCCGGTGCGCGCAAGATCATCAGTCGGAAAAGTGGGGATTGACGCCGACGTGCCGACATGGGAGCTAGCTTTTGCGGTTTTTTTAGCGCTGACCGCGTGCGGCCCGCTTACCACCAGCGCAAGCGATCCCGCAATCAGCAGGATCGGAACGATACGCGAAATACGCAGTTTCACGACGACCTCCCTCACTGCAAAAAGAGCGCGCTCTGGCTCGTTAGACGCGACGAGTTTACTACACCGGCTAGCAAACTTGTATTCGGCGCGTCACTGCGGTGGGCTGCATTGCGATTTTTGGGCGCCGCTGTGCTACTTTGAATTTTAACGTGGCCTCAACGCTCGAATCCGTTGCCCAGGCTTCACGGAACGTTCCGCCGCAAACACCCGCGGAATTGACGGCTGTTCCCTGGTACGTGTGGTCGCTTTTCGCGGCCGTCGTTTCCGTGGTCATCGGCGGCTATTGGGATATTTCCTGGCACATGTCCATCGGGCGGGACTCGTTTTGGACGCCGGCGCACATGCTCATCCAATTCTGCGGAATCCTGGCGGGATTCACTTGCGGATACTTGATTCTCTCGTGCACTTTGGGCCGCGATCCGGCATTAGCCTCGGCCAGCGTGAGCGTGTGGAGATTTCGCGGACCGCTGGGGGCATTCATCGCCGCGTGGGGTGGCGCGACCATGCTCACGTCGGCGCCGTTTGATAATTGGTGGCACAACGCCTACGGCCTGGACGTGAAGATTTTCAGTCCGCCGCACGTGGTGCTCGACGGAGGAGTTCTGGCGATCCAGATCGGCGCGCTGGTTCTGATCGCCAGCACGCGCAACCGGTCGAGCGGAACTTCGCGCCGGAACCTCGACTGGCTGTTGCTGCTGCTTGGCGGCATGATCACCATGCTGGCGCTCACGGTCGTTTGGGAATCAACCTATCGCGTCCTCATGCACACTGCGCAGTGCTACCGGGCAGTGGCGATTGTAGTGCCGGTCGTTTTTGCTGGATTCGCCAGAATTTCCGAGCATCGCTGGGCGCGCACGATGGTGGCGGGCGTTTACACTGCCTATGCCATGGTGATGCTGTGGATTTTTACGTTATTCCCGGCGACGCCAAAGCTCGGCCCGGTCTATCAAAGAATCACGCATATGGTTCCCATGGAGTTTCCGTTGCTGGTGATCGTGCCCGCCTTGCTGCTCGACCTGCTCGAGCCCCGTACCGCCGGATGGAAGAAATGGCCCAAGGCCGTGGCGTTCGGCCTGATTTTCCTGGCCGCTTTCCTCGTGGCACAATGGCCTTTCGCCACTTTTCTCGTTTCTCCCGCGTCCTCGAACTGGTTTTTCGGCACCAAGTATTTCGCTTATTTCGCTACGCCCAACGGATACGACATTCGGCACTTGTTTGTGCCCATTGACTACGCCGCGTTCGGATTCTGGAGGATCATGGCGGAAGCCGTGCTCCTTGCGATCCTGAGCAGCCGCCTCGGGTCAGCAGCGGGAGAGTGGGTCCGCGCCATCCGGCGCTGAATGCGATGAAATGCTTCTTCGTGATTTTCCTGGCTCTCGCTGCGTGCGCAATGCCCGTCTCCGCTCACGTCGGCAGCCCGGACGTTTTCCTCGAGAGTAACGCCGGGCCGTATAAGTTGTTTGTCACTGTCCGTGTGCCGCAGGTGATTCCCGGCATCGCGGAGATCGAAATCCGTAGCGAGTCAAATAATGTAAGCGAAATCCGCATCGCGCCGATGCAGGTCACAGGTCCCGGCTCGCAGTACGCGCCCGCACCGGAAGTCGCGGAGCGTTCAAAAGACGACCCGCAGTTTTTCCGTGGCAGTCTCTGGCTGATGGAGTTCGGTTCGCTTCAAGTGCGCATCGAGGCGAACGGCGCTAATGGCAAAGGGCTGCTGGCCGTGCCGATTCCAGCGATCGCGCAGCGCACGCTGCCGATGCAGCGATCTCTAGGCGCGGTCCTCTTCATTCTCATGATCGTGCTTGCGCTGGCCATGGTGGCGATTGTCGCGGCGGCTGTCCGCGAAGGGAACCTGCCGCCCGGCGCACTTCTCCCTGCCGCACGCACGCGGCGAGTCCAGTTCGCGGCGGTCATCGCGAGTTTCACAGTAATGGCGGTTCTTACCATCGGCGGTTTGTGGTGGAGATCAGACGCGCGCCAATATGCAAGCCACATCTATATTCCTCCCGAAATCGAAGGCAACGTCGGAGCCAATGGACAATTGGTCCTGCGCGCAAAGCCGATGCGAATGACCTCGGGCAATCCCCGCCGCCCGGAGGAGCTGATCGATTTCAACGATCTCATTCTCGATCACGAGCACTTGATGCATCTTTTCCTGATTCGCAGTCCGGGCATGGACGTTTTCTGGCATTTGCATCCCCAGCGCGGCGGCTCGGGCAGCTTCACTCAGGATCTGCCCGCGATTCCGGCGGGCCATTATCAGATTTTTGCCGACGTGGTGTTGAGCAACGGTTTTCCCGTCACCATGATCGGGCAAATCGATCTATCTTCCGCCACTGCGGGCGCGATTGAGGGCAAGGCGCTCAGCGGGGACGACAGCGGAATCGAGGGGAACTCCGTTTCCGCGGAAACAAGTGTCCCGGCAGAGTATCCGCTCCCAGATGGCGGTCGCATGACATGGGAACGCGATGGCCAGCCGCTCCGGGCCGGCGTTCCCCTGATCTTGCGCTTTCGGGTCACGGATCGCTCGGGAGCGCCGGCGCAGGATCTCGAACCCTACATGGGTATGGCAGCGCATGCCGCAATCCTTTGTTCCGACGGCTCCGTCTTTGCGCACGTGCATCCGACAGGTTCTGTGCCCATGGCTTCCTTTGAGCTTGCTCAGGCAAGTTTGCCCGGCAACCCAGCAGCAGCCGAGCGCGGCATGACGGGCGTAAATATGAACATGCCGGGCATGGCGCAAACGACATCCGGCACGGTCTCCCCTGAGATTTCCATCCCCTACGGTTTTCCCAAACCCGGCCTTTACCGCATATTTGTTCAGGTCAAACGTGCCGGCCGGATCCAAACGGCCTCTTTCGACGCAGCGGTTCAGTAAGGTCGCCCAGGTCGATTACGTTAGGCATCGAGAGATTGGACTGACTTTGCTGGCGTGCGAAAGGATATTGCTCTCGGTTACTTTCGCGCGAAAGACGAAGATGCCTTCACGATCGGTCCGAGTCTATTCGACACGCGATTTTAAGAACGGCATCAAGATCGGCGTGCGCGGCACGGTGAACCTACGAGAACATTGGGGCGCGTAAGGAACCAATAGCTTCAGTTCAAATGGTTCGCGGGGGCAAAATAAATTTAGGGATTCGCGGGGCCTGCGTCTAACGGAAGAGGCCGGTGTGGCCCAGAGAGTAGCGGCCGGGCTGCGGATAGACGCATAATCCGTGCGGTCCCTTGCCCACCGGAATTCGCGCCAGCAATTTCCCGGTAGTCGTATCGATCGCGTAGACTTCCGCATGGTACCGGCCGGAAAGCCACAATACTTCTCCGTCCGCGGATATGCCGCCCATATCAGGACTGCCGCCATGCGGCAGGCGCCACTTGGCAATGATTTTCTGCGTGGCAAGGTCCATCACCGAGACGCTTCCCTCTCCACGATTCGAGATGTACATGAGTTTGGAGTCGCGGCTCACCAGAAGCCCGTGCGTGCCCTTGCCCGTCTTCAAAAATCCGATAACCTGAAACTGGTCGCCATCGATTTCGTGCACGCCGTTGGCAGCCATATCTGCGACGTAGAAGACTTTGGCGTCGGGCGATAAGCGCACATCCTGCGGCATGGCAGGCCGCTCGAGCTGCATCGTGGCAAGAATTTTGCGCGAAGACGGTTCCACCTTGAGCAATTTCCCGTCGAATTCGCAACTCGCTATGAAGTAGCTGCCGTCGGCCGAAAAGTCCAGGTGATTGACCCCGTCGCAGGGCACCTCCAGCGAGAACTTCATCTTCATCGTTTGCGCATCACGAAAGTCCAGCCGGTGCAGAGCCTCGGCTACGACAATCGCCTCGCTGCCATCCGGGGTGAAGTAAAGATTGTAAGGATCCTCGACGGAAACCACTCCCTCCAGCTTGGCTGTGGCGGGATTGATCTTGGTAAGGCTGTAGCCCTGATCGTCGAGCACCCACAGCGTTTTCAGATCGTAAGAGGGCACGATGTGCTGCGGAAGGCGGCCCACCGCGAAATGGTCGACCACCTGGTACGTCGCGGGATCGATTACGTCCACGGTCGCGCTCTCGGAGTTGGGCACGTAAACGCGGGAAGGAAAATTCCTTACCGCAGGGCTCAGTTGATTGGGCCGGTCCGCCGCATAAATGTCCTCTCCACCAGAAGTTTGCGCCGCGCCCCGACGGCCGGCATCGGCAGGCAGAGAACTTTCTTGGATCTTTCTGGCTACGGAGGAAACCAGCAACGCTGGATGAGCAAATAAGAGCGCAGCCACAACGAAAAGCAAGGTGATGAAAAGCAGACGGATTAAGCTGACGCGTAACATCGGAAGAATTGTAATTCAGAAAATCCGTCTCGGCGCAGCCGAATCGGGCGCTTGTACCGCCAAGATAAACGGCGGCGGCGACGCCCTTTCCGGGGTCGAGCGCCTGATAGCCTAGGGCAGCCCGATCGCCTCGGAAAGAAAGCCGACGAACGGTCCCGTTTCTCGAAAGATGCCCAGCGTGACCTCCAGGAAATCTTGACCGATTACCTCTCTGTCGGCGAGGGACCTGCCAACCGTGAAGTCCTTCCGCTTGATATCCTCGATTAGCGGATGGTTCGGATCGTACCCTCGCGGCGGGCGCTGTAGAGATTCGCCGGCCATCTCGCACCTTGTTCCTAGCTGCTCGGCGGAGCTGATCCGTCTCCAACGCTTCGGATCGTCTACAATCGCGTCTCGGATTTTCCTGAGTGCACCCGGCTCAGGATGCCAAATCCCGGCCCCGATCAGCGAGTTGCCCGGTTCCAGGCGAAGGTAGTAGCCGGGCGTGGCGCCTTCTTTTCCGTTTTCATGCCAGAAGTGGGCGGCTGCGAACGTTTTGTAGGGACTCTTGTCCTTGGAAAACCGGATATCCCGGTAGATGCGCATCATCGAGCCTCTGACCGGACTCGGGTTCACAACAATATAGGGATTGATCTTGCGAAGGCCTGGGCCGAGTTCCTCAATGAAGCGAAGCAGCGGATCTCGCACCTGCGTTTCGTAGCGTTGTTTATTCTTTTGGAACCAGTCGCGGTTGTTATGTGCGCGGAGCTCGCGCAAGAAGTTGAAGAGATCGGACGAAAAGTGGCGCACGGAGGCCATGGTGATCCTGCTCCCTTCAACAATGACGAATTTGCGTGTGATTCTATCCGATAACGCCGGCGCTCTTCACGCGCGTTACGCCCGGCCAGATGGCGCGCGCACAAAGCCGCATGGTATCTCCGAACATCGGACGAAAAGCTCCGAGATTGCCCAGCGTGTTGGCTACGAATCAGAAATTGCTTTAAGCCGCGCCTTCCGAAGATTTATGGGCACGAGCCCGGGAGCATATCGTAAGACACGTCCTTTGCCCCACTAGCTCAGCCGAAAGCCCGCTTCCAATCAGAAGCGCAGATTCGTCTCTACGTAGCCAAATTCAGCGCTTGTTCCGGCGGAATAAATGCTGGCGATCACGCCCTTTCCCCACGCGAGTCCATAATAAAGCGTCGCGCTGAACCCATACCGCAGCGGAAAATCGAGGCTCATATCCCAGACGTTCGCCAAACTGCGGCTGCCTCCGCTATTCCGTCCCGTGTAGCCGAAAGTGGACGGCTGAAAGGCGCCTCCGCCCGAATACCACAGGTCTTGCGCGCCGGCCAGCCGCAGCGCATGCACTTCGCTCCGCGCAATCACAGACCGCGGAAAGCGGAATGCCGCGGTGCCGTAGAAATCTTCGTTATTCTCCATGTTGTAGAACGGAAATCGCGCATAAAGGCGGGGCGTTGGCAGGAGTTGAAAGAAGGTGCCGTGGCGATTGTCGGTCGGGTCGGAATCGCCGCTGCCGAAAGAGTACCCGGCGCTGAACCAGGGCTTCGCGGTTTGGATGGGAGGTTGCCAGCCGAACTCGCCGGCAAAGGCCCCGGCACGCTGAGCGAGCAATCCCCAACTGCCGTTCTGCCATGCTCCCCACAAGAGAAAATCGAACTGGCCGAGTCCGCTCGTGCGCAAAACTTGGGCGTAGTCGGCGCCATAGGTCCCCATACGGACTTGATTGGAATCCACCAGGCGCACGGCGAGCGGCCGGTTGTCCGTCTTGACGACTCCTTCTCTTTGGTCCACGTAACCCAGGGCAAAAATTCGGAGTTCTCCCGATCCATTATGGTATTCCGTCAGACGAGTATAGGCGCCATAAAAAAGGTCGACATTCAGCTCGCCCATCGCATCAACCTGAAACGCGCCCTCAGTCGGCCTTACCGCAAGGAACGTGAAATTGCTCTTGCCGGCATCGAGACCCAGACGAATGCCATCGAAGCTGCGCATGACGGCGGAAAAGTTAAACTCGCCGATGAGCCGTTGGGCTACGCGTGTATTCACCACCTCTGCCAGAGTTGGATCCGCAGGTGTTACCTCCATTCCGTCAGAAAAACCAAACCGGCCCAGGGTCAGCTTCCCTCTCAGCGGAAGATGGATGCCCAGGTAAGCCTGCTTCAGAAAACCGCTCGCTACATTTCGCTTGTTCCCATTCGCGGTGTAATAGGTCCCGCCAAGCCCAAGCTGGCCTTGGCTCCCTGGCGCGATCGCGTTGCCGGGCAGCCCGAGAATGGCATCTTGCGCACCCTCGATCAGCCAGTCAAAGCCCTCCCGTTTTTGGGCAATGCCTGCTCGCAAAAGCGAATGCACGAATCCGTAGCTGTTCTGCCCTGCACTCGGCCGGAACCAGTCCCAGGCTTCGGCTCGGAAGCGCCAACTGCCAAACACGTTCAACGAGCCTTGCTTTGGCTGGACTTCGGAGGGTGCTTTCGTTCCTGCTTGGCTGGCCGGCGCGGCCACACGAGAATCCGAAACGTCGCCGTTTGGCGCTGCATCCGCCTGATCGAAGGATTGATCTGAAGAGGGGCCGTTAGGAAAATTCGTCTGCCGCTGCGCGTATAGGGTGGTACTTGTTAGCAGGAGCAGGAAAAGCACGAAGCCTTGAGCTCGCGAACTCACTCAACTTTGGGTCAGCTCAGCTTGACGACTTTCATCTCCCGCCGGCCGAGCCGCCGCGCTCCATTCTCGGTAACCACGACGGAATCGCCAAATTGCGCCGTGCCGCCGGTCTTGAGTCGGAAAGCCGGTTTCACGTCGAAGACCATGCCCGCCTGGAGCACGATTTGTCCGACGGCGCCAGCCGAACCGCCGCGCGGCAGCGTGCCTAATCCGCCGGAATGGATCACCAGCGCGCCGGGTTTCTCGCCTCGGGCCACGAGCCGCCTGTCGTAAGCCGCGCAGATTTCCTTCACCATCTTTCCTGGTGCGATCGCCGCGAGCATCTCCTCGAATGTATCCAGGCTATCCTTGGCCGCGGCATCCCAATCGGCCGGTACCGGAGAGCCGACCACGACGGAATGATTCACCTGCGAACCATAACCGAGCACACATCCCGAACACTCCTGGCTCAACACCTGCCCCGCGCGTATCACTTCCTCGAGCGGCCGATTGAGCGCGCTATTGCCCGGACCGTCCGCGCGAACCGAAACGCTGAAGGGCCGCTCGCCCGAAGCGTTTACCATGGCATTGAACATCGCGAGCCACACCACCCGCTGCACCACTCCGGGCCGGGCCGCCTCGAACATCGCCTGCAGGCCCAGTTCGCCCACCTGGGTGGTTTTCTCCAGAACGCCAATCTCCTCCGGGCTGTGTAGCGCCGCGACGCCATCGATGAGATAGCTGGCCGGCTGGAATTTTGCCTGCGGAAAAGCCTTCAGCACGCGATCGTACGTGGTATAGGTGACTTCGCCTTCCGCCTGCCGCGAGGCGTCCGCCAAATCCGTCACGCCAATGCGACCCTGCGCCACGCTGGCTTCGCGCATCGCGTCAATAATTGATGCCGACCAAGGGCCATCCACGATGCGAACGTCGATTCCTCGGTCCTGCGACAGCTTCTCTTCCCGCGCTCCTTTCACTTGGTTTGTGGAGATCGCTGTCACCTTGCCCTCAATCGGCAAGACGACCCACTTGTACGGCAACGAGATCCCCGTCAAATACTCGATATCCGCGTCTCCGTCCTGTCGCTCTGAGATCATCTCTCCCGGATGGTGCTGGCAGACCAGCAGGCAGTCGAGCTCCGCTTCTTTCATCTTCTGCCGCACGGCCCGCCACCGCCGCTGGATCTCTTCGCGCGACCACGCCTTGGGCAACGACTCCGGAGTAATCGCGGCAAGGCGTTGCGCGCTGGCCGATCCGCGTTCGCTTTGCGCGCTTTGGGACCAGCTCGAACCCGAAGGCGTCAAGAGCGAAGCCGCAATGCCTGCGGAAGCTCCCTGGAGCAGTTTCCTGCGCGAAAATGCGCCGCTGTTGGCCTTGCGTGAGGACTTTGCCACTTTGCACCTCCGGAACGAATCGTTCGCTCCACTTGTACGCCTTCTATAGCAACTCCCCGCTTGCGTCAAGCCGCTGGTTTCTCCGTTCGCGACCGTTGGTCGCGGCAATCCCGAGTTCCCGGAATATGGGGTAGAATGCCTGGGAGAGGCCTGCCATGAAACGAATACCCCGGAAACGAGCTTTCTTTCTGTTCCTTTCGCTTGCGGCGTTTTGTGCCGGAATTTCCATCGCGTTGGCCCTCCCCCAGGGCGAGTCGGCGAAGGTAGTGACGGGCACGGCGGCGTTTTCAACCGCCGCCACGGAAAAGCCCGGCACCTTCCGTAAGATTACCGTCGCGGATTTGCCCGCTCCCTACGCCACGCCGTCCGCCGCGAATCAAAGTCACATCGTTCCGCGCCCCGCGGACGCCTCGCTTCAGGTGCCGCCCGGTTTCCAGGTGCAGCTTTTTGCCACGGGCTTCGAGCAGCCGCGCGAATTGCGCACGGCCCCGAATGGCGACGTTTTTGTGGCCGATAGCCGAGCAGGGGAGATCAAGGTGCTGCACGGCATGAAGGACGGCAAGGCCGAGAGCGTCACGGTATTTGCAGAGGGGTTCAATCGGCCGTTCGGAATGGCCTTTTATCCGCCCGGAGCGGACCCGCAGTACATTTATGTCGGCAATACCAATTCCGTCGTGCGATTTCCCTATCGCAATGGTGATCTGAAGGCGCGCGGCCCTGCCGAGATCGTCGTGAAGATCCTGCCGAGCGGCGATCCATCAGACCCGAACGGCGGCGGCCATTGGACGCGCGACGTCGTCTTCTCGCGCGATGGCAAGAAAATGTTCGTTGCCGTGGGCTCTCGCTCCAACGTGGATGACGCCGACAACAATCCCGCCGAGGTTCACCGTGCCAACGTGCTGGAGTTCAATCCCGATGGCACCGGCCTGCGCGTCTTCGCTTCCGGCATCCGCAATTGCGTGGGCGAAGCCATCCAGCCGGCAACCGGCGATCTCTGGTGTTCCACCAACGAGCGCGACGCCCTCGGCAATAACTTGCCTCCGGATTACATCACGCACGTTCAGGAGGGCGGCTTTTACGGATGGCCCTGGTATTACACCGGCGGCCATCAGGACCCGCGCCATGCCGGCAAGCATCCCGAGCTGAAAGACAAAGTGATCGTCCCCGACGTGCTCCTGCAGCCGCACAATGCCTCGCTCGAAATCCTGTTCTACGAAGGCAATCAGTTCCCGCAGGAATATAAGGGCCAGATCTTCGCCGCCGAACACGGCTCCTGGAACCGCGAGACGCGTACCGGATACGAAGTGATTCGTGTGCAAGTGGAACACGGCAAGGCGACGGGCGCCTACGAGGACTTCGTCACTGGCTTTGTCACCCCCGATGGCCAAGTCTGGGGCCGCCCGGTCGGCGTGACGGTTGCGAATGACGGCGCGCTGCTCGTCAGCGATGACGGTTCCAATTCCGTCTGGCGTGTCAGCTACTCCGGCCGCCCCGGCAGCAACTAGGGAGCGCACTCGGTCTTTGCCGTTTTCGTAACGCCAGCTTTTCTAGGCGGCGTTTTTAGGGGGTCGGACCTCATTCGCGCGAACGTCGCCAACAGATGAGCTTCGCGCGTTCAAAAAGTCCGACTTGCGGCCCGCCATCAAAAACGGTCGGCCTTTAGGCCCTGAAGCTAATCCGTTAACTCACGCATTTGACAGGCCGCGCCAAAAATTACATGCTTGTTGCACTTATGCCGCAATCGAATCGCTTCCGCCCTAATCCATACGACGTGCCTTGGCCGCGTCGGCGCTTTCTCATACCCGCGCTCGCGGCCGTGCTGGCGCTGGTTCTCGCTGTCGCCACTCCCGCGCAGGCGCCCGCGCCTGCGCCCGCTCTCGGCAAAGCCGACGCCACCCGCTATCTCGATACCGTCAGAACGCTCGCCTCTCCCGACATGGAGGGCCGCGGCGCCGGCACCAAAGGCATCGACCGCGCCGCGCATCTCCTCGCGCAGCGTTACCAGAGCCTCGGCCTTGATCCCGCCGGAACGCAGGGCTATTTCCAGCCCTTCACCGTGACCACCGGCGCGAAACTTGTCGCCCACAACGATTTGCAGGAAGATTTCGGCGGCAAGAAAAGAACTCTGAAGCTGAATGAAGACTTCGTCCCCTTCAGCTTTTCCTCTTCAGGCCAGGTGGAAGCTCCAGTGGTCTTCGCCGGCTACGGCGCCTCCGCGGGCGAATTTGGCTACGACGACTACGCCGGCCTCGACGTGCAAGGCAAGATCGTCGTCCTGCTGCGCTACGAACCCGCCGGCTTCGCAGACAAAAGCGGCAATCAGGGACTCACGCAGCACGCCGCGTTGATCACCAAAGCGATCAACGCGCGCAATCACGGCGCCAAGGCCGTCGTTGTGCTCAACGGCAAGCTTGGCGATGGCGAAGAGGACGTGCTGACCCGCTTCGGCAGCGTCAGCGGTCCGGAAAACGCCGGCATCCTGCTCGTGCAGGTCAAAAATAGAGCCGCGCAAGACTGGTTTGCCGCCGCGGGCAAATCCCTCCCCGCCGTGCAGGATCAGATCAACGCAAACACCAAGCCTGAATCCTTCGCCTTTCCCGGCACGCTGCACTTGAACATCGACGTCCAGATCGACATGCTCCACGCCAGCGTAAACAACGTCCTGGCCTATCTGCCCGGCAAAACCGACGAATACGTCATCGTCGGCGCGCACTACGATCATCTGGGCTACGGCAATGCCGATTCGCTCGCGCCTTCGCAGATCGGGCAGATTCATCCCGGCGCCGACGACAACGCCTCCGGCACGGCCGGCGTCGTTGAACTCGCGCGCCTTTTCGCTCCGCTCAAGGGCCAGCTTCCACGCGGGATTCTTTTCATGTCGTTGGCCGGCGAAGAACTCGGCCTGCTCGGCTCGGCCGATTGGGTGCAGCATCCCACGCATCCGCTCGATAAGGCCATCGCGATGATCAATATGGACATGATCGGCCGCATCAAGGGCGAAAAGGTCTACGTCGGCGGCGTGGGCACCGGTTCGTCCTTCCAGTCCATTCTGGCCTTGCAGAAAAATTCGTCCTTTCATTTCGACTATTCCGCCGGCGGCTACGCGGCCAGCGACCACACTTCGTTCGTGGCCCGCAAGATTCCCGTGCTCTTCTTTTTCTCGGGATTGCACTCCGACTATCACAAGCCGTCCGACACCTGGGACAAAATCGACGCGCCCGACGCCGCGCGATTGCTCGACTTCATCGACGCCGTCATCATGCAGCTTGATACTGCCGCCGAGCGCCCCAAGTTCATCACCGTCCCCGCTGACGATCCGCATAGCGGCGTCACCAGCACCGGCGGAGGCGGCGGCTATGGCCCTTGGTTCGGCTCCATTCCCGATTTCGGCCAATCCGAAAACGGCGTGCGCTTCAGTGACGTTCAACCCGGTTCTCCCGCCGCAAAGGCGGGCCTGAAAGCGGGCGACGTGCTTGTCGACTTCGCCGGTAAGCCCGTCCGCAATCTCTACGATTTCACAGACGCGCTACGCCGCAGCAAAGTCGGCGACGTCGTCAACGTCACCGTGCTCCGCGACGGCAAGCCCCTGAAAGCTTCCGTCACCCTTGCCCAGCGCCGCTGACCACCGCTGAAGTTGTGCCCGTCACATTCGTCATTCCGAGCCCAGCGCGGCGCGTGCCACCCGCGCGGCCGCTCTCTTTCCTCGGTGGCGAGGAATCCCTCATTTTCTGTCAGAATTGGGTCCCAAATACGAATAGTGAGGTTGCTGATGGTCATCGATCTGAATCTGCTCCTCGAATACACCGATTGGGAGCGCCAGAAGTGGCACGAGTGGCTCCGCCAGCGCGGTGACCGGGTTCTCATGACCAGCACCGGCCCGAATAGCGACGCTCGTTTTGAAACCGTGGGCGACTTGGTCCGGCACGTCTTTTCTGCCGAAAAGCGTTATGTGGAGCGGCTCTTGGATAAGCCGCTAACCGACACCGCCTCGATTTCGACCGAGAATATCGAAGCGCTTTTCAACTTCGGTCGGGAAAGCCGTAAAGCATTAAGAGAATTTGTCGAAAAGTTCCCTCTCCAGCAGTGGGACGTGCCGCAAGGTCTAAGGTTCCCGAATTCAAATTCTGTTGTGAGTGCATCGCCCAGAAAAATCGTTATCCACGTGTTGCTGCACGAAATCCGCCATTGGGCGCAGATTGCCACTTTGCTCCGCCAGAACGGCTTGAAGGGCGACTTTCACGATTTTCTCTTCAGCCCCGTCTTGGGCGGCGACGCCCACCGCGAGCAAGCCAAAGTATGAGCGCCATACCGCAGCTGAAGCAGCCGACGCTCTTTACTAGTGCGGTAAAATAGAACATGCTCGAAATAGAATGAGCACTTGCATCAAGTCGGGCGTAACTCTAGCAGAATGAGTACATACGAAATTATTAGACTTAAAGTAGCTTTAGAATGAACAGTTCCAGAAAAATCGGGGAGGCGGGGGGGCGAAATTATGGGGGGAGAGCAAATGCGCAGACTTAGCTTGCCAGTAATCGGCCTATCCCTGCTGCTGGGAACCGCCTTGCTTCTTGCCCTGGCCTCGCGTGGGAGGGCGCGACAGGCGGCCCAGAACAAGAAAGCTGCTGAAACGACCGCTCAGGCCCTTCAATTTCCCGGCGAAAAGCATCTCGCGCATATCCGGCAACTTACTTTCGGCGGGCAAAGCGCCGAGGCCTATTTTTCAGCAGACGACAAATATCTGACCTTCCAGCATCAGGGCCAATTTTTTGATCCGCGCACCCACAGCCCCGTCGGCTCCAACATTCCCTGCGACCAGATTTTCACCATTCCTGTGGATTCACCCGACGGAAAGCCCGCAGCTCCAAAAATGCTCAGCAACGCCAAGGGCCGCACCACTTGCAGCTATTTCTTTCCTTCGGGCGACCGCATGCTCTACTCCTCTACGTTCGCCGCAAATCCGGTTTGCCCGCCGCCGCCCGACTATTCGCTTGGCTATGTCTGGCCGATTTACGACACGTATGCGATTTATACGGCGAAGCCCGACGGCAGCGGCCTTCGCCCGCTTACCACCGAGCACGGCTACAACGCCGAAACCACCATCACGCGTGACGGCAAGCACATCGTTTTCACTTCCACGCGCGATGGCGACCTCGATATCTACACTATGGATGCCGACGGAAAGAACGTGAAGCAACTCACCCACGAGCTGGGCTACGATGGCGGCCCGTTCTGGTCTTATGACGGCAAGAAAATCGTCTACCGCGCCGAGCATCCGCAGACGCCCGAGCAGATCAAGGATTACAAAGAGCTGTACGCGCGCGGCCTGATTCGTCCCGGGAACCTCGAGCTTTGGGTCATGAATGCAGACGGCTCGGGCAAGCATCAGGTGACCCACAACGGTGCCGCCAATTTTGGTCCGTACTGGTTGCCGGATGGCAAGCGCATCATTTTTGCGTCGAATATCAGCAATACGAAAGATCCCGCGGGCTTCGACTTGTACATCATCAATGAGGATGGTTCCGGGCTCGAACGGATCACCTACTATCCTGGATTCGACGCTTTTCCGATGTTTTCTTCCGACGGCAAGCGGCTTGTTTGGGCGTCCAATCGCAATGGCAGCGTGGAGCATGAGACGAATATTTTTATCGCCGACTGGGTCCAATAGACGCTTGCTTGTATTTAGCGGTTCTAGGATGGAGACGAACGCATCGCCAATTCGCATGTGCCCGGGCCAAAGCCGGGTGCGCGACTTACAAGTGGAACTTAAGCCGCCCGACGTGCCTCCCAGTAATCTTCAAACTCGCCATTGAGATGGCAGCAGCGTAGAGCCAGGATCGCGTTCGCTCCTCGAACGGTCCAGAACATTCCTGACCTCTTAA
>QHYQ01000316.1 GCA_003224175.1 Acidobacteriota bacterium
CTCGTCACCCCAAAAGTTTGAGGCTGCCAGCGGCTTGGGCTGCCCCGGCGTGTCCGGATCGCGATAAGGAACCTTTACTTGGCTGATCGTATTGTGCACTGGGTCCAGCACTGGCAGGTAATCGCGGCTTTCCTCAGGCGATCCGTAAATGAGGCCGTTGGCGTTAAGCTTTGGATTGCGCTTGTCCGTGGAAATTTCGTCATGCAGATATGCTTTCGGATCGGCCCAGTCCCACTGGGTGATGACGATGTTGCGCTCGATGCCCTGCGGCCGTGGAGGCGCCTGGGAAGGCAATTCGCCGTTCTGGATCCGGGTAGTCCAGTCCCCAAACAGTTCCGTGGCCCTCTTCGGGCCAAGCTGACCTAACCCGCCCATCATGGCCGAGCCGGCCTGTCCGGACTGCACGCGACGCAACCAAGCCTGGGCCGGATCCAGATTACTGAACATAGACGGAATCGTGCGCGTATATTTATTGCCAAGCTGGTGGCACGATTCACAACTATCGGTCTTGATCAGGTGGATCCATTGGGCCTGGCTCTTGACGCCTGGCTAAATGCCATTGCTACCCGTTCCGGGAAATTCGCTCTTCTCGGGTACCTTCAGGAGGGCATACCAGTAATTCCCCGGGTAGTATTCCGCGGCGGTCTTCGCGTCGGGCGCTACGCCGGGCTTCAAATCAACCGACATGCCGGGCTCGCACTGCACTTTAGGTGAGTCCACGAGTCCATAGCCGCGCGCCCACACCGTGTATTTGGCCTTAGGCAAGTCAGGAATCAGGAAACGGCCGCTATCGTCGGTGACCACTTCCTTGGTGTAGCGCGTTGGCAGGTCGGTGGTCTCCGCGATGACCCACACTCCGGCTTCGGGTCCCTTGCTGCTGGAGACCACTCCGCCGATGTCATTCGCGCCGACTTGCACCGATGCGCGCTGCCGCTGCGCGTTGAGACTCGTCCGGATAGTAATCAGGTATCCGGCGATGGCGATAGCCACTATACCAGCGATATAAAGAACTCTGGCCCTGCGCATGGCAACCTCCTTACGTAGCTCGAATGGTTCTTATTCTCGTTCTGGCAACCTGAATCGGGCAGATCCGTAATTTCCGTCCTGAGTCACCTCGATAGTCCACTTATACACCCCCAATACCTTCCGAGTGAATCAGATTATTTCCTCCTAAGTCGCGCAGCTCAAGGAAATCTGTGCAACGCAACCAGGGGAACAACCCGCCCCGACGCCAAATTTATCGAAGGCGACAGAATCCGCCCGGGAAGGTATATACTCCCTTGAACCGAAAGGCTGGAACACCCGAATCGATCTTCCATTCGAGGAGCGACGATGATGAAAATTATGTCGAATTCTTTGCGGGGGACAATGCTGGTTGTGGTGGCCGTTTTGGCCGTGGCGGCATATTCCTATGGCCAGGGGCAACCTGATTTCAGCAAGGTGGAGATCAAGACCACAAAACTCGCCAACAACTTTTACACACTGGAAGGCCAGGGCGGCACGATCGGCATCCTGACCGGCCCTGACGGCATATTCATGGTGGACACTCAGTTTGCGCCGCTGAGCGCGAAACTCGCGGCGGCGATCAAGCAGGTTTCAAACCAGCCCGTCCGATTTATTGTCAATACGCACGTACATCCCGACCACACCGGCGGCAACGAAAACTTCGCCAAGATGGGCGCAGTTCTTATTTCCCGAAATGAATTGCGCGACCGCCTGGCGCATCCGATTCCCGCGGCCAATGGCACGCCAGGTACCCCGGCGCCGGCGGCCGCGCTCCCGCTTATTACCTACGAGGGGCAGCTCACGTTTCATATGAACGGCGAGGACGTCAGGATGATTGCGATTCCGCGGGCGCATACTGATGGCGACACACTCGTCTATTTCCCCCAGTCTGACGTCATCATGTGCGGCGATTACTATCGCTCGATCCAATACCCCAATATCGATCGCGGGAACGGCGGCAGCCTCAACGGCATGGTGGATGGGCTCGGGCGACTGATCGGAATTGCGGGTCCGAATACGAAGATCGTTCCGGGCCATGGCCCTGTGGTCGGCAGGGCAGAAGTCATGGCGCACCGCGATATGATCCTGGCAATTCGCGATAAGGTGTCGCAACTGGTGTCGCAAGGCAAGACGCAGGATGAAGTGCTGGCCGCGCACCCGACGGCAGACTTTGATACAAAGGTTCCCAATTCCAAGGAAACCACCGAACGTTTCGTGAACCAACTCTACGCCGAGCTGAAACCGGCGAAATAGATCGGCGCTCAGCGGTCAATACGAATACGATCGAGGAGGAGCTTGCCTGTGAGAGTCGCAACCTTTGCTCTGGACGCGTGTATTCTGCTGCTCGTGGTAGGCACGGCGGCGGCGCAGGACCGGATGCCGCCTATTCCAAAGGACAAGATGACTGAAGCACAAAGGAAAGCCTTCGACGAGGTGACGTCAGGACCGCGCGGAGCGGGAGGAGCGGAAGGACCGTTCGTTCCTCTGCTCCGTAGTCCTGAGCTCATGAGCCGGCTGCAAATGACAGGCGAGTATCTTCGCTTCCACAATACGATTGGGTCGAAGCTGACCGAGTTCGTCATTCTGCTGACGGCACGGCAGTGGACGCAGCAGTATGAATATGACGTGCACCAGGTCAATGGACTGAAGGCCGGCGTAAAGCAAGAGACGATCAGCGCCATAACCGAAGGACGCCGGCCTGCAGGAATGGCAGCAGACGAAGAGATTGTCTTCGACTTCTGCAGCGAACTACGGCAGAACCAGAGTGTCAGCGATGCGACCTATGCGCGAGCGGTCAGCAAGTTTGGCGAGCAAGGCGTGATCGATATGACGGGGCTCGTTGGATACTACACGACGCTGGCCATGATCATGAATGTGGCGCGCTCGCCCTTGCCGGACGGAAAGAAAGCTCCGTTGGCTCCTTTTCCGCACTGACAATTCTTCCACCAAGGGACTTACAAACAGTGAATGATTTTCTGCGAGGCAAGCGGCAGAAGCCGCCTCGGCTAGCCGAAATGGTCCGCGGCCACGAACCCATATTGGCGCCGGGCGCCTATGACGCGCTGACTGCGCGGTTGATCGAGCAGGCGGGCTTCCCGGCGGTTTATATGACCGGGTTTGGCACTTCGGCGTCTTTGCTCGGGCGGCCCGACGTTGGGTTGCTGACGATGTCGCAAATGGTGGATAACGCGCGGCGCATCGTGCAGGCGGTGGACGTGCCGGTCATCGCCGATGCTGACACCGGCTACGGAAATCCGCTCAACGTGATTCGCACGGTTCAGGAGTACGAACTGGCCGGAGTTTCGGCGATCCACATGGAAGATCAGGTGACGCCCAAAAAGTGCGGGCACATGGAGAATAAGCAGGTGATCGCCGCCACGGAAATGATCGAGAAAATTCAGGCTGCGGTCGAGGCGCGCCGCTCTGACGATTTTCTAATCATTGCGCGGACCGACGCCCGCGCTGTGGAAGGTCTCGATAGCGCAGTGCGCCGGGCGCGTGCCTACCGTGAAGCAGGCGCCGACATTCTCTTCATAGAGGCGCCGCAGAACGAGGAAGAAGTAGCCCTGGTAGCTCGTGCCTTCCCCGGCGTGCCCCTGCTCTTTAACTGGGCAGAGGGCGGCAAGACTCCGCCGATGCCGATGGAGCGGCTGAAGGACCTCGGTTATCGGATTGTTATCTTCCCGATCAGCACGCTCCTGACAGCCGCCAAAGCGGTTCGGGCAGTGCTGGCAGAAATCAAGGCGGCGGGCACGCCCATGCGCATCTTTTCCGACCGCACATCTTTCCGCGACTTCACCGAGATGATTGGGCTGCCTGAAATTCAGGAACTAGAGAAACGGTTCGCGACGAAAGCGGGCGAATACGCGGGAAAAACAAATGAGTGAGGTTCGACATTCCCACTTGATCGGCCGGTCTCGTCGCACGCCACGCGCTTGCCGGATCAAGGAATGACTGGCGGAAGATACGTCAGCGTGCGAGCGAAGAACCACACCATGAAAAGAACCAATATGGAATTCAGTATGAGTTGAAGCGCGGTAAAGCCCACCAGATCCCGCGCGCGCACCTTTAGAATCCCCAAAATCGGCAGCATCCAAAAAGGATTAATCAGATTGGGCAATGCTTCGGAAGCGTTGTACACCTGCACCACCCAGCCGAGATGGACGTGCAGATCCTGAGCTGCCTGCAAAACATACGGCGCCTCTATGATCCACTTGCTCCCACCCGAAGGCACAAACATTCCCAAGATCGCTGAATAGATGGAAACCAAGAGCGGAAAAGTCCCATGTGAGGAGATGCGCACGAAGAAATGAGCCATGCCTCGTGCGATGGGCGACATGGTCACAATGCCCAAAATACCGCCATAAAAGGGGAATTGGATGAGCACACCGGACGTGGCGGGGACGGCGTTGTTCACGGCGCGAGTGAAAGAACGCGGGCGCCAATGCAATAGCAATCCGGCCATCAGAAAAAGAAAGTTGTAGCTATTCAGGTCAAGGGCTGCGAGCGGCCCCCGCGCGGCCAGAAGCCGCGCGAGATAGGCAAAGCCAATGACGCCGATTACAAGGGAGAGCAGCGGAAAATATTCGAGCCACTCGCCCTTCGTAGCAGGGGTGGATTTCTCTGGCGCAGCCTCCTGCGTCTCGGCCACTCCAAACCATTCCACTGTCTTTACCGAACGCGCCGGAGCGGAAAAATAAGCAACCAACACCGTGGAGCAAATCAGAATGAAAGCCATTATCACGCTTTGTGGGAGATAGAGCGTCTGTCGCAGCGGGATCACGCCGCTGATCTTGAGTAGGTTCGCGGGAATTGCGGCGGGCGTTGCCATCAACAGCGCTGCAGAAGAAGAAAACCCCAAAGCCCACACGGTGCCTTGGCCGATATAGGCGGCCGCGCTGATGGCGCGGTAGTCGATTCCGCGGATGTTTTTTACCACTTCCCGCGCCAGCAGGGCGGCGAAAATTAAGCCGAGTCCCCAACTGATCAGGGAAGTGAGCATTGAGAACAGCGCAACAAAGGCGATCGCACCGCGAGGCGTCCGTGGAATTCGCGAAAGCCGTTGGATGATCCGGGAGACCGGCGGCGAAACCGCTACCACATAGCCGCCAATTATGATCATGGCCATTTGCATCGTGAATGGAATCAGACTCCAGAAGCCCTGTCCGAAGTAATCGACCAGATCGACGAATCGGGACCCCGCAACGATCCCGGCAAAAAAAATGATGATCAGCGCCAGCAGTGCAAAGACGAACGCATCCGGAAACCAGCGTTGCGACCAATCAGCAAGGCCGACGCCCAAAGACTCGAGTCTTCCCAACCGCTCTTCCGTGGCCCTGTCGGATTCAACCTTCATGGCACGCGAATCCTTTCCTGATGGGTTCCTGATCGGCTGCATTTACGTCGCACCTGGGGTATAAGATCGTGTGTAGCGGTCGCAAGGAGAACCAGCGCTATGTTCGCAAGATGTATGCCGATGCTCACAATCGCGGTAGTGGTCTGTTGCGTGGCAAGGCCCGCACCGGCGCAGCAAGCCGCGCCGCTCAGTGCCGTGCCGCCGAAGGAAGGTGACTTCGTTGCGCGAGACTTCAAATTTGCCGATGGCGAGTCCCTTCCTGAGATTCGCATGCATTACACCACAATCGGCACTCCGCAACGCGATGCTAACGGCCAGGTAACAAATGCTGTACTCATCTTGCATGGAACCAATCGCAAGGGCGGCGTCTTCCTCGTGCCGTCCTTTGCCGGCGTCCTCTTTGGGCGCGAGCAGTTGCTCGACGCTTCCAAATATTATCTCATCCTGCCTGATCAGCTCGGCGCGGGACTGGGCAAATCGAGCAAGCCCAGCGACGCGTTACGCGCGAAATTCCCGCACTATGACTATGGGGACATGATTCGCGCCGTGCGCCTGATGCTGCGCGACGGCTTGCAAGTCGATCGGCTGCGCCTGCTCATCGGGACCTCGATGGGCTGCATGCAGGGCTTCATGTGGGCGGAATCCCATCCCGATGACATCGACGCCCTCATGCTCCTGTCGTGCCTTCCCACCCAAATCGCCGGACGCAATCGAATGGTACGAAAGCTCATGATCGACGACGTACGGCTCGATCCCGGATACAAGGATGGAAATTACAGCCAGCAGCCGTACGGTTTACGCGCGGCACTGGGGCACTTGCTCGTCGTTGCCAGTGCGCCAACTTTGTGGCAAGCGGAATATCCGACTTCGGCGTCCGCCGACAAATACGTAGATGAATACATCACCGAAAACATGAAGACGACCGATGCCAACGACTTCGTCTACCAATATGACGCTTCGCGGAACTACGATCCCGAGGCGGACCTCGGGAAGATCCGCGCCCGGGTCATGCTGGTCAATACCATGGACGATTTCTGGAATCCCGGTGAGATGGGAGTCGCCGAAAAGGAAATGCCCAAGGTAAAGAACAGTCGCTTCGTCTTGCTGCCGATTACCAAAGAAACGCGCGGCCACTATACGTTTTTCCAGGCTGCGGTGTGGCAAAAATATCTCGGGCAAATCCTCGAGGAGTCAAGCCGCTGAATTATGGTCAGATAGCGGAGCGGATACCGCTCAGTTCAGCATCGAATGCACAATGCAAAGATCGATTTCATTCGCGGATCGCCTTGGACCACAATTAGCCGCATCTAGCCCACATTATTCGTGAAAGCTGACAGTCGCGACGAGTTTTTTTGTCACTGCGAAAAGATACGCGACGAGAGAAGAATTTGGGTGAAAGGAGAGACTAATTCTAAGACTGTTAGCGTGGTTCGCGGTCAGATTTTGACGCCAAAAGAAACACCTCGAGTAGAGACGTGACGAGTAAAATTTCTTAGGCAGCGTTGCGGGAGAACTCAGCCAGTTTGCGCGCCCAAGCTCAAAGCAAGGCGATAGAAGTGCTCGCCATACGGGAAAGCCTGCGGCAGATGCAGCACGATACGGCGTACCGAGGCGACCACCTGAACGCCGAGTTTCAGGAAGCGCTCGCGTAACGTCGCGACTTGTGCCCGAGCACAGTCCGTGCGGGCCAGGCGCAAGCGCAGCTCCTGCATCAGCACGTAGGCCGCGGCGGTCATCATCACACGGAACTGATTGGCCCAGAAACTGGTGCAGCTGGTGCGGCCAATCTCCATACCGTAGTGCAGTTCCTTGATGCGATTCTCGAGATCCCCCCGTTGACAGTAGACCTCCTCGTAGAGCCATTTGGGACTCTGCTTCATATTGGTGACCACGAAGCGCGGATTATCTTTCGGATCGCGGTTCGGATGGCGAACGACTTCCGCCTTATAGAGGATGCGACGCTCGTACTTCCAAGTCTTCTTGGTCTTGTAGCGGAACTGCCCATAGACGTGTTCGGTCTCTCCACTTTTCTTCGACAGCCGCCGAGCGGTACGCATGGCCGGCTCGACGAAACGATCCAACACTGCATTGGAAGCCAGGTTCACGACATATTCCACTCTTGGCTGGTCGTCCAGAAACTCCAGAACCTCCGGCGCCGCAAACCCTCCATCCAGCCGTACTCGGAAGCCGACTCCGGGAAAAGCACGATCCAAGCGCCCGAGTAACCGGCGCAAAATACCGATCGCACCACAGGAGCCGGAAACATTGCCCGGGCGCAACACGGCCGCGACCAAGTATTGTTCCGCCTCTTCGTTGAAGGTGAGCAAACAGACGACCGGCAGATAACAGTAGCAATCGTAGTGGCGATTAAAAAAGGTGAACTGCTGCTGGCCGTGTGTGGGATCGTCCGTGGGGTCCAGATCGATGGTGATGGGGCGGGCGCGGCCATGCAGCCGTTTTCGGTGACGCTCAATGACGCAGTCGGCCAGGGCCTCGCCCAGCCGAAATAGCTCCTTGCGATCCGGGGCATTTTCAAAGCGGGACAACGTAGACTGCGAGGCTAAATCCTCACCATCGATCGGTTCGCGACCTACCAAAAGCTTGTGCATAGGATCAGAGGCTAGGCGTGCAGCATCGTTGGCATCTTCGTATCCTAAGGCGATGCCCATCACCCGCTGCGTAAGCAGTTCTTCTATTTCATGCAAGATTTTGCCGGGTTGCCGCTCCTCTTGCAGACAAGCCGCCAATGCGGAAGTTAGACCCAACCTTTGGTTGGCAGCTTTGAGGAGGACCCCGCCGCCATCGGAGCTCCCTTGCCGGTGATCAAACTTGGCAACAACCGGTCGATCCAAATATCTGGAAAAAGGAGACAGTCTGTTGTGGTATGTTCGGTCAAGTGAAGGCCTCGTTTTTGGTTTCAAACCCGCGTCGATAACGGATTTGTACCATAGCGAGGCCTTCCGTGTTTCTACAATCACGAATTTTCCGGGCTAAGTGATATTCGTTTCCACCAAATTGGGCAGGATGCCGAGTTTTGTCCATTTGGTTTGGTCCGGAATCTAGCGTGTTTCGTTGACCCTTAACGTCGACTCTCATCTTCACTGCTGCGCGAATAACTTCTCGCTCAGTCGTGCTCGCTGATACGCCCACAGTGTTTCGTTGAGTGCGCGGATGTTGGGCGCATTCTGAGGGCACAGTGCGAAAGTGTGCCGAGGAAGCCAAACTTGAGGCAATTCGTGATACGAAGAATGCTTCAAAAATATAGCTTGTCGGTTTAATCGGCGATCCCGTCGCCTTCGACAGCGGCAACGGCGCCATGGTTACAAGGAATTCCCAGCGCTTACGTGCTGCGGCTGCCTCACTCACTTTTTCAAGATCCATGTCGTCGACGATAGGCATCCCTTACGCGACCAAGACGAAATTATGCAGTGGGGTGGCGTCTTCATCCTTAGTGATATGTGACGTAGGAGGGTTCGGATGGACGCTTGGAAATCAAAAACGATTTTTACCACAGCCACGGCGACGGAGGGCCATCTTCGGTTACATATCAAATGTCTCGATGATCATTGCTACGGTTACATTCACAAATGGCTTGACAGGCGTTGTGTGCGCGCCCCGCGCAGTAGATTGGTGAC
>QHYQ01000317.1 GCA_003224175.1 Acidobacteriota bacterium
CACGGTCCAGGGGCCGCTGTGGGAGTACGCGTGCAGCGAAAGCAACAACGACGCCATTCAGATTCTGGCAGGGGCTCGGCTCGCCGAAAAGGCTGCGGCCGACAAGGCCAAGACACCTGCGGGAGTCCCGATTTCGCAATCAAAGTGAATTAAACGGACGAACATCCCTCGCAGTTCGCGTTTTGTTAACTAGTCTTTCTAGTTTTATGCCTTCCTAAGAGCACTTTTGCCATATTTAGGAGAAATTGCGGCCGCTCCGCAGTCTACTCGACCGGCCTCTCAGAGCGCGCTTTCGAGCGCGAGGCACCAATCCTCGCCGCGAATGTCACCTACAGGATGAGCTTCGCGGCGTGAAGAAGTTGCGCTCGCGCGGTAAAGAAGTCTTTGCGTGTGTTGGCGTGGTTATCAGGTACAATTTTTGGCTCGCAGGAGTCGGACCAATGCCAGAGTCCCTTATCTCCAACTCCCTCGATCAACCCAGCCTTAGCGCCGCGCTGCGCTACGACTGGACCAGGGATTCCGTTCGCGAAATTTACGACCGCCCGCTCCTCGATCTCATTTTCGCCGCGCAGCAAGCTCACAGAAAATTCCACGATCCTGCTCGTATCCAGCTCTGTCGTTTACTCTCCATCAAGACGGGTGGATGCCCGGAAGACTGCGGCTATTGTCCGCAAAGTGCCCATTACGAAACCGGAGTTCAAAATCAGCCCTTAATGGCCGTCGAAGAAGTCTTCCGGGCCGCAACGAAGGCTCGTGACGAAGGCGCCAGCCGCTTCTGCATGGGCGCGGCGTGGCGTGAAGTTCGAGACGGCCGCGACTTCGACACGGTTTTGGAAATGGTGCGGGCTGTGGCTTCACTGAAGCTCGAAGTCTGCTGCACGCTCGGCATGTTAACCGAGGATCAGGCTCAACGCCTGGCTTCCGCGGGCCTCACTGCCTATAACCACAATCTCGATACCTCGCCCGAGTTTTACGGCCGCATCATCGGCACCCGGCGCTATGAAGACCGGCTGCGCACCATTCAAGCCGTGAGGCGTGCGGGGATTACCGTTTGTTGCGGCGGCATCATTGGCATGGGCGAATCTGATGAGGATCGAGTCGGTCTGCTGCAGCAATTGGCGAATCTTGAGCCGCATCCCGAAAGTGTGCCCATCAACATGCTCGTGAGAGTCCAGGGCACTCCTCTCGCTGGCGCGGAGCCCGCGGACGCTCTTGTCTTGGCTCGCATGATTGCTACGGCGCGTTTGCTCATGCCGGCATCCATGGTGCGCCTGAGCGCCGGACGCAATTCGCTGAGCCGCGAAGCCGTGAGCTTGTGTTTTCTTGCCGGCGCGAATTCCATTTTCGTGGGCGAAAAGTTGCTCACCACGCCGAATCCCGAGCGTGACGAAGACAATCGCCTCCTGCGGGACCTCGGTTTGAGCGGATCGAAACATGGCCAAAGGCCTAGCTAGAAAACAAGTTAGCGAATTCACCCGCCGCATCGATGCGGAGTTGGCTGCTCTCGCTTCGCAAGACCAATTGCGCTGCCTCGCCGCCATAGGCGGGGTAAATCTCTGCTCCAACGACTACCTCGGCTTGGCGACTGATCCGCGATTGCGCGCGGCCGTTGCTTCTGCGCTCACCGAGGGACTTCCCGTCGCTTCTACCGGCTCTCGCCTTCTCTCAGGCAACGCAGAAATCTGGGAGGTGCTCGAGTTCGAAATCGCGCAATTTATAGGATCGGAAGCGGCTCTCTATTTTAACTCCGGCTACTCGGCGAATGTCGGTCTGTTAAGCGCGCTCATTCGCCCTGCCGACATCGTTTTCTCGGACGCGGCCAATCACGCTAGCCTTATTGACGGACTGCGCCTCTCCAGCGCGCGCAAAGCAATTTTTCCGCACCTCGATATGGATGCGCTCGAGCAAGAATTGTGCAAGGATTGTTCCGGCGCGGCGCAGAAATTCATCGTCAGCGAAAGCATTTTCAGCATGGATGGCGACCGCGCGCCGATCTCCGATCTCGTCGCCCTCGCGGAACGATATGGAGCTGAGCTCATCATCGATGAAGCCCATGCCACCGGCGTTGTAGGACCGCAGGGAAAGGGCCTTGTCGCTGCGTGCGGTTTGTCCGAGAGAATTCTTGTTACCGTCCATCCTTGCGGTAAAGCACTTGCGGGCATGGGCTGTTTCGTGTGCTGTTCGCAAAAGCTCAAGCAATATCTCGTCAATCGCGCACGCCCTTTTATTTTCAGCACGGCATTGCCGCCCTACGTGGCGGCGCAGATGCGTGCCGCCATTCGCATCGTGGCGGCAGCCGATCGGGAACGAAACGACCTCGCCGTGTTGGCGGCCTTCCTGCGAGACAGATTACGCCAAGGTGCTTTTGATATCGGGAGCGGCGATACGCAAATCATTCCTGTTTTTCTCGGCGAGAATGAACGCGCCGTGCGATTTTCTGCGCTGCTCAACGAGGCCGGCTTTGGAGTGCGCCCCATCCGGCCGCCCAGCGTTCCCGCCGGCACTTCGCGTTTGCGTCTTTCCCTCAACGCGAAGCTCTCCACCACGCTTCTCGCGCGCTTTGCTGATGCACTTATCTCGATCCGCGAGCGAGAGCAAGTGCCGCTGCAAGAGCAAGTGCCGCTGCATGCTGTACAGCCGTGAAAGAGTCCCTGTTTGTCACCGGCACGGATACGAATGTAGGTAAGACTCTGCTTTCCGCTCTTCTCGTTGCCGCCCTCGATGCCATTTACTGGAAACCGATTCAGACCGGCGCGCGTGAGGGAACCGATCGGCAAACTGTGATCAAGCTCGCGGAAATTTCGGGCGCTCAGACCCTTCCGGAGTCTTATTGCTTCGACCCGCCGGTATCGCCACACCTGGCTGCGGAAGCGAGCGGCGTCCGGATCGATCTCGCGCGAATTCAGGCTCCCGCTAATCTCGGCGGGCCGGTCATCGCCGAAGGCGCCGGGGGCATTCTCGTTCCCATCAACGATACGGAGCTGATGCTCGATTTGGCGCGGCGCCTCGGATTTCCCGTTCTGATTGCCGCGCGAGCCGCGCTCGGCACCATCAATCATACTTTCCTCACGGTCCGGGCTCTCCGCTGTGCAAAAATGCCCATAAAGGGCGTAGTGATGATCGGCCATCGCAACAAAGATAACGAGCGCTCCATCGAGCATTTCGCCGCTGTTCCAGTCATCGGATCGATACCGTGGATCGATACCATTAATCGTGAAGCTCTGTTGAACGTATTTCGCAGCAGCTTCGATCGTAATTATTTTTGAAAGATGCCGGCTAAACCGCTCTCCATCTGGCACCCGTTTACGCAGGAAGCGCTTGACCCGCAGCCGATCCACATCGAACGGGGCCAGGGCGTCTATCTCTATACACGCGACGCTCGCAAGCTGATCGACGCAATCTCCTCCTGGTGGGTCAATCTTCACGGGCACGCACATCCTCTGATCGCCGAGGCCATTGCGGAACAGGCGCGGAAACTCGAGCACGTGATCTTTGCCGGATTTACGCACGACGCGGCCGAGGAACTCGCCCAGCGCTTGCGGCGCGTCCTGCCGCAGCCGCTCGAGCACATCTTTTTTTCCGATGACGGCTCGACCGCAGTAGAAGTGGCGCTGAAGATGGCTCTGCAGTTTTGGCGCAATCAGGGCAAGCAGCGCAAAAATAAATTCGTGGGCCTGGAACACGCTTACCATGGGGACACCGTCGGAGCCATGTCGGTTGGAGCGGAGTTCGATTTCGTCGCTGCGTTTCAGGGACTTAGATTTCCTGTGTGGCGTGTTCCCTCGGCGCATTGTTTTCGTTGCCCGGTCGGAAAGCGGCGTGCAACCTGCGACATTGATTGCGTTGGTCCGCTGTGTCTCTCGAAAGGGCTCACCGGCGGATTCTTACCGCTTGCCGCCACCGTCTGCACGCCTGCCGTATATGAGACTTTTCGCTCCACGGACAGAAGCCACACATTTTTTCATGGACATTCCTACACGGCGAATCCGCTGGGCTGTGCGGCAGCCGTAGCCAACCTCAAGATTTTCGATTCAGAGCCGGTCTTTGAGCGCATCGCCGTCATCGAGAAAATCCATAGCCAGCGCGCGCCGGCGCTCGCCGCGCACCCAGCCGTTGCCGACGTGCGCACGATTGGAACCGTGATGGCCCTGGAACTCAAAGCGGACGATCCTGGTTACTTCTCTGAATTGCGTCCGGCGCTCTACGATTTTTATCTCGACAAAGGCGTGCTGCTTCGCCCGCTGGGCAACGTGGTTTATATTCTTCCCCCTTACGTCATCACACCGGAGCAGTTGCATTACGTCTACGAGGTCATCGCCGAATCGCTCGATCGCGTGCCATGGCTGGCCGCTCAGCGCGCCGGCCACGGAACGGCCCGCCAGGAAACAGAATGACCGCACAGCTATCGAATCCGCGACTGAATGCACCGCTAAATCCGAACCTTCCATCATCGCTTTTGCCGGATTTGCCGCCCGACGCAAACCTTCTGGTCATTCGTTTGCGATCGATTGGCGACGTGGTGCTCACGCTTCCTGCGGTCCAGGCGTTGCACGACTGGCGGCCCGATCTGAAAATTCACATACTCGTCGAGCCGCTGTGTGTTCCGCTCCTCGAAAGTCATCCGGCGATTTCCGAAGTCATCGTTCTGCGGAAATTCTGGGACACCGTCCGCCAACTGCGTCGGCGGCATTTTGCCAGCGCTTTCAATATGCATGGCGGCCCCACCAGCGCATTTTTGACGCGGCTTTCCGGCGCGCCTGTGCGCGTGTGCTGGGCGCAAAGGCAGTTCTCTTCTTTTTACAATGTGCAAGTGCCGATCCATTTCCCGGTGGCTGGACGGATTGAGATGCACACGGCCGAGCACCGTTTGCAGCAGTTTCTGTGGACCGGCTTACCGGAAAAGCCCCTTCCCGCGGCGAAGGTGTACGTTGATCCGAAAGCCGCAAACCTGGTGCGGCAAAGACTGGCAGAGCAGGGCGTGAAACCCGGCGAGCCGTATGCGGTATTCCGTCCGGGCGCCAGCCAGGCGAATAAGCGCTGGCCGGTGGAACGCTTTGCGGCAATTGCGCGCTGGCTGCGGGAAGCGTATGGGATTGCCAGCGTGGTGAACCTCGGACCGGGTGACGAGCAGATCGAGGCCGAGGTTAGAAAGCATTTCGCTTCTGTAGGCGCGATCATGGATTCGCTCGACCTGCGCGGGCTGATCGCGTTGCTCGCAGGTTCGTGCTTTTTCCTTGGCAACGATACGGGGCCGACGCATATTGCCGCGGCGCTCGACAAGAAGTGCGTGGTCATCTTCGGGGCCAGCGATTCCAAAGTGTGGTCGCCCTGGAAGACGGAATATCGTATCGTCGAGAACCCATTTCCATGCAAGCAGTGCCCGCGCGGGGAATGCGAATCTCTCGCAGCGTCGCAATGCATATTTTCGATCAGGGTCGAGGACGTGCGTGAGGCCTGTGAGGCGCTGCTCCAGGAAAGCCGAGAATCCCCACTGCGATCAAGCCGCTCGAGCCAATAGAAAAGCAGATTCCTCGCTCCTCCACCCCAGCGCACGCAACTTTTACCGCGCGAGTGGCGCTCGAGAGGTGGGCGCTGAGGACCCCGAATCCGCTCGGAATGAGACCATAGAATTTGTCGCTCTCAACGGACGAGCGAGGGATAGAGCTTTGTGGCGACGGCCGCGAGAATTACAAAAATCAGAGCGACGATGCCAAAGTTGGTGAGCACGCTGTGGGAACTTTGGCTGGCGCCAATCATCAGCGTGCGCAGCGCATCCACCAGGTAAGTCAAGGGATTGAGGTAGGCGACCACGCGCAGCCAATGCGGCATGATGGAAGTGGGGTAGATGGCATTGCTGGCAAAAAACAGCGGCATGGTCATCAATTGGCCTACGCCCATGAAGCGTTCGCGCGATTTCACAAGACACGCGACGATGAAAGACAGCGTTGCGAAGACGGCCGAGCCGAGCATGGCGCCGGCGAAAACTCCGAGAATCGATAACGGCGTCCAGCGAATTTGGATGTGCAGCAGGAAGGCGACAACATAGATGATGGTGGCTTGCACGGCGCCGCGAAATCCGGCCGAAGTGGCCTTGCCATAGACAAGCGCCGCGCGCTGCGCCGGGCTCACCAGCAGCTTGTGCACGATTCCCAGATCGCGCTCCCAGATCACGGCAATGCCGTAGAAAATAGCTACGAAGAGCACGCTCTGGGCAAGGATGCCCGGAGTCATGAAAGCGAGGTAGCTGACGTTGCCGGTGGGAATCGCGCGGATGCGGCTGAAAACATTTCCGAATATAACGATCCACAGCACCGGCTGCACCGCGCGGGCCAGCACTTCGGTGGGATCGCGGATGAGCTTTTTCAGTTCGATCTCGGCGATGGCCGCGGTCTGCTGAAAAAAAGCGAAGAACGCAGGCGGCTCAGCCGAGACGGCTAGCTGTACGCCGGGTCGCGCGGACGTCACGATAGTTTCCCTCCTCCTGAATGATGCCTCCGCTGAAGTGAACGAAAACGTCGTCGAGTGTGGCGTCGGGCCCGACATTGGCTTTCAGATCCGCGGGCGTTCCGATTGCGGCGACTTTGCCGAGATGCATGATGGCGAGATGGTCGCAGAGCTCGTCGGCTTCGTCCATGCCGTGGGTGGTAATCAACACAGTCATCTGGAAATTCTGGCGCAGCTCCAGCAGCCGTTCCCACACGGACCGGCGAGCCACGGGATCGAGACCAATGGTCGGCTCGTCGAGAAACAGCACGGCGGGGCGATGCAGCATGGCCTGAGCGATTTCCAGGCGCCGGATCATTCCGCCGGAATAGGTCTTCACCAGCTTGCGCCCGAACTCGGTCAATCCCATGAAATGCAGCGCATCTTCGATGCGGCGCTTGCGCTCGGCGCGGCGAATGCCGTAGAGCTTGGCGGAAAGGTCGAGATTTTCCCAGCCGGTGAGGCCGCCATCCGCGGAGAGCATCTGGGGCACGTAGCCGATCATCCGGCGGACCTTGGCCGGAGCCTTGACGATATCGAAGCCGGCCACCGACGCGGTGCCTTCGGAAGGCTCGAGCATGGTGGTGAGCATTTTTATGGTGGTGGTCTTGCCGGCGCCATTAGGCCCCAAAAGGCCAAAGATGGCGCCGTAGGGAACGTGCAGGGTGACGTGATTAGCGGCGATCAGGTCGCCGAAGCGGCGCGTGAGGCCGAAGGTCTCGATGGCAAAGGCCTCGCCGCCGAGGCTCGTTGCGTCGGCTGGGCTGGTGACGGCCGTGTTCGATGTGGACATTGGCAAGTGGCCTATTGGATGCTCCTATCAGATGCGCTCATCAAGGGCCCAGTTTGAAATTCCAACATAAACATAACAATACGCCCCTCCCCCCTCGGTTTTCTCCGGAAGTATTCATTCTTAAGGTACTTTAAGTCCTTTAAATCGCAAGTATTCATTCTGCTGGAGTTGTGCGCGAAGTTTATCGAAGTGTTCATTGTAAAGAGTTTGCTCATTCCGTGAAAGAACAAGCCTCGATAGGCATCGAGAGATCCCTTGGTGGCACGCCAACGCGCGGAAGCCGGCACCACGCTGGACTGTGGGTTCCGAGTCAGGCATAGAGAAGATGAATGTGTCAAGGTGCTTGGGGCGCGGAGCGGTGGCGCCAGACGATAGAAATACCGGGCTCTGCCGAAGAACATGAGAGAGAATACCATATTATTAGTTGGTTAGCAACTGATTGTTTTGGTTAGCTTGTTAGTATTCGACCGAAGAGGGGCGTCCGGCGACGTTCGAACTATCGGGGTGGGAACGAAACTTTCGAAAGAGGCAGGCCGGCGAGGATGAATGCGGCCGGCCTGGCGATGCCCGTCCTCATCGAATCGGAGTCGAATGCGCGGCCGCGACATCTCGCAACCGCGAGTTTCGTCTCAGAATATGGACACGGGGAGATTCAGCGCAGTAGCATTGCTATTTCCAGTCCATTTGCATCCGCACCCGGAGGAAGCATGCGCAGGATATGCATGGCCATTTTGCTGTGTGCCGCATTGGGGGCTTGTTCACAGCCTCGAGTGCGTGACGGTAGTTCAGCAGAGAAAGCAGCGATCCAGGCGGTGCTGGACGCGCATGGGAAAGCATGGAGCAAAGGCGACGCGGCCGCCGCTGCCGCGGTCATGACCGAGGATGCCGACTGGGTTTCCGGGGATGGGTCGATATACGAAGGGCGCGACGCCATCGAGGCTGCTCACCGGGAGTGGCTGGCGGGGACGGCCAAGGGCAGTTGGCACTCGCATCCCGGCTTGGCGAAGATTCAGTTTCTTCGCCCGGATGTGGCCATTGTGGACGGCGACAGCTACACGTCTGGTTTGCACGATGAGCAGGGCAAGGAAATCCCCGCCAGTACAACGCGGTACACCGCGGTAATGGTGAAGGAAAACGGGCGGTGGAAAGTGGCGGCGTTTCGCTCACTGCCACAGCTGAAGTCGAAAATCAATCCTACCGACGTGCGCTAGGGCGGCGAGCGCGGTTCATCATGGTTCGAATGAGTGGGCCTGGGCGCGAGCGAGACGTTGTGTGCTATTGAGACTTACCTCTCGTCATTCCTGATTATTCGAATACCCGCAAGTGCCCGCTGATAAACTAAGTTGATCGTTCGCAGCCGAACGTCAGAAGCTCTCGCACAGGAAGGCTGGAGCCAGCGAGGGAAATGAATGAGATACGTCGAGAAGAGCTTGACCGAAGGGGAACGGATCGTCTACACAACCCGCCGCCATTGGGTGGTACTTATTGGTCCGTCGGCCGGGGCTGGGCTGCTGGCTTTGGGTGGAATCGCTTTGGTCTTTGAGAAAGACTTCCTATGGATTGGCGGCGTGATTCTGCTTGTGGTTGCGGCGGGAATTTTCCTTTCCGGCTTATTGCGGCGCTACGGTTTCGAATTCGCAGTGACGAACAAGCGCGTGATCTATCGCAAAGGGATCGTATCGGTGGCGACCGACGAATTGTTTCTGGACAAAATCGAAAGCGTTCTCGTCACGCAAGGGCTGCTGGGGCGCTGGTGGGGTTACGGGAGCGTCAGTGTTCGGGGAACGGGCGGGTCGTGGGAGCCATTTTCATACGTCGCCGATCCCTTGTTGCTCCGGCGACGAATCCAGGAGCAGATCGAGCGCCGCTCTTCGGCCGTTCCTGCTTAGGTGAACGTCGAAGTCAGGACAAATTTCTCCGCGTTCCATCTTGTCTGGAACTGTTAATCGCTGTCTAAGGCGACGCTACTTCCGGCGGCAGATGTAGGGAATTGCCAAATACGACGTCGGTGCGACTAACTTTCGTCTTAAGAGCTTCGAGTTCGTACCGTCTCAAAATATAAGCGGTCTCGGCTTCGAGAATTTCTCTGCTCGATCGTGTGCTGTCGAAGCTTATCCAAGGCCTCCACCATACTTGCGCGGAGCTCAGAAGCTCCCAGGCCTGCCGAAGTGCGAAAAAGACTCCAACGAGAATTTTCTCGCTACTGACGATTGCCGCTCCTTTCGAATTGGTACTTGTCGCCATTGCCCTTCAACCGCCGCAATTCTACCAGACGCAGCGAACGCCCTTCCGCTATGAGGCTTGTGATTCGGGCGAGGGGGCGGGGGCGGAGCGGGGCTTGAGGAGTTCGAACATGGCTTTGGCGGAATGGGACAAGGGCTCGCGGCGGCGGTAGAGCAAATACAGGTCGCGGGGCATGCGCAGTTGGCGGACCTTGACTTCGACGAGCAGGCCTTGCTCGATTTCCCAGCGCACACACATGCGCGGCACGATGGCCACGCCGATATCCATTTGCACGAAGCGCTTGATGCTTTCGATGGTGGGCAGCTCGATACTCATGCGCAGCGGGACGTGATGCTTGGCAAAGAGCTGGATCACGCGCTGGCGGAAGGGCGATTCGACGATATGGGCGACGAAAACCTCCTCGCCTAATTCGGAGAGATCGGCGCGGCCGCGCTTGGCGAGGCGATGTTTGGGCGAGACGACCAGGGCGAGTTCGTCGCGAAAGATTTTTACCGAGGCGAGTTGGGGCTCCTGGGGGACGAAGGAGGCGACGCCGAGGTCCAGGCGATAGTTCAGCAATTCGGTGGGGATATCGCGGGAAAAAGTGCGGCGCACGGCGAGATGGACCTGCGGGAAAAGCTGGCGGTAGCGCGCCAGCACGGGCAGCAGGGCGTGGATGGAGCTTTCGTTGACGCCCAGGGAGAGTTCGCCGCGTCCGCCGGTGCGGAGGTCGTCGACGGCGCGGCGGATTTCGTCGCGCAGATTTAGGATGCGTTCGGCATAGCCGATCAGCAGCCGTCCGGCGTCGGTGAGCTGGCCGGAACGGGCGCCGCGGGCGAAGAGGGGTTCGCCCACCTCGTCTTCGAGCTTGCGAATGGTGATGCTGACGGCGGGCTGGGTGCGGTAGAGCTTCTGGGCGGCGCGGGAGAAGCTGCGTTCGCGGGCGACGGTGAGGAAGACGTTGAGTTCGGAGAGATCCATAAGAGAACGTCGGGCTGATTGTGTCGCCCGTCCGACCGCCCCAACGCGCGCGGAGCGGGCGTGGGGGAGCCGGAGGGGCTGGTTTTTGCTCCGGGACTTCAGAAATCGCAGAGCGAAAAGCAAATTCCTGGCTCGCTTTGGCCGCGCGCAAAGACTTTCTGACCGGCGAAAAGCGTATCCTGTCGGTAGCCTTTTGCCGCGCAGCGTGCCAAGGGATGCCAAGGGAGGCTCGGGATGACAGCCCCTAGAGGCCTGTGGGAGAATATAAGCGGGTCTTATAATTGAGGCAAGAAGTATAAATTGGACTTTTTGGCGGCCGGGCCGCAGACTTCTTGGACGGCGCGGCCGCAAACGTTGTTAACCGCGAAAAACGCGGCTTTGTTGAACGGCGAAAGCTCATCCTGTAGGTAGAGTTTCGCCGCAGGAGGCAGCCTTTTCGCGGGAGGTGCGCCCTGCCTGGGATCTCCGGGTATTGGGAGGATGGCGATGGAGATGGTGCGAATCTTCGATACCACGCTGAGGGATGGCGAGCAAGCCCCCGGCTTTTCCATGAATACGGCGGAGAAGCTGCAACTGGCGCGGCGCCTCGAGAGTCTAGGTGTGGACGTGATCGAAGCCGGCTTTCCCATCGCGTCGCAGGGAGATTTCGAGGCGGTACGGGAAGTGGCGCGCGAGATCAAGCAGAGCACGGTGGCGGGGCTGGCGCGGGCGCGGCGCGAAGATATTGACGCTACTCTGGGGGCTCTGGAACGCGCGGCACGGCCGCGGGTGCACGTTTTCCTGGCGACTTCGGACCTGCATCTGAAGCACAAGCTGCGCATCTCGCGCACGGAGGCTCTCGAGTCCATCGGGAAGATGGTGGAATACGCGAGGGGGCGCTGCCCCGAAGTGGAGTTTTCGGCCGAGGACGCTAGCCGCAGCGACGTCGAATTTCTGGGGCAGGCGTTTTCGATTGCGGTCGGTGCAGGTGCGACGATCCTGAATGCTCCGGATACGGTGGGTTACGCGACGCCTGAAGAGTACGGCGGGATGTTCCGCGCGCTGCGATCGAAGGTGGGCGACCGGCCGGGAGTGATTTGGAGCGCGCACTGCCATAACGATTTAGGGCTGGCCGTGGCCAATTCGCTGGCGGCGGTGAAGGCGGGTGCGCGCCAAGTGGAGTGCACGATCAATGGAATTGGCGAGCGCGCCGGAAATGCGGCCATGGAAGAGATTGCCGTGGCTCTGGCCGTGCGCCCCGATCGGTATGAGACCGGCACGCGGCTGAGGCTGAACGAACTCTATGCGACGAGCCGGCTGCTCTCGGAAATTACGGGTGTTTCCGTGCCGCCAAACAAAGCCGTGGTGGGCGCGAACGCGTTCGCGCACGAGGCGGGGATTCATCAGGATGGAATCCTGAAGAATCCGCTGACCTACCAGGTGATTTCGCCGGAAGCCGTAGGCGTTCCGGCGCATCGGCTGGTGCTGGGCAAGCACTCCGGGCGCAATGCATTGCGCGCGCGGCTGGCGGAGCTGGGCGTGATCATATCCGAGGACGAACTTCGGGAATGTTATCGCCAGGTCATGGCCCTGGCGGACGCCAAGAAAGAGATCACGGACGAGGACATCAAGCGCTTGGCGGGGCGCCGGTCCGCTGACGCAAGTGTTTCGGACGTGGCGGTATGAGCCCAGGGCAGTGGACCATCGCCGTTCTCCCCGGCGATGGTATCGGCCCGGAAGTTATCCGCGCAGCAACTTCTATCCTGCAAGATT
>QHYQ01000559.1 GCA_003224175.1 Acidobacteriota bacterium
TCGCTGCGCTCCTCCCACGATCCAGGCTACCCAACTCGGCAATTCTCTTAGCGTGGCTAAAGCTAGTAACAGGAGTTCGTGTCCCTTCCCGCCCTCCATTCGGCTGGCCTGCGCAATGACCGTGGCTTGCGTGGGAGTATTGAACTCGGATCGAGTCGCCTGGCGTTCACTGTCTGAAGCGCGCGGCGTGTTCGCAGATACGGGGCAATGTATCAGCTGGCTGCAAACCCTCGGATACATATTGGGTAGCGTACTCTGTGTGAACTGGCTGTTGCATAGAGCCAGATCCGGCGGAGTCAGCCGCGCCCAAAGTTGCAGCCAGTCGCGGCCATTGACAGCACTGTGGAGCCAGAAAACTAGCGGCAGGTGGGCAAAGCGAGCCACCGGACCAAAAATCGCCTGCGGCCATGCGGAATGGCAAACGACGATATCGATCTTATGCTGCCGTAGAACATCCTTCAATACACGCCTGGATCGCCACACGGAGAGCGGCTTGCGGACTCGCATGTTACCCAGGAGATGGACCCGCGCACCAACGGTGGCCAACTCCTCGCTCAAACGCCCTTCAAAGCAAAGCGCGAAATGCTGCTCCAAGCCCGGGCACAGGTTGCCGTGGCGGGCAAGTGTCAGGAGCAGTGTTTCTATGCCGCCGTACAAGTTACCGCTACTCACATGCAGAACTCGCATCGATCCCCCTCAGCAAGCCGTGGTGATCGGCGAACCAACCAGGCGGGCCAATTGACGCCATCGCCGCCTCTCCCGTGGCCCATTGCTTTCCGTTTTCAGTCCTAGTTATCCGGGACTTGCCCGAGTCTTTCTAGTCTAGAGCCATAGGGCGGATTCAACCCCCGCCGGGAATCGAGACAGGTGTAGTTCGCTCACCGGAGACACCGTTGGCGAACCACCAGGGTCCTTCCCGAGGCTGTCGACAAGCTTGGCAGGCAGGAATGGTACCGGCCTTTCCCGCTAGGTGAAGAGTGCGGAGTTTCTTTCGGAATTCACACATCCAAATCTCGCGAATCGTCGATGAATACAGATTTCCCATTGGCGCGACACCGTCCCAGTCGTCGCAGCACAGTGCAGCAGTACCGTCGCTCAAGACAGGCAGTTGAGACCAAAGGTAGAAACAAGGCGTTGATTGCCAGTTTGAGTCCGCAATGTTCACAAACGAAATGCTTCCAAGGCGCGACACAATACCCGACACGACTACAGAGTCGGCGACTCCCATCCATTTCTTCCTAAACGCGGCGATCTCATGTGCGTTCTGCGGCATCCCGATGATACCCACCTGCACCACCGGGCGATTTGCTCTTTGTCTATCCCGTATTGCAATCAAGCGTCTCACGTTCGATTCAACCTGCTCAAGCTTCAAGTACCTCCGGATAGACTCGTAGGTTTCTGCCGTTGCACCATCTATCGTGATGTTGACGACATCAACCTTGAACCGAACATAGTCGTTGGCCATCTCCTCAAACATTCGCATCCCATTTGTGTTTATGTTAATGCAGGCTTTGGGGGCCTTGTTCCTTAGGTAGCTCAAGTAGTCTCGATAGTTCCTGAGCGTAGAGATCTCCCCGTATCCGTTCAGGCTGTAATACGGAACCTTCATTGAGGCCGCCTCATCGATAATCTTGCGAAACAGATTAAGCTCCATCGGCCCCTGTTTACGCCGCATGCTCCGGCGAGGGCACATAATGCAATCCGCATCGCACGTGCTGGTGACCTCGATTGCTATTTCCTCTGGGCGGTTCATGTATTTCCTAAGTTTCCAGGCGTAGAACCAAAATGGTGGCGGGCCCACAGTTCGGAATTTCGCCTGTACCCCAACTTTCAGCGCAGCAAGGCGCATAGCTATTCTGCGAGGTAGCAATGTGCGAAGCCCATCCTTAATGGGCACAAAAATTTCTCCTGAAGATTAATAGAACCGAAACTACCCTATAGAGATCGTTGAGTCCTCCAAGGAGGCGACATCTGGGCCCCGAGATTGAAGGAAAATTCGGGGTAGACTCCCCCTACCGAACTGCCATTCTCAGCGGCCCGCCAAAAGCGGATTCCTCTTCCTCTTGCTCCATGAATCTCGGCATCGGCTCAGGTACACGTTTGGGCTCACAAGTCCTAGCGGAGCCTCGCACGGTTCCGAAGCAGCCGCACGCGGAGCGCGCACATCGAGTGCCAAACGGGACCGATCCCAACGGTGGCATCGAACTACTTAGTCGTTCAAATGCAGGGAATTACATGCCATCGGTCAGCGTCACTTCTTTGAGGACACGTCTCCGGAAACAATGGTTTGCGGAAAGGTTGCAAACTCTTGCAAACGCCTGTCTTGGTGGAAGACATGCTGCG
>QHYQ01000508.1 GCA_003224175.1 Acidobacteriota bacterium
TTCAGTTTCCGATAGCGCGTTATACGGCAAGTGAGCGATGAATGTTTGAACTCGCGTCGGTCTGCCGTCCCTCAGATGATCTGAATAAAAATTACCGCGTATGAAAACAGCTAACGATACGGAGGTTTACGAGGCATAATCGGCGCATTTGCGAGAGGCTGCTGGTGAAGCGTCTGATTCTCTTTGCGCGCTCTGTCATTCCAGAGGACCCAGCTCAGCTGCTCTTTCTTGGCGGATCAGTTCTTCTATTGATCTGCATGCAATTGCGCTGTTTCCCGCTAGTCCCGAATTACGCGCCTGGTTCGAATGTCTTTCTTAGCGGGTCCTACCAAGATCCATTCGCCAGGGCATTTCAGTCCTGGCTCCTGTTTTCCATAGCTGCCCGCCTCCCGATTGTTTTCGCTGGAGCCGCTGGTCTGTTCATTTGCTTCTGGCCAGGAACACACCCTGTGGGGCGAATTTTCGGTTTCGTCTGCCTCCCGGCACTCGCGGGGGTCGTTGCTATTTGCGGCCGCTCTCTTTACCTCGCGCAGCATTCGGGTTTTCCATACATGAGCGTCTTGCAGGGAGGCCCGCACAACCAAGCATGGGCATTCAGCAACGTGTGGAGTTTGGGTCCAGCGGTGCACATGAGTGCCGTTGGGATCGCGTTGGTGATTGTTTTTTTGTCACGGCTGGCCATGGGAATTGCTTCGCTTCCGCTTTCGCTAGCGCATACGGAGGACGCACCACCTCGTCAGGACGAAATCTGGAAACGAATGCGGACTTTCATCTGGATTTCGGTTACGGGCGCTTGGGTAATTGGAATTGTTGCAGGCACTTCTGTTGGAGCTGTTTATGCCGTGCTCATACGGTTCGTCAATTACCGCTCACTGCCGGCCAACGCTCCATTGGACACGGCACTTGGGACAGGGCTCCTCGGTGGAGTTGCGGCTTGGGCAATCGGAGAAGGCCGTTGGAAGGAGTTGCGCCAGTTTACTCGGCTTCCGGAAACTAAGTTCGGTATGCTGGGCGTCATCTTCCCGATTGCAATCAACCTGATCCCAAACTTGGTCGCCTATTTGTCCGAGCGAATTCATTGGGCGGCCTTTGAGCTTGGGAAATTTTCTCCGCCCATTTTCGCGTCGTACTTTCGCTTTCCGGATCCGTACTACTTCTGGTTCCTCTTTGCCGCTGCTTTCGAGGAGATTATCTGGCGCGGCTACCTGCAACCACGTTTTGTGCAGCGATTTGGAGTCATACGAGGGGTTTTTCTGCTCGGGCTGGCTTGGAGCGCATTTCATTTTCTGGGAGATTTTCAGAAGACGACCGAAGACTACCAGGTTCTTCTAAGATTGACTTCCCGCCTGGGCTTGTGCATCGCGATGAGCTACGTGCTCGGCTGGCTGACTTTGCATTCCGGCTCGATTTGGCCTGCTGCTCTCGCCCATGGACTGCAGAACGTTTGGGCGTTGTCAGGTGCACACTCGCTCGGCGGACAAGACCCCTTACTGGTGACAACAATCATATGGATATGTTGGGGGTTATTGGGCTTTGCGCTTTTCCGATTCTGGCCACCATCGAATACGAAGGACCTTTCCGATCAGGCTGCAGAGATCGGCGCAGAACCGACTGTTTGACAATTGAGCTTGTGTCTACCCATGATTCTGCTCTTAGGTCAAAATCGTCTGGGAAACGCGCACGCATGAAAGTTGGTGGAGGAGGTTGGCGGGGGGCTGGAACCACCTGGACGGGTAGTCGGCAAACCGGAAACTGCGCCGTTCGCTGAGATGGTCGCTAGCCGTTCAGAACCCTATAGAGCTTTCCGGCGCAGTTCCTGATGCAACAGGGCCTGTTTGTTGTTCACGGTCAAGGGAATGGCGACGTTCGCGTCGGCATTAGCATTTATTCCGTCATCCAATGTTCACCCTCGGAGGCTGCGCATGAGCGTGGATCCGGCCGCATTCAAATCCTGGCTGGATGCGTACGGCCGCGCGTGGGAAAGCCGGGACCCGCAGGCGGCCGCTAAACTGTTCGCGGAGGACGGCACCTACCAAGTCACACCCTTTCTCGAGCCCATGCGCGGACGCCAAGCGATTCTCGCGTATTGGTCGCAGGTGGCCCAAACGGAAGAGGACATTCGATTTGGATACGAGATCTTGGCTGTGACCCCTGAGATAGGGGTTGCCCAATGGTGGGCGTCGTTTGTTCGCACTCCGCCCGGACTGCAAACCAAGCTGGATGGAATCTTCCTAATTTCTCTTGATGCTGACTGTCGTTGCAAATCGCTTCGGGAGTGGTGGCACAAACAGCAAGGTTGATCGCGGGGGCGCATGAGGCCGAAACGAAAGCGAGTCTTGGCAACCAATTAATTGCACGAAGCTGCGTGACGTGTCCTTGAGGACGGGGAGTTGACGGCTGGCCGAAGAAGCCTTTGCTCACGGGCCTTGCGAACGCCACTCTCGCTCTAGCCTCTTAGTTCAGCGATCCACTTCTCTAAAACCAACTGGTCGTTTGGCTGAATACTGGTGAAGACGATTCCCATGCCCGCGTTCGATTGGGCATGGGCCACCCTACCCAGAGCTTGGAAGTTGGCACGTCTGTGGGCAATCTTTATACCG
>QHYQ01000509.1 GCA_003224175.1 Acidobacteriota bacterium
TTCTAGTCCTTCGGGTACGTCCGCGGCGTGAGCCGGATTCGCCCATCCCTCCGGGAACTTGTCCCGCCCGATCGCAAAACGGAAGGCTCCGGAGAGGAAAGCCTTCACGTGCTTGAGCGTCGTGTGGGCACGCTCTGTGACGGCCACGGATTCGAGGAGGCGATTGATATCGGAGGTCCGGGTCTTCGTAAGCTCTAGGCCCTCGAGGTAGGGCTTGAGCAGTTGGAAGCGATAATTATAGTTCTTCAGTGTGGACGGCTTTTTGTGCTCACGTATCCATACGAGGTATTCGTGCTGGAGAAAATCGGCAAGTAAGAGCGTTGATCCCGGCTTCGCGGTCCTCGTATTGATCGGGGCGAGGACGGAGCCGGTGAGCCCTGCATCACGGACGCTCTGGGCGTCTGGATATTCGCGAGAGACCTCGATCAGCTTAACGGCCCTCTGGCGCTTGGAGACCTTCCCATTCACTAGGACCGGCGCATAGTAACGCAGATACCAAAACCGTCCGCGGCGAACGACCGTCCCTGTCTGCATAAGCCCTCCTCGGGAGAACTAGGGACAGTATAGGGACAAAGCGTGTTAAAAGACAGCCTAAAATCATAGTTTTGTACTTATGAGGTATTCCTCGGGAGATAGCGCATCAGTTTTTTATGGGGCCGAGGTTCCCTTTTGCTGATCGGCGATATAAGCCTCGTAGGCGGCGGCATTCATGAGCTTGGCGAGTTCGGAAGAATTGGCGAGCCTGAGCTTGATGAGCCAGGCCTTTCCGTGTGGGTCTTTGTTGATCGTCTCGGGCGTTTCTTCCAGCGCCGAATTCACTTCGGTCACTTCGCCTGACAGCGGCGCGTAGACATCGCTCACGGCCTTGACCGATTCCACGCTGCCGAAAGATTCGCCGGCATTGACCTTTGCTCCGGGCTTAGGTAACTGGACGTAGACGACGTCGCCGAGCTCATGCTGTGCGTAGTCGGTGATGCCGACGGTGGCGACTTCACCTTCCACGCGCACCCACTCATGGTCTTTCGTATAGCGATAATCGCTGGGATACATCTTTTCTCCCGTTGTGCCGGAAATCTACGCCCTTTGTAGCTGAAAAGGGGCGCTAACGAGGCCGTTTATAAAACGGCAAGGGCACGATTTTGGCCGAAGCCTCCTGGGATCGAATGCCGATGCGGATTTGCGTCCCTGGAGCGCTCGATTCTACAGGGACGTAGGCCATACCGATATTCCTTTTGAGAAAAGGCGCGGGCGATCCGCTGGTGACGCAGCCGATTTTTTGCCCAGGGCCAGCGAGCAGGGGATAGCCATCGCGAGCAATCACGCGATCCTGCATCTCGAAACCGGCAAGAATGCGGCCGATTCCGCTCTCCTTCTGGGCCTGCAAAGCATTTCGTCCGAGGAAATCGCCCTTGCCCAGCTTGCAAATCCAGGCAAGATTAGCTTCCCAGACCGTAGTCGTGTCGTCAATTTCGTGGCCATAGAGGCACATGCCGGCTTCGAGGCGCAGGGTATTGCGGGCGCCCAGGCCGCAGGGCAGAAGTCCTTCGGATCTGCCGGCGTCGAGCAGAGCGTTCCACAATTTTTCCGAGTGTCCCGGGTCGAAATAGATCTCGAAGCCATCTTCGCCGGTATAGCCGGTGCGCGCAATCAGGGCGCGCACGCCTTCAACTTCGCCGGCGAGAAAATGGTAATACTTCAGCGCCGCGATGGGGTCGCGGGTGAAGCGCGCGAGGATTCCCAGGGCTTTGGGTCCTTGGATGGCGAACTGCGAGTAGCGTTCACCGGAATTTTCCACCTTTGCGCTGAAACGTATGGCGGCGCTGCGGATGTACTCGAAATCCTTGTCCTGATTGCTGGCGTTCACGCAAAGGAAGTAGTGGCCGTTGGAAATTTTGTGCACCAGCAAATCGTCGACAAAGGTTCCCGCGGAAGTCATCAGGCCGGAGTATTGTGCCTGTCCGTCGGTGAGCCGCCCGGCATCGTTGCAGGTGACGAACTGCACCAGGTCCAGCGCCTGCGGGCCGCGCACCTCGATTTCGCCCATGTGGCTGACGTCGAAGAGCCCGGCCGCGGTGCGCGTGGCGAGGTGTTCGCTCACAATTCCGGAATACTCGACGGGCATGTCCCAGCCGCCAAAATTGACCATTTTGGCGCCCATGCGGCGATGCGTGGAGTTGAGAGCCGTCTTGCGGAGTTGGGTAGTGGTCGCTTCGATCACGAGGAGTCCCGATTCCAGGCAAGTAATGGAAACTAACATCGCCGCCGAAGGGAGTCAACCACCCCAGCGCGCGCAACACCGACGCGCGTTGGGGACGCCGGTCAAGGAAGGGCCGGTACTGGATAGTGGGATAGTGCCGTGTCGCTGACAATTAGCCCATTACCCCCTACTGCCACTATTTTCGTGGGCATTGCGGGTTTGGCACCAGGGTTCCAGGGAGGAATTCCGGCTTGAGATTGGCGCCGGGGTCGCTTATATTCGGTTTAATGAGTCCCACGAACACTGCATTCTGTTTCCAGTGCGACAAGCCCGAGCACCAGTGCCGCTGCGATCGCTACTGCTGTATCTGCATGGGATTCGATCGGGTGAAGCTCGCAGTGGACGGACTCTACTATTGTCCCGAGTGCCTGCGAGCGTGTGACGTGAAATTGGCGAA
>QHYQ01000318.1 GCA_003224175.1 Acidobacteriota bacterium
GACGCCGCGGCCACCATGGATGGCGCCGCCGCACAACAGATCGAGGACTTGCGCCTGCTGGAAGTCACCGCTGTCTCGCCTTATCTTTATCTTTCAGCGGAAGCCCAGGCGGGCAGGAACAGAGCCGCCGTCATCGTGGCCGGAACCTGGCTCGACGAAGCAGCGCGCATGAATTCGTGGTGGAAGGTGGATGGGAACTGGGTGAGCGCTCGCGACAACCGCGCCGATTGCATGATCGGGGTACAGGCGGCCTCGCGGCTTGGCTTATTTCCGGGTCAAAGCGCCAAGATAATTTATGCCGGGCGAGAAGCGACGCTCCGAGTCGCCGGGATCGTCACGGCGGGGAGTTCCGAGGATAGCCAAATTTTTATTGGGCTGCCCTTGGCACAAGAATTGAGTGGCTTGGGAGCGCGCGCCAGCCTGATTCAAGTTACGGCTCGCGGCTCTGCTCCTGAAATCGAAGACGTGATTCGCCGACTCTCCGTGGCGCTGCCAGGATTAGAAGTCCAACCCCTGCGCCAACTCGCGCAGGCCGAAGGGCGCCTCCTCCAGCGCATTCGTGGGCTGCTCTTCGGCACAGTTTTGTTGATTCTGGTGCTCACATCGCTGGGCGTTCTGGCCGCGATGGCGGGCCTCGCGCTGGAACGGCGGCGCGACGTCGGACTCATGAAAGCGCTGGGCGGTTCGGTGCGTAGGATCATGCGAGTTTTCCTCGCTGAGGCCACCGCCATCGGTTTTGCCGGCGGAATTGTTGGATTCATCGTGGGCATAGCGCTCTCCCAGTGGATTGGCGAACGTGTCTTTTCTGTAGCCATCACACCTCGGCTGATTGTTTTGCCTGCTACTCTCGCGTTGATGGTGATTGTGTCGCTTGTCGGAGCGCTCCCCTTACGTTTGTTGGGTCGCGTGCGCCCGTCGGACATTCTGCGGGGCGAATGATGGCTGCATTGGTCCAGGTCGAGGACATCTCGAAAACGTTCGGAGGAGTGCGGGCGCTTGATAGCGTCACTTTCGACGTGCGCGCAGGAGAATGGATCGCCATCATGGGACCTTCCGGCTCCGGCAAAACCACTCTGATCAATATTCTCGGCGGCTTGGACCGGCCGACGAGCGGGCGCGCAGTTGTTGATGGCGTGAACGTGGGAATCCTGGGCGAACGCGAACTGACGCGATATCGCGCGGAAAGAGTCGGCTTCGTCTTCCAGAATTTTAATCTCGTGCCTTACCTTTCCGCGCTCGAGAACGTAATGCTGGCGCAATACTTTCACAGCGTCACCGACGAGACCGAGGCCGCCGAGTCTCTCGGACGCGTCGGGTTGGGCGACCGGCTCGATCACCTGCCCAGCCAGCTTTCCGGTGGCGAACAACAGCGCGTCGCACTGGCTCGGGCCTTGATCAATCATCCAAAGCTCATTTTGGCGGACGAGCCGACCGGAATTCTCGATGAGGCCAATGAGCAGATCGTGCTGGAAATACTGCGGGAACTGCATCGCAGTGGGCACACCATTCTGCTGGTGACGCACTCGTCAGAGATCGGCCGCATGGCCGACCGGCGGATCGAGCTGGCGCATGGGCGCCTGATGCACATCGTCGCGAATGTGACTTAGGCTTTTCGATACGACGGCTGCAGCACTAGAAAATCATCTATGCCGACTCCTCTGGATCCTCGAAAAAAACCTGCCGACATCAAGGTGCGCGTCTCCACGGGCGCCGGAGTGGATATCGTCTGGGCTGACCACCACAGCAGCCATTACGATTTCGCATACCTCAGAGAGCAATGTCCCTGCGCGATCTGTGATGAGGAGAGACGGAAAAAAGAAGACATGGCCGCGCACGCGGGCAGCAGCCCGGGCGCTGTTTTGCCGCTATTCAAGCCGCGTCCCACCGCTCGCGCAGCCAAAGCCATGGGGAATTACGCCTTGCAGATAGACTTCTCTGACGGGCACACGACCGGTATCTACAGCTACGACTACCTGCGAACGATCTGCCCCTGCCAGGAATGCGCCAAAGCGTTTCGCTTACAGGCGAGCTGATCGTCCGCACCGAAGGCCCGATCAACCGCCATAGAAAAATCCTGTATCGCGCAACGTGAGCGGCTCCGTATCCTTGCGGACGCCGGCTTCGACCACTTCGGCCACGAATACAGTATGGTCGCCGCCGCGCACATCGTTTACGACGCGAGACTCGAACCAAGCTGGCGGATCGACCAGCAGCGGAATCCCGTTTGCGCTGCTCTCAATGCGATAGCCATTCAGCCGGTCTCCGGAAAGCTCCGCTCCGCGGAAGAAAGCCGTCGCCAGGTCCTTCTGATCTTTTCCAACGACGTGAACGATGAACCTGCGTGAGGCCGCCACGGCGCGATGAAGCGCACTGTCGGCTTTTATGGCCACCATAATGAGTGGCGGCGTGAAGGAGCTCTGCGAAATCCAGTTGATCGTGCCCGCGGCGGGGCCAGAGTCGTCACGCGAAGTGGCCACAAAGAGCCCATAAGTAATCATTCGCAGAGCCTTCTTTTTTATTGCGGGATCCATAATGCCGGACTCCTTTCGACGAGAACTTGCGGAATTTCAAACGGACCGAGCCATGATCGCAGCGGAGACCAAACCTCTAAGCACGAAAACGCCGCCAGTGGCCAGCAATAACCATTCCGCCCATCGAAATGGCGCCCATGCCAGCGAGAGCATAATCAATCCACCCAGGGCAAGCGAGCCGCCCCCGATTTTCGTGACCAGCCGGTCCGCTGCAATTCTGCTGAGATGGGCGCGGCGCCAGGTTCCCAGTCCCCAGAGGATGAGGACGACCGAGAGGCCGATCCATCCCGGGCGCCGGGGATTAGACAGGTAGCGGCCCGTGAGCGCGAATAAGACCAGCAACGCGCCTACCAGCATGAACACGAACTCGTTCACAACGCGGAAAAGATGGATAGGACTGGCCATTGCCGCCTCACACGCGTTCGATGCGCACGTGCTGCAGAATCACGGGTGTTCGCGGACGATCATTCGAGTCGCGCGGCAGCTTGGAAATTTTGTCTGCGACGTCCTGGCCCTCCACGACTTCCCCGAAAATGGTGTGGCGCTTATCCAGCCAAGGCGTCGCCGCCACAGTAATAAAAAATTGGCTGCCATTCGTGTTCGCACCGGCGTTGGCCATCGAGAGCCTTCCCGGCCCAGAGTGGCGTAATGAAGGATGGAACTCATCCGCGAACTTATAACCGGGTCCGCCCGTACCGGTTCCCAAAGGACATCCCCCCTGAATCATGAAATCAGGAATGACGCGATGAAAAGTGAGGCCGTCGTAAAAGGCACGCTTTGTTTTCTGGCTGGTCTTCGGATCGGCAAACTCCTTCGTGCCTTCGGCCAGGCCAACAAAATTCGCGACGGTTTGAGGCGCTTCCTTTTCAAACAGGCGGCAGACAACGTTTCCCTCCGAAGTCTCAAAAACGGCATAGGTTCCGGGCGTCCGTGTCAAATTCACCTCCCCAATGGCTCTCTCGAGATCGAGGCCAACATATCACGACGGAGTTACCCATCCGAAATCATAAAAGCGGAGAAATCTTCACGATTCGTCTCGGTCCTATTCTGATGCACGGGTTCGCGAGCGAAGCGGCGCGGGCATTCGCCCTCCACGGTCGGGATGTTACACTACAACGCTTTCGTGCGGACCCCGCGATTGCGAGAAATTCTTCGGGCGCTCGATCCATTCGAGGAGGCATTCGGTGCATAACGTGGTCATCATCGGGAGCGGGTGCGCCGGCCTTACGGCTGCAATTTATGCCGCGCGCGCCAATCTCAAGCCGCTGGTCATCGATGGTTATGAACCGGGCGGCCAGCTCACGTTGACGACTATGGTCGAGAATTTCCCTGGTTTTCCCGACGGCATCCTCGGCCCGGAGCTGATCGAACATATGCGCAGGCAAGCGCAGCGGTTTGGCGCCGAGTTTCGCGCGGGCGCGGTTACAGGGGTCGACTTCACGAACCGCCCGTTTCAGATTACCGTGGGCAGAGAGATCTTTCGTGGCAAAACGGTGATCGTCGCTGCCGGAGCTTCCGCGCGCATGCTCGGTCTCGAAGCGGAGCGCCAGCTCATTGGCCATGGCGTCTCCACCTGCGCCACTTGCGATGGATTTTTCTTTCGCGGCAAGGAAATCGTGGTCGTGGGCGGAGGCGACACCGCCATGGAGGAAGCACTCTTTCTGACGCGCTTTGCCAGCCGGGTTCACCTGATCCATCGGCGGCGGGAATTTCGAGCCACCAAGATTATGCTCGACCGCGCCCGCGCGAACGGGAAGATTCACTTCATAACGCCAGCCGTTGTGGAGGACATCTCCGACGTGGGCAAGAATTCCGTCGAGGCCGTGCTGCTTCGCGATCTGGAGACCGCGCAAAAATCCGAATTGCTGGTGGAAGGCGTTTTTGTGGCCATCGGCCACGAACCGAACACAAAGGTCTTTCGCTCCATTCTCGATACGGACGAGAACGGATATCTTTCCACCCGCAACGGCAGCCAGACCAACATCCAGGGAGTATTTGCCGCCGGAGACGTGCAAGACCATCATTATCGGCAGGCAGTCACGGCTGCAGGTTCAGGCTGCATGGCCGCTATGGATGCGGAGAAATTCCTGGAAGCGACGGGCCATTAAGCCGGTGTTGACGCGCTGGTCAGGCTCACTCTTCCGTGCTTCAAGATGACGACGCCTGCTGATTGCTTGACACTAGAAGCATGACCGCCGTATGTTTTCCGCAACGCTTTGGATGCGGCTGAAGATTGCTCGTCGAATGCATAGGGGGGAACCGCCATGGATCTGAAAGACGTGTTGAATTCTAAAGTGGGCCGCCGCGCGCTCTTGAAGTCCTCGCTGGCTGGTGGCGGAGCGGCATTGGCCGGCAGTATGTTTGGCAGCTTGATTCCGAACGTGGCCTGGGGGGCCGACGCGACTGCCAAGTACGAGACGCCCGTTGTGGAAACGGCCTCGGGAAAACTCCGCGGCGTGATCCAGCAGGGCGTACACACGTTTCGAGGCGTGCCCTATGGCGCATCGACGGGAGGCGGCAACCGTTTCATGGCGCCGCGCAAGCCGGAGCCATGGACGAGCGTACGCGACGCCTTCCAAAACGGGTCGACGGCGCCGCAGCTTGGCGGTCCTCCGAACCCGCTGATCCTGGGCCACCGCGCGCCGACTTTTGAAAGCGAAGATTGCTTGGTGCTCAACGTGTTCACCCCCGGTGTGACGGGTAAGCGGCCCGTGATGCTTTGGCTGCACGGCGGTGGCTTCGCCGGAGGAGCAGGCTCCGCACATTCTTTCGACGGCAACTATCTCGCGCGCGCGGGCGATGTGGTGGTGGTGTCCGTGAATCACCGGCTCAACGTTTTTGGCTACCTATACCTCGGCGACGTCGGCGGCGAGAAGTATGCGGATTCCGGCAACGCGGGGATGCTGGACATCGTGGCGGCGCTGCAATGGACGCATGACAACATCGCGCATTTCGGTGGCGATCCCGGCAACGTAACCGTGTTCGGCCAGTCGGGCGGCGGCGCGAAGGTGAGCACCCTGCTGGGAATGCCTGCGACGAAAGGCCTGATCCACAAAGCGATTATCGAGAGCGGCTCGGCGCTGAAGGGAGTTAGCCGGGAAAACGCGAATAAGACCGCTGAGAGATTGCTGGCGAAACTGAATCTCCAGGCCAACCAGGCGGACGAACTGCAAAAGCTTCCCATGGAGCGACTGCTGGCGGCGATTGACAACCGCGGGCAGGGCGCGGCTGGCGGCGGACCATTTGTTTTGGCGCCGGTGGTGGATGGCCACAATCTGCCGCGCGATCCGTGGGATCCCACAGCACCGGAAATATCCGCCGACGTACCTGTGATCATTGGATCGGTGAATACGGAGGGCACTTTCTTCATGCCACCCGATTCACCTCAGTTCGCGCCTCTCTACTCGCTCGATGAAGCCGGACTGAAAACGCAACTGACGCAGCGCTACGGCGACCAAGCGGACAAACTCATCGATCTGTACCGCAAAGAAGCGCCCGATGCGAGCCTGAGCAAAATCTTCTTTATGGCCGCGGCGTTTCCCTCGGACGCCATCAAGCAGGCCGAGCGCAAATTCGCCTTGGGGAAAGCGCCGGCATACATGTACCTCTTTACCTGGGAAACGCCAGTGGAAGGAGGAAGGCGGCATTCTCCGCATACGATTGAGCTTCCCTTTGTCTTCGACAATCCGGGAGAGCAGCCGGACGAAGTTGGCAACGGTCCCGATCTGCAGCCGCTGGCGGACAAGGTGAGCGGCGCGTGGGCTGCCTTTGCACATACGGGCAGCCCGAATACGCCTCTCACTCCGAAATGGCCCGCGTACAACACTCAGGACCGCGCGACGATGATCATCAACGATGAATGGAAGGTCGTGAACGATCCGCGTCATGACGTGCGGCTGATCATGCAGAACCTGAAGGGCCCGGCTGCTTCGTAGATTCGCGGAGACCACAACGCGGCCCAGCGCCGCCAAGAGTCTCATGAAATAGTTCTCATGGTTTTTAGGCGGAGGGTTTGTGTCCCTCCATTGCCTTACGTCGAGCTTTTGGGGGAATGATTTATGCTGAATCGCCGAGAGTTCTCAAAATCCGTTCTGGGAGCCGGGTTGGGGCTACTGGGCTCCACAAAACTTCGCGGCACCGCAATTCCGACTGCCTTCCAACCACAAGCCGCGCAACGCCCTGCCGAAAAATGTGATTTGCTGATCAAAGGCGGGACGTTGATCGATCCCGGCCGGCAACTGCACGCGCCAATGGACATTGCCGTGCTGAACGGCAAAATCCTGGAGATCTCTGCCGAGATTCCGGAGAGCCGCGCCCTTCGCGTCATCTCCGCCAAAGGCAAGATTGTTACTCCAGGAATGATCGACATCCATCAGCATTGCTATGACGGAGTGTCCGATTGCGTAAATGCGGACCATTTTTGCCTCGCGAAAGGCGTCACCACGGTTGTGGATGCTGGTTCGGCGGGCTACCCAGCTATCGCAAACCTGCGGAAGTACGTGATCAACACTTCTGTTACCCGAATCAAGGCGCTCGTGAACATCAGCCCTTTCGGCGCCGTTGGCGTAGGCGGCACGGTCGACGTCTTGAAGGCGGTGGATCCTGAATTGGCCGCCAAGGCCGTGGAGGATAACAGGCCGGTTGTGGTTGGCATCAAGGTGCGATTGGGAAACGAAATCCAAGGCGCCGATGATGTCGAATTCCTCAAAAGAGGAGTGCAGGCGGCGCGGGCTGTCGGCCTTCCTCTCATGGCCCATATTGATGGCCCGTACTCTCCGCTGACGGAGCTTCTGCCCATGTTACGAAAGGGCGACGTCTATACGCATTTTTTGCACGCTCATCCGCATGGCAGCTTGGATGCAAATGGCAAAATTCTGCCGGTGGTTTCGGAGGCGCGGCAACGCGGCGTTTACTTCGACGTCGCGCAGGGCCGCTCGCATTTGAGCTTTGACGTGGCGGAAAAGTGCCTGGAGCAAGGCTTTTTCCCGGACACGCTCAGCACCGATCTCACCCGCGTGACTGCGAGCGACCGCGTCTATGATCTGCCGACGATGGTCTCCAAGTTCATGGCGCTAGGCGTGGATATGGGCAAGGCCATCCAAATGGTGACGTCGAATGCGGCACGCGTCTTCGACTTTGGCGCAGAAATTGGGACTCTCAAGCCGGGGAACGACGCCGACATCAGCATTTTTGAGGTTCGCGAGGGCAAATTCGACTTTGAAGACAGCGATGGTCAAAAGCGCTCGGGCCGGCAAAAGCTGGTAAGCACCGCCGTCGTGCGCCGTGGCGAATTGCTGGTCAACGAGGCTTGAACCAACTGCAGTCGGCCCAGACTCGCCTATCAGCGATTTAGCAGAATGAATTTTTGAGCCCGTTTCCCCGTTTCCACCTCGCCCGTGTACAGGTTTCCCTTTGAATCGGATACGACTTCGTGGACGTGGTGGAACTGTCCGGCATTCCGGCCGGCGTGGCCGGTGCTGCCCAGGATAGACCCATCGCTTCGGCGGAGCGTCCAGATGACGTTGTTTTCGCCGTCGGCCACGAGCAGATAGTTCTGGTTAGAGTCTCGAGAAAGTGCGAGATCGTACGTGGAGCCGTTGCCCAGCGTCTCCTTGCGCAAAAAGAATTCCTTTAAGAACTTGCCTTCCTTGGTAAAAACCTGAATCCGGTCGTTCACGCGGTCACAGACGTAGACAAGTCCGTCATTGGAGAGATGGACGCAATGCAGTGGCGTTCGGAACTGTTTGTCCGTCCCGGCGCTAGGATCGTAGGGTCCCGGACCCGTATCGTCCGGCATGCTGCCGTACGCGCCCCACATCCGCTTGAATTTTCCGCTATCCGAATCGAAGACAATCACGCGCCGGTTTCCATAGCCATCGGCAATGTACAGTTCGCGAGCCTTCTCATCGACCTCGATACCTGCGGGGCGCCCCAGCAATGACGTATCGAGGCTGTTTATCGGAGCCTTAGATGTGTGCCCGATCTGCATGATGAACTTGCCATCGTTCGTAAACTTGATCGCCTGCCGGTCGCTGGCCCCATTTCCGGTGATCCAGACGTTGCCCCCGGCGTCGACGAAAATGCTGTGCTCGGAAGTTGGCCAGTCATAGCCGGAACCCGGGCCGCCCCAGGATTTCATCAGGTTGCCGGCGCTATCGAATTCCAAGACCGGCGGCGCAGCAAAGCAGCACTGGGATACAGGCGGAGATTGCGCCGCGGCGAGGTCATCTTTTGCGTTTGATCCAGGACGCTGCAGGACCCAGACGTGATCCTGGCGATCGACGGCGATCCCGCTGACCTGCCCCATGACCCAGTTGTTGGGCAACTGCCTTGGCCATTCGGCGTCTACTTTGTAAGAAGGTTGATGATCTTGCGCTCCTGCGGATCTGCAAACGGCGAGCGCAACGATCAAGAGCGCGAACTTCAGTTTTCTCGGCATCTCCACCTCCTACTTCAAGTGATAAATCCGGATGGCGTTTTCGGTTCCGATTTTCTGCCGCACGGCCGCGGGAAGCTCGTTGAACAGCAGCACGGCAGCTTGCCAGCGCTGCGGAGAGCAGGCGCTCGAATGCCGCGACATTGGCGTGCAGCCGCGGCGGGTTGGGTGGAGATTTGAGCGGCGTAGGCAAATCCATATCCTGGGGCACTGCCTCCATGTGGATGGAGATGGGCACGTCGTGCTCGGCGGCAATGTCCGCCAGCAGCAAAAACAGCGGGTGATCGGGTGGCGCGTACTCGTATGGGGTGGATGAGGGGAAGTGCTCCGCGGCCATCTCGCCAAATCCCAGGACGCCCGCGGTCAGAATGGCTTCGGCGCGTTCCTTGAATTGTTTCTGCACCTCGGGACCCGCGTCTCCTGTGCGCGCCGCTTCAATGATCATAGGATTGAGCGTGCCGCCGCCCCCGAGCACCGCGATCTTGCCTCGATATTGTTTCGCCGCGGGCAGCAGGCGCTCGACGTCAAACCGGTTCGCATCGGCCAGCGTGAACGGCGAAGGCATGAAAATGATCTCGGCAAGATTTTCGTCGGGCATGGCGTGAAGGGCCGACTGCATCGAGCCGTCAACGTCGGATTCGTCCAGATGCGTGTGCACGTCGATGTAAGGACTGAGCGCGGCGACTGGTTTGTTTGGCGAGGATGAGTTCTGCGTTTGCACGGACTTGCTTTGCGCTTGGCCGATTTGCGCGGGGAAAACGCGCACCAGCATCGCTCCGCCCAGGGCTATGCCCGCGATTAAGATTGATTTGGGGAGCGCAGTTGCTTCTCTCCGCATGATGGCTCCTGAGTGCGATGGAGACGTAAGGCAGCTACCGGGCTGGCGCATCCTCGATGCGCGTCTGGTAGCTCGCGGCTTCCATCCAATGGCCCGCACGCTTGATCCAAACCCGCGTAATATGTACGGGTTTGCCGTGTTCGGGCTGATGCTTGGAGATAAGAATGGCGGCCGTGCCGAAATCGAGTACGCGCATATCGACCACCGGCATAGGCGTGTATCCGGCCATTTTGCTGCGTGCAAGATCTTCCATGCGGCCCCGCTTGCTGAGCGTCTGATCGCTGTTCGAGTTTGCTGCTTCGAATTCGTCGGCGACGTACAGTCCCCAATTCTTCGCGTCATGCGCGACCGTGTAGGTTTGCAGGGACATGAACCCGGCGATGACATCGCGCTCGTTCTGGGTTTTTGGCTCGTAGGGCATATCCTTGCAAGGATTCTCGCAAGTGCCGCGTGTGCCCGGTGTCGGCGCTGGCGGCGCATCGAGCAGCCGAACTTCCTGAGCGTCCATAAAGGCGCGGTCGGCGGCCAGAGCACGCTGCTCGAACTCTTCTTTCTGGCCCGGCGAGCCGGGGGCGGGCACTTGCGGGGCTGCAGTTGAGGCCAGCTGACGCGGCAAGCAGGGCATAGTCACGCCAGTGCCACAGAGTGCGGCAATTACCAGGGCACATTTAAGCCGGCAATTCATGGCTCCTCCATTCGGGCGGGCGCGCCGCCGCATTGTAGTGCCGCCGTGAGGGTCCCGGCAACTCGGACAAATTATCAAAGTGTGTTCAAGCTACCGGAGGCGCGATCCGGCGCCAAATTCCGCCGTGCACTTGGCCCCATCCAGCATTAAGATAGGCTAACGGATCGTTCCACCCGGAGGTTTGCGCATGCCCATCGAATTTACCTTAAATGCAAAACCGCAGCGCCTGAATGTCGCTCCCAATATGCCGTTGCTGTGGGTCCTGCGTGACATTTTGGGAATGACGGGAACGAAATTCGGCTGTGGCATGGCGCTATGCGGCGCTTGCACGGTACACATCAACGGCGAAGCCGCGCGCTCATGCGTCACGCCGGTTTCCAGCGTAGCCGGCAAGCAGGTGGTAACGATCGAGGGGCTTTCCGAAGACCGCAGCCATCCGGTCCAGCAAGCCTGGATCGAGCTGGACGTTCCGCAGTGTGGCTATTGCCAATCCGGGCAGATCATGTCGGCCGCCGCGCTGCTGGTGAAAAATCCGCAGCCCAGCGATGCTGAGATTGACGACGCCATGCGAGGCAATATCTGCCGCTGCGGCACCTACCATCGCATCCGCCTGGCCATTCACCGGGCGGCGCGGCTGAAGGAGCCTCGCGCCGAAAGCGCCAAGGCCGGCCTGGGTGGCGGTGAATTATTGCCGACGGCCGAGTTTGCCGCGCAGGGAGGTGGCAAATGAGCGGGCGCGAATTGCAGCGAATCGATCGCCGTAGTTTTCTGAAGGGAGGAAGTCTTGGGGCGACAGGCTTGCTCATCGGCTTTTATTTGCCTGCATTGCAGCAAGCGCATGCGGCAGATTCCGTCACACCCAATTCCGCTGCGCCCGGCGGACGAGTGACGCTCAACGCCTGGATCCACGTCAGTCCGGACGACACGGTGACGATTTTTATCGACAAATCGGAGATGGGGCAGAGCATTTTGACCGGGCTTGCCATGATTGCCGCAGATGAACTCGAGTGCGATTGGCAGAAGGTTCGCACCGAATTCGCTCCTGCCGACAAGGTGTACTTCAATCCTCAATTCGGTGCGCAGGGCACCGGCGCCAGCACAGCCACGCGAACGTCCTGGGAGCCGCTGCGCAAGGCCGGCGCGGCCGCGCGTCTGATGTTGGTCCAAGCCGCGGCGCAAAAATGGGGTGCGGAAGTCTCGGAATGCCGCACGGAAAAGGGCACGATCCTGCATGCGAAAACGGGTCGGCGTAGCACCTACGGCAGCGTCGCCGAAGCGGCAGGCAAATTGCCTGTACCTCAGGAAATTCCACTGAAAGATCCGCGGGACTTTCGCATCATTGGCAAGCCTACCCGACGGCTCGACACTCCCGATAAAGTAAGCGGCCGGACGCAGTTTGGCATCGATGTGCGGCGGGAAAATATGCTTTACGCCGTGGTGGCGCGCTGCCCTGTATTTGGAGGCAAGGTGGCCAGCTTCGACGCAGGCAGAGCCAAAGCCATTCCGGGCGTCAGGCACGTGCTGCAGATTTCGAGCGGAGTCGCGGTGGTCGCCGATGACACCTGGACGGCAATGGAGGCCCGCCGGGCGCTCGATGTGAAGTGGGACGAAGGCCCAAATGCCGGGGCGACGAGCGAAACCATCCGCAAGCTATTTGCGGAGCGCGCCTCTCATCCGGGGCACGTCGCGCGCAAAGACGGCGATCCGGAAACGCAGATCGAACGTGCCGCTAGGAAGATCGAAGCCGTCTACGAAGTTCCCTTTTTGGCGCACGCGACTATGGAGCCACAAAACTGCACCGCAGACGTAACCGCGGCGCGATGCGACGTGTGGGCGCCCACGCAAAATCAGACCAACGCGCAAAAGACGGCGGCAGACATCACGGGACTCGATTTGTCGAAGGTGTTTGTGCACACCACGTTTCTCGGCGGAGGATTTGGGCGGCGCTTTGAATCGGACTATGTCAGCGACGCCGTCGAGGTGTCGAAGGCGGTGGGCAAGCCGGTAAAAGTGACGTGGTCGCGCGAAGACGATATCCAGCACGATTTCTACCGCACGGCGTCTTACGCGCGGTTCACCGCGGGACTCGACGCGGAGGGATGGCCGACGGTGTGGATGAACCGGATTGCGTGCCCCTCGATTATGGCGCGGTTTGGGCCGCTGAAAGACAATTTCGATTCCCGGAGCGTGGAAATTTGCGATGCCGTGCCTTACGCCGTTCCCAACATTCTCGTGGATTATCAACTGGCCGACGCAGGTATTCCGATCGGCTTCTGGCGTTCAGTAGGAGCGTCTCAAAACGGCTTCTTCCTCGAGAGCTTCATTGATGAAATCGCCGCCGAGGGCAACAAAGATCCTTATGAGCTGCGCCGCCGCTTGCTGAGGAATTCGCCGCGGCACCTGCGCGTCCTGGAAACGGCCGCCGAAAAAGCGGGCTGGGGCGTGCCGGCTCCCGGAAGATTTCGCGGGATTGCAGTCGTGAGTTCGTATTTCGGCTACGTCGCGCAGGTAGTGGAAATCTCGGTGGACCGGAGCAAGCGCAGCCTCATCGTACACCGGGTGGTCTGCGCGCTCGATTGCGGGCGCGCCGTCAACCCTTCGAGCATCGACGCCCAAGTGAAAAGTTCCGTGGTCTACGCCTTGACGGCGGCGCTCCATGGCGAGATTACCATCGACCACGGGCGGGTGCAGCAAAGCAATTTTCACGATTATCAGATGCTGCGCATCGCGGACATGCCGGTCGTGGACGTGCACATCATCCCCAGCGAACTCGCCCCTACGGGGACGGGCGAATTCGCCGTGCCGCCGGTGGCTCCGGCGCTGTGCAACGCGATTTTCGCGGCCACGGGGCGGCGTATTCGCCGCTTGCCCATCCGGCCGGAAGACTTGGCCTGATTTTTTGGCCTTCGAGTTGACTCGAAACAAGCACGGGGCATATCTGAGATTGCACCCTAAAAATCGAGCCTCGGGGGAACCCGTCTCACGGTCCCTCTTTGTCACCCATGTCCGGAAACTGGGTTGCAACCAGGCTGTAAGTATTGGCACGCTTGATTCCGTCGCCAAATAGCCCCGTGCAGCTTTGCGGTAGAGGGAGCTTCGGAGAATCCACCATGGTCACCGCTCTGGTTCGGAAATTGATCGTTAACGTGTGCCGGGAACAGATGGCTGACACATCTTCGCTCGCAACAATTTCAGTGCTGTCCCACTTGAGAACGTATAGTTCGGATAGCATAATGGCCGGCACGCCTACGAGGTGAGTAATTGTCGCTTCCGCGTCATAGCAGAGTCTCTCGGATTTCGAACACTTGATGATTACCGCACCGTTGTCGGCGGGTTGATTCTCCTTCAGCCCCGATATCTCAAACCACTTGCCGTGAGCATAAATGGCGTCCGAATCTACGATTAAACGATACGCTTCGGCATGCTCTTTGATCTTCTGTTCAGTGGTTTGCTTGGAGGTTTGACCCTGAGCAAACGAGAGGGAACAGAGAAGTAGCAATACCAAGAGGGCGGCTGCGGAAACCGTATGTATGTATCGCATCCTTGACGCTCCTGCGCGCCGGATTCTATCATCAACAAATAATGGTCTGAACCTTGCCGTTGCTCCCATTGTTCATTCGAACAATCCATCTCTCCGCCATTCGAATGAAGTTCCAAATAGTTTCTCTATGATTCTAATAATCTATAGGTAAACACACAGGTTGACTCCTATATACTTCTATGGTAACATCGCCTATGAACACCGTACAAGAAACCCTCGCCAGCGCCGTTTTTCCGCCTCCTAGTCCCGTCGAAGAATTCCACACAGCAAGAGTGCACCGATCACCCGGCGAACAGGCCCAAGAAGAGTGCCGCATCTCGGAAGTCCGCCGATCCCATCAGGATCGGCGCCCCGAGCGACGAACGCCACAGACCTCTCATGTATCGCAGAATCGCTAGATGCAAGTCGTTCAGAATGAACACTTACGTAAAAACGGGGTGGGGGGTACCAACTTTGTCTTAGACTACAAACGAGATTTGCAGGGCCAAGCCAATACGATCACAGGAATAGGCTCCGATGGCCAAAACTTCTGAAGCCAAGGTGACGACCCGACCAGGCATCGTCATCCCGAGCGAACATCGTGAGTCGAGGGATCTCTCATGTCCCGCAGAATCCACACTTAAGCAAACGAGGCGGGGGTAATCCATGGCGAAAACGGCTGAAGCCAAGGTAACTCTCGAAGACATTAACTCTGCGGCAAAGCGGCTGAGCAATTGGGGACGCTGGGGGCCGGAGGACGAAATCGGCACCCTCAACAACGTCTCGCCGAAAGAGATCGTGGAAGCGGCGCGCCTGATCCGTAAGGGAAAAGTGTTCTCACTGGCGCTGAATTTCGATAATCAAGGTCCGCAGAACGGCCTCTGGGGCAATCGATTCAATCCCATACACACGATGCTCACCTCCGGCGTGGATGCCGTCGCCGGGCGCCAGGAGTCCATCGGCCTGCGCTATGCCGACGATATGGTGACGATGCCATTGCAATGCGGAACGCAATGGGATGCGCTGGGACACATTTTCTTCGGCGAAAAAATGTGGAATGGGTACGACGCCCGCCTCGTCGATTCGGGCGGCGCCCACAAGAACGGCATCGAAAAAACGAAAGATAAGATGGTGGGCCGCGGAGTGCTCCTGGATATCGCACGTTTCAAAGGCGTGCCTTCCCTCGAGGACGGCTACGGTATCGGAACCGATGAGCTGGAGAAGTGCGCCACTGCTCAGCGCGTCGAGATACGGCGCGGCGACTTTGTGATTATCCGCACGGGACAAATGGAGCGCTGCCTTGATTCCGGCGAATGGGGCGGATACGCCGGCGGCGATGCTCCCGGTCTGCGGTTTGAAACCGCCGACTGGATTCGACGCAGTGATCTCGCGGCGATTTGTGCTGACACCTGGGGCTGCGAAGTTCGGCCCAACGAATCAACCGTCGCGAGCCAGCCCTGGCACTGGATTGTGATTCCCATGATCGGCATCAGCATGGGAGAAATTTTTTATGTCAAAGACCTTGCGCTTGACTGCGCGCAAGACGGCGTGTACGAATTTTTCTTTTGCGCGCCGCCGTTGCCCATTACCCGAGCGGTCGGATCGCCCACGAATCCGATCGCGATCAAGTAAGAGCGGTTCTGTCGCTTCGGCACATGTCAAATCAGGCTATCTGGGCTTCCGCTAGTGGCCGAGCAGCGTATTACCGCGCTGAACGGTTGGGTGAATCGCTGATGGCGGCAAGCATCTTGCCTAGGAAATCGTTGAGGGCAGAGCCGCCGCTGATCCAGCGGACAACCGCAACAATATCGTTTTCCCAATCCATATAGATGATGTTGTTTCCATTGCCCTCGAAATAGACCGCGGAAGCGGGGGCGGCGGGCAGTGCTTTCTTGCCCGTATTGAGGAACCAATTTGCGTATCCGTAGGTGTCGTTGGCGGGCCCAGGCGTGCGCGCCATTTCCATCCACTTCTCGGAGACAATGTTGCGCCCGTTCCACGTTCCGTGCCGCAGGAAGAGATAGCCGAAGCGGGCCATGTCGTAAGCATTGATGAATATTCCTCCGCCCCAATGGCCGCCGCCGGTCATGGATTGCATCTTCTGGCCATCGATCTCGACCCAGGAGTTGTCGTAGCCGTACCACCGCCAGGTCGAAGACGCGCCGATGGGCTCCATGATCTCTTGGCGCAAAACTTCCGGCAGAGGCCGCCGCCACACTTCGAGCGCGGCGAGCGCGAGCACGTTAACGCGCACGTCGTTGTATTTATAATGGGTGCCGGGTTCCCAGAGTTTGCGATTGGGCCAGTCGGCGGGTTTTGCTCCTTCAGGGCGGTCAGCCCAGTCGGGTTTGCCCCAAAGCGTGCCCTGCCAATCGCTGGTCTGGCGCAGGAGATGCTCCCACTTGATTTTCTGGTTGTGAGGCGCGTCAAAGAGATCCACACCAGGCGGCATGTAGTCGCGCGGGTAGTCGTTGACGTCGCGAATGAGGCCGCGCTGCCAGGCCAGGCCGACCAGCGTCGTGAGAAAGGATTTCGTGACGCTGAAGGTCATATCTACGCGCTGCGGCTCGCCCCATTCCGCGACGATGTAGCCGTGGCGAACGATTAGGCCGCTCGCGGGACCGCGCGATTGTACGGGGCCGATGGGCGTGAAGAACGGTTCCGTGGCGCCGAAGGTGGTCGCAAGGAAGATCGCGATGTCGCGCGAGGGGACATTTTCGGTGGCGATGGCCTGCTTGACCGCTTCGCCCAAACGCGCCGAGTTCATACCTACCTCTTCCGGCTGTTTGTGTTGCCAATCGAATCGCGCCGGAAAATATTCGACGGCGGCTTGGGCGGGAAGTGCGCCACGGGACTGGCTGGCGCCCGCTGACGTTACAGCCGAACCGGAAATCGGCGCTCGTGGATTGCCGTGGAGAGCGAGCGCGGAATCTTGCTGGGCGGCCGCCATGATGGCGAGCCCGGTGGCTAATGCCAGAGGGAGCGCTATTGCGAGGCAGGCGCAAACGACATCGCTCACGCATACGCTATGGCGGGCACGTTTGCGAGTGGACGAAACCTGCGTAGTTAAGAGACGGGCGAGGCAAACTATGCTGATCATCAGCTCTTCTCCGAATTTATTTCCGAGGATCTGCTTCGTGCAGGATTGTATCCCGGAAAGCAAGCGGCCGGCCCCTTGAACCGAATCCTGGCCAACTCTATCGCCCTTCGACGCGATCAGCGAAAGCCGAAGAGCCTTTGCGCCGGCTATACGAAAAAAGTGCATGGCGTGATAAGGTGGAACTGATAACGTTCAACGAGGAGACGGCGAAAGCCGGATCTCATCCCACTCAGTCGGGGCGTAGCGCAGCCTGGTAGCGCACCTGGTTCGGGACCAGGGGGTCGGAGGTTCAAATCCTCTCGCCCCGACCACTTACCCAGCTACTTTCATGCAGTTGCAGTCATTTCCAAATCGCGCGCAGATTCGAGTTTCCGTCCATTCCGTCCAATAACGATGATT
>QHYQ01000510.1 GCA_003224175.1 Acidobacteriota bacterium
AATTTGTGTGGGATTGAGGCCGACCGGCAAATTTGTATAGCGCACCACACGCACTAGCAAGCCTGACTGCTGATCGAAATAAAACTTTACCGGAGTCTCGCCTGGATTGCTCCCCTGCAGCACCTGGACATCGCGATCGTTAAGGGTGGACGGAAAGCCGACCCGCCATTGGCTAAAAGCTTTTTTGATGCCGGCGGGAAAAGATAGGCTCGCGTCTACCTTTGCGCCTTGGAGATCTCCCCCGGTCAACGTCATTACGGGCATCGGCTGGTCCGTATCTGGCGCGGCAATCCAGCCGGAATGGCCGTCGTATGTCGTGGTGCTTTCCCCGTTGGCGCCATGCACGATGATGGTGCGCTCGTCCGGCGCTTTGGCGTAAATCTCGGCGGCGCGCTTTTCCGGGTCATCGTATCCCTGATACGTGCCTCTCGCGACGAAACTGGTCAGGTTGGCCAGCCGTTGCGCCCCGCCAAGCGCCTGAATGTACTTGTCCAAAACTTGATCCGCGGAAGGCGCGCCGGGAGCTTGTTCGGTGATCTCATCCGGGACTTCCAGAACCGGGGCGCTGTATTGTTCCGCGAGATTGGGAGTGACCCGGGGAGTTTCGCCGCCGCGATGGCAGGAATAGCAAGTCAGCATGCGGCGCCCGCCGAAATAGGTCTTGTTGATCGCGTTCATCATCAGAATCATTTTGCGCGCCGTCTGTTTATTGGCATTGTCATCGGCGTACTTCGACCAATCGCCGCTGCTCTCCTCGACGTGGCAAAACGTGCAGTTTTCGCCCAGCGAGGCGGCGAAGAAGCCCATCGTGTCCATGAATTCCTTGACAGAAATGCCGCGGAGGACCTGAACATTCTTGAAATACTGTTCGGCCATCAGCGGCTTCTGCGCCGATTCCGCCTGGCCGCCGGTCCGCGCCGCACCAAGCAGACACGTCACCGCGATTCCCATCGCCACTACGATCGTTCGCCGCAGTCCGAGCATCACTTTCCTTTTCTAATCCTACCAGAGGCCTAACCTAAGTTGCGTCTCGAATGGCCCCGACCTGCGGGTCGTCGCTACAAAGCCGGAAGGCCTATTCGCTGGCCGTTCGCCCTGCACGGAGCAAGCCCACACCTAGCGTCACCAAGCCGATCGCCAGCGCCACCGCGCCGACGAAAGCCATATAGATAAATGCGTTCGGCTGCGAGGCGCGCGGCGAGAGTACCGAGAAGAAGAACGCCGCCGGAAGAAAAATGGCCGCGGACGGGATGAACGAGCGGACGACCCATTTCCAGCCGCCGGACAACTTCGCCTCATCGACGTATCGCAGAGCCACCAGCGAGAGCACCAGCAGGACCCCTGCGTGGGCGTGACCCGCGCGAAAGAGGTTCTGCCGCAGCGGATTTTCCATGTATCCCGAACTGCGATCCAGGAGAAATCCGAGCAGGCCCACACCACCATAAATGACGGTGGGGAGCACGACGAGCAGAATCCCTGCCGTGCGGCGCGATTCCTGGCTGAGCATGATTTCCTCCAATTTACAAATTCGAGGGACACGATGGTGCAAATTCGCGTGTTGCGCTAACCCGAGGGGAATTTCTTAGCGTTGCGAAGCTTTGCCAGAAGCTACTCTGCTGGTAAATTCTTCGGATTTGCCGCGGGGAATGGTGAGCGAAGTCCAACTGGCACCTGCAAAATGCTTCGCCACATAAACAATTTGGCCGACGTGATATGTGTAGTGGGCGATCTGCCGGTTGATGGCTTGCATGACGGAATGAGCTTCGGACCGGATATAGACTTTGTGGCTGAGCTGCGCGTCGGTCAAAGGCGTAAGCGCGTTGAAAACGTGCTGCCAGCCCGCTTCCCACATGGCCGTCAACTCGGCTCGCGTTCTCGGGGGCGCTTCAAATTCGGTGTCCCGCTTGCGATCGGGTTTTTCCCCATCGCTCGTGAGGAAACCGGTGAAACGCGAACGCATGTTACCGGCCAGATGCTTGACAATGATGGCGATGGAATTTGACTCGGCATCCGGAGCGAGAACCAGGGCTTCGTCTGGAACTTGCGCGATGGCGCGCTCGGCCAGCCGTTTGTAATAGCGCAAAACTTCGATGGAATCCTTCGGGTAGGACGTTGTGAATTCGAGTGCCATGCCGGCATTGTCTGGCCGAAGCGGAGTGAAACGCAAGTCTAGCCATGTGGGCCAGCGGGAGTTTCCAGGCGAAGCATCGTTTGCAAAGCATGGCTCGAACCGATAGAATCGCTTTCCCCTCATAAATGATGGAAGGTTCTCGGAAATCGCCGGC
>QHYQ01000511.1 GCA_003224175.1 Acidobacteriota bacterium
AGCCGGCTTTACGTCGCGCCAAAATTTCCTCTGGGATTCTACTCTTCAGTGCCTTCTTCGCTAGGTACTTCATCGTCCACCGACGAACCTTCTGCTTCCGTGGCAACCCCGCAGCAAACTCCAAGACCTTGTGGTCAAGTAATGGAACGCGGAGTTCCACAGAGTTTGCCATTGTCATCTTATCGGCTTTGACCAAGAGTTCGTCGGGCAGCCAGGTGTTCGTATCTACGTACAACATTTTGTTGAGCAAGCTGTAATCGGCTGCTCTCGAGAGGTACTGCCGAGTGACAATCGTCGACTGTTCCGAGTCAACGTGCCTCGCCATTGCCTCCGAATACAGATTCAACCGTTCTTTATGGAAGAATTCGAACGGCGATGACGTGCGGCTTAGATAGTATTCCTCAAATGGGACGCCCATCCTGGGGCCGTACTTAGTGAGGATTCGGGATTGCAACATCCTGCCCAATGAGCTCATCCCCAGGCCGACGGGCTTTTGAAGTGGGCCCAGAACAGCCTTGATATGTTCGAACCAAAAAGTGTTGCGATAAGTCTCGTATCCCGCAAACGCCTCGTCTCCTCCTTCGCCGGACACGAGAACCTTGACGTGCTGGCTCGCCAACTTAGATATGTAGTAGAGCGCAATCGCCGGGGGCTGGCATACGGGTTCCTCCATGTGCCAAACATAACTCGGCAGAAATGTTGCGAAATCCGCGGGCGATATCGACAACTCATAGTGTTTTGAACCATACCGCTCTGCCGCCAGCCGTGCAAAAGGCCGTTCGTCCACTACGGCGTCGGACGAGAAGCCAATAGTGAAGGTGCTGATCGGCTTGTCTGTTTTCTGGGCAGCAAAACTAAGCATCGCGGTCGAGTCCAGGCCGCCGCTCAAGAGAAAGCCGACCGGCACGTCACTAATCATGTGCAGTTGCACTGTCTCGTCAAGCAGTTGGATCAACTGCTCTTCGAATTCATCCTGGGACCGCTCGATAGCCGATTCGGAGAAGTCGAGATCCCAGTAGCGGCGAACCTCGCATTTACCATTTCTGGCTAAGAGTGTATGGCCCGGCTCTAGTTTGAAAAGGTTGCGTATCAGGGTCTGTCCGCCCGGCACGTAGTAGTAGCTGAGAAAGCGGTCAACCAGCTCAGGGGCAACTTCACGAGGTATTGAAGGATCCGCCAGTATGGCCTTCATTTCTGAGCCAAAGGCAAGGAAGTTCTTGTCCAGAAAATAGTAAAGCGGCTTAATTCCGACTCGGTCCCTTGCCAAGAACAGCGTCTTCTTGGCATTGTCCCAAATCGCGAACGCAAACATACCGCGAAGCTGTTGAACACAATCGGTCCCGTACTCTTCGTAAAGGTGTACGATCACTTCGGTGTCCGATTTCGTCTTCAGGTCATGGCCCTTTGCTATGAGTTCACTGCGAAGTGTCTGATAGTTGTAAATTTCGCCGTTGAAAACGACCCACACGGTGCCATCTTCATTGGAAATGGGCTGATGGCCGCCACTGAGGTCAATGATGGAGAGTCGCCGAAATCCCAGACCGATCTGCCCTGAGATGTAGAATCCTTGGTCGTCCGGGCCACGATGAGCAATAGCGTCAGCCATTGTGCTAACTAAGGCTTCCGAAACCTTCGCCTCGGTATCGAACATGAATTTGCCACAAATTCCACACATGACGATCCGTTACTCCCTTCGAGCCGGCCCAAAATTAGGGGCGGCACTGTGCGACTTTGGTGATACCTCAACTGACCCGAGCGAGCCGACAGTCAGAACCGATGCTCAAGCGCGCGCAGGGATCGAGTTCACTTCCAGATGCTTTCAAGGAAGAAGAGGCGTCGGATCTGTTGATTTCGAATATATTGGCGAAAACCCGGGTCCTCGACACGAGGAGGGCATTTGAAGTAGCTACTAACAAAACCGTAGGCATGAGCGGCCGCACAAAGCACGTAGGGCTTTTGAAAGACACGGCGGACGCATTTAGCCATCATGAAAGCGGGATGATAGCCAGACACGTAGGCTGCTTTGCCCATTTTGACGCCGTCACGCCAAGCTCCCTGTTCGGCGCCCGTCGGTCTGTGGTGAATCACCTTGAGGTCCGCGAAGCTTCTGGTGCGCCAGCCCAACCGGTTGGCCTGCACCTCGTCTATCGTGTCCCAACCCGCGGCTAGAATTAGTCCTCCAATGGCGTCCCAACAGGACCGTCTGTAAAGCTTGATCGGGCCCCGAACATGAAAGGCAGGATGAGGCTCCAGTTTCAGCTTCCCATCCTTGATGCGATACATTCTTCCTCCACATATTCCAAGACTCGGGTCTTCATCGAAACGCTCGAAGCAGTGTTGGAAATAGTCAGGTTCGAGACCCACATCGCCGTCCAGTTTGACAATAAACTCCCAATCCTCTGATTCCAGGTGACGAAAGCCATCATAGAATGCTTGCATCACACCGCTGCCGGGAACCCTCTGCCCCCGGTCCGCGCGATGCAATGCAACGATCCAAGGATACTGTTTTGCGTACTCGTCAATGATTCTTCCTGTCTCGTCGCGCGATCCATCGTCGACGATGATCCACTCCGAAGGCCGCATCGTCTGGTGGATAACCGACTGGAGCGTCTTCGTGATGTGCCGCGCCTCATCACGGATTGGGG
>QHYQ01000319.1 GCA_003224175.1 Acidobacteriota bacterium
CCTATCTGCTTCGGCCCACCACGGCGCAGCATACCCTAGCTGAGATCGTACTGCGTCACCTGAATCTGACTCTTTCCGGCGCTGCCGGCGAGCACGCCGACTTCTTGCAGCGGCTCGCTCCTCTGCTCCGTCACGAGGTCGAAGCCCAGGAGTTGGTCGCCGTTTTTGATGAAATTGATCTGCCTCTCGCGTCCGTGCTGGCGGCCATGGAACGACACGGAGTCCGCGTCGATCCCTTCGCACTCGCATCCATGTCGGCTTCGATGGAAAACGAGATTCGTGCGCTCGAACGGCGCATCTGGGAGTTGGCCGGCAGCGAGTTCAACATAAATTCGCCACCGCAGCTCGCGGAAATCTTATTTGACAAGCTCAACCTTGCGCCTTCTGCCAAGCGCGGCCGGGCCCGTGCGCGCTCGACCGCGGCCGACGTTCTCACAGAACTGGCCCTGCTGCATGAGCTGCCCCGTAAAGTACTGGAATATCGCGAGCTCGCGAAGCTCAAGTCCACCTACGTCGATGCCTTGCCGCCTCTGATTGAGCCGGAGACGGGGCGCCTGCACACTCGCTTCAGCCAAACTGGCGCGGCTACGGGCCGGCTGAGCTCTTCCGAGCCGAATTTGCAGAATATTCCGGTGCGTACCGAACTGAGCCGGCAGATTCGCGCTGCCTTTATCCCTGAACCGGGCTGGACTCTGCTTTCCGCCGATTATTCCCAGATCGAACTCCGTATCCTGGCGCATTTCTCGGAAGATCCGGTCCTGGTCGAAGCTTTTCGCACCGGTCAGGACATTCACTCGCGCACTGCCCAAGAAGTGTTTGGCGTCGGCCCCCTGGCGCAGACTGCCGAGCACCGCCGCGCCGCCAAGGTGATCAACTTCGGCATCATCTATGGCCTTTCTCCCTTTGGATTGGCGCAAAACCTGCAAATCGATCAAAAAGAAGCCGCGAAGTTTATTGCCGCTTATTTCGAACGTTATCGAGGTGTCAGGGGATATCTGGACCGTTCTCTCGAGGAAGTGCGGCGTTCCGGCTTTACCCGCACGCTTTTTGGCCGCCGCCGGCCGATTCCGGAGATTTCATCGCCGCAGTTCAACCTGCGAAATCTCGCCGAGCGCACTGCGCTGAATACGCCGCTGCAGGGCACCGCCGCCGACCTCATCAAGCTGGCTATGATCAAAATTCACCACGAACTGCAGGCCCACCATTTACGGTCCAGGATGATCCTGCAGGTGCACGACGAACTGCTGTTTGAAGCGCCGCCTGAAGAACTCACTCAACTGCGGGCCATCGTACAACCTGCTATGGAACAGGTCTACCCGCTTCGCGTACCCCTTGTGGTCGATATAACCTCCGGTGCAAACTGGAGAGACATGAGGTAGCGGGTCAGCCGGCTGCGCTTCTTTTTGCCCGCAGGAAGGTCAATTCCATGAGACATTCTCCCGGCTTTTTGAGATTGGTTGACGATGCCAAGTCGCGCATCAAGGAGGCCGATTTTCACGAGATCAAACGGCGCCTGGACGGTCGTGAAAAGCTGACGCTCATTGACGTGCGAGAAGATAATGAATGGGCTCGCGGGCATTTGCCTGGGGCCGTGCACCTGGGCAAAGGCATTATTGAACGCGATATCGAGCAAGCCTTCCCCGATAAACAAACGGCGCTGGTGCTCTACTGCGGAGGTGGATTCCGTTCTGCCCTGGTCGCTGATAATCTGCAAAAAATGGGCTACACCAACGTCATTTCGATGGATGGCGGCTGGCGAAACTGGACGGAGGCCGGTTACCCGGTGGAGAAGCCCGGCGAGAATGCTACCGGATAGATGGCTGGGGCGGAAGGATTCGAACCTTCACCATCCGCATTAACAGTGCGGTGTCCTACCGGTTGGACCACGCCCCAGCGGTAAGTAAAGGCGGCAGTTAGGGTTTCCCCCTCGGAACGGCGGCGTCGTCTTGGATGGGTCTCGCCTCACCGCCCGCGCTCCGCCTCGGCGACGCTGAATCTTAGCATACTGCCCCTGCCTTAATCAGGGGTCGTCATGCGCATTCGGAGGAATTCAAGCGCAAAATCGGCGGGAAGGGCTGATTGGTTTCACAACAACTTTTATCACAAGAAGCGACGCACGTTTGTCAGGCAGCTATCTCGGAACGTAGGCACCACCCCCCTTAAATCCGCACGGAAAGATGGCCTTTGCTCCTCAAGTTGAGGCTGTGGAGAAACAGCGTCCTATTTTCGCGTTCGGAAATGGCTTGCTTTTGTGGTCTAACTTGTAGCAGTATTGCTACAATATGGACGAGGAACCAAGAGGCCCTCAGGCCGCACACCTCCGGCAGCGCAAGTTTCAACTGCTCCGCCTTTTCCCCATCCCACCCGATCTGCTACCCGGAACCCTCACCCGGAGTTACACGCGGTGCGGGAATCCCCGCTGCCATTGCTCTCACCAGAAGGGGCATGAAGCTTGGACGCTGACCTTCATGGTGAAAGGCGAGCGACACGTCGAGCGCATTCCTAGGGACTGGGTAGAGCAAGTGCAGCGGCGCCTCGCGGCCGGGCGTGAATTTCAAGACGCGGTGCGCGAAGTGCTGGCGGCCAACGCCCAGCTTTTAGTCTTGGCCCGCCAGCAGCGCAAGAAAAAAAAGAGGAAGCGCCACTGAAGAGCCCCACCCCACGCCGCCTATGGAAGTACGTCAGCCAGCGTCTACACTTGGCCGCTTACTTCCGCTCCCCCGGCGATGGGCGCTCCAGCCACAAGATCCCGGCGAAAGATCTGTTGTGGTCCATCGTGTTGGGCACCATCTTGCGGCTCTGGGCCTTTCTGGCCCTGGAGGCACTGGTGGGATCGACCGCCCGACGGAACTTAGCCGTCAGCCAAGCCTTCGGCGATGATGCCTTGGGTTACTTCACCGAACGTTTGGATCCGGCACCCACGCGGGCCGCTTTGGCCGCGGTGCTCCATCGTGCCAAACGCAACAAGGCTTTCCAGGGCTGCCGTTTCCTGGGCCTCGCCCTGGACGGCACCACGGCGGGGTGGCGGCGAGAGCCGAAATGCCCCTTGTGCCGTCCCTACCGCAATGCCGACCGAGAGATCATCGGTTATCACCATCACCTCGTCGTGGCCACCGTGGTTGGTGGCGACCTCACCTTGCCCGTGGACGCCGAACCCACAGTTCCGAGAGGGCAGCGATCGCGTCGAGATCTGGGACGCGGACGACTTCGACCCCTGGAAAAGCTTGCAGTGGGACACCGTGCGCGTCATCCGTTATCGCCAGCACCATCGCAATGGAGAAATCGTCGAGGCCTATTGGCTCACCAATTTCTCCTCGCGTCGCCTGAGTCGCCGCTGCCTCTACGCCATGGCCAAGAGCCGCTGGCAGATCGAAAATCAAGGCTTCAACGACGCCAAGAACCGCTATGGACTTGAGCATATCCGCCATCACCAGGAGCGCAGTTTGCTCCTGGTCTGGTTGCTGACCTGCTTGGCCCTCACACTGGAGCGGCTCTACCGTCTGCGGTACTTGCATCGCGGCGCGCATCCGGCGCGCACCGCCATCGATCTTTTGCCACACGAGCGCCATAGTCGCACGGGTGTGTGTGGACCGGGAAATAAGGGCTGCGAAAATAGACCGCGATCGTAAAGCGCGCCCGTCCCAGCCGACACACGACGAAAACTGCTGCCCGTAGTCCCTCCTGCCAAAGTTCCGAAACTGCTGTTTGTCAGGCCCGTGCCTTGACAAGCTAGGTGCCAGTGTTAGCATAGGCTTCCATTTTTGCAGGCAGGAGGCGTGCGTGATCAAGCTCGACATCGTGAACGCGGTTGTCAGCCGTACAAACGTAACGCGCACTAAGGCCGAACAGGCTGTGGAAACGGTTTTTGAAAGCATGAAGAGCGCCTTGGGTCGCGGCCGCAGAATCGAACTCCGCCGCTTTGGCGTCTTCAATGTTAGGCCGCGCAAGACAGGCATCGGGCGTAACCCTCGCACAGGGCAGGAGGTTAATATTCCTCCAGGTAAGGCCGTTCGCTTCAAGCCGGGCAAAGAGCTGCAATCCATCTAGCGACGAGACTCTCCCTACCTCTTTTTCCATCCCGGCTGCATCCAACTCGTATCCCTATGCAAGATGAACCAGAACCGATACCCCTAGAACTGGTGGGACCAGAACCGGCGCCATGGCTGCCGGCGCGTGCCCTGGTTTGGCCGCAGGAGCCTCGTCCCCTTCGTTCGCTCGTTGTGGCCGTTGGCCTTTTTGTGGTCACAGCGTTCTCTACACTGGCCGCTGGCGCGCAGTTCGCCACCTCATACGCTGCCAATGAGCTGCCGGGATTCGATCGCTTCTTCTCCGATTACTTCCGGCCCTTTGCAGAACCGCGGCTGTTCATCTCGGGCATCCCGTTTGCGGTGACACTCCTGGGCATTCTACTTGCCCATGAACTCGGCCATTTTTTTGCCTGCCGCCATTACCATATCAATGCGACTTATCCTTATTTCATTCCGGCGCCCACCTTAATTGGCACTCTCGGCGCATTCATTCGAATCCGCTCGCCAATTTTTAACCGCCGGGCTTTATTTGACATGGCGCTAGCGGGTCCACTGGTAGGTTTTTTAGTTGCGGTCCCTGCGCTTGCCGTGGCGATCCTTTTTTCGAAAGTCATCCCGGCCAGCGACGCATCCCCCTCTCTCGTGTTCGGCCAACCGCTGGTCGAACGGCTGTTGGAACTCGCGCTTCGGCCAGGCATCCCGCACGCCCATCTGTTGCTGCATCCGATGGGACGCGCCGCGTGGGTGGGGCTCTTTGCAACAGCACTTAACCTCCTTCCGGCCGGGCAACTGGACGGCGGGCACATTCTCTACGCGGTGGCGAGCGAGCGGCATCGCCAAGTGTCCTTTGCTGTGGCGTTGCTGCTCGTGCCCTTGGCGGTGAAGTTTTGGACTGGCTGGCTGGTGTGGGCGGTTTTGCTGCTTGCCATTGGCTTTCGCCACCCGCCCCTGATCGATCGCTGGGAGCCACTCGATCAGACCCGGCGTATTTTGTCCGCCACGGCGCTGACGATTTTCATTCTGTGCTTCATGCCTGCGCCATTTGTCCTCTGAAGGCCCGCCTCACAACAGATTCACTGGATCTACATCGATCAGGATCGCGCGATCCGGGATTTCCTTCTCCGAGCAAAAGGCCAGGCATTTTTTCAAAATCTGATGGAGGGCTGCTCTGCGGCTTGATTTCAGCAGGAAATGAAAACGGTATTCACCCTTCAAACGCGCGAGCGGAGCGGCCGCCGGCCCCAATATCCTGATTTCCGGTATTTTTTGGGACTCAAAAAAGGCTGCGATCTGCCGAGACCAGTGAATCGCCTTTTCCAGTCTCGCGCCGCGCACCAGAACGCTCGAAAGCGCGACAAATGGCGGGTAATGCATCAAGCGCCGGAAGTGGAGCTCCTTTTCAAAAAATGAGACATAGTCCTGGGAGGCAGCCATCTGAATTGCATAATGCTCCGGATGATAGCTCTCCACGATCACTTCTCCGGACAAAGCACCGCGGCCCGCACGCCCCGCCACTTGGGTCAGTAGCTGAAACGTTCTCTCCGCCGCACGAAAATCGGGGAAGCCCAATTGCGCGTCAGCATTAGCAACTCCAGCCAGAGTGACGCCATGGAAGTCGTGTCCTTTGGCAACCATTTGCGTCCCCACCAGAATGTCAATGTTGCCAGCCCCGAATGCGCTGAGCACCTCACCGAAGGCTCGCTTATGGCGCACGGCATCCCGGTCAAGGCGGGCGATGCGAGCCTGCGGAAAAAGGGTCCGCAGGTGTTCCTCCACTTGCTCGGCGCCTGCACCGACAAAATAGATGTGTTCGGAATTACACTTTGCACAGACGCTCGGTACCCGGCGAGAGAAGCCACAATAGTGGCACGTCAAGCGCTCACGCTTTTTGTGATAAGTGAGCGCGATGCTGCAATTCTCACACAGAATAGTGCTGCCACAGCTCCGGCAGAGCACGAACCAGGAATATCCACGGCGATTGATCAGGACGATGGATTGTCTGCCCGCCGCAAGCTCCCGCGCAATCGCCTCACGCAAATCCTGAGAAATCGGAGCGGTCTTATGAGTACGCCGGAAGTCCTCGCGAAGATCCGCGATCTGCACTGCTGCCATGGGCCGATTTTCCACGCGCGATCGCAGGCAAAGGAGCTCGTATTTACCTTCGCGTGCGCGCTGATAACTTTCCAGAGAAGGCGTGGCCGATCCGAGCAGAGCCACCGCCCCTTCCAGCTTGGCCCGCATGAGGGCTACATCGCGTCCGTGGTAACGCGGCGCTTCTTCTTGCTTGTAGCTTGACTCTTGCTCCTCGTCGATGACGATCAACCCGAGGCCCTCTAAGGGGGCGAAAACCGCGGAACGCGTCCCCACCGCGACGCGCACTTCTTGGCGACGCACTCGCCACCATTCCCGGGCGCGTTCCTGGTCGGAAAGGCCACTGTGCAGCACGGCTACCGCGCTGCCGAAACGCGCACGGCAGATGTGACTGATCCACATGGTCAGGGCAATTTCCGGAACCAAAATGATCGCAGTGCGGCCGAGGGCGAGGGTGGCCTCGACGGCCCGGAGGTACACTTCCGTCTTGCCGCTGCCCGTTACGCCATACAGCAGCGCGGGATGAAACGCGCGCGCCTGCAACCAGCCCCCGATGGTCTGCACGATATGAGTTTGTTCGGCATTCAGCAGGTTGATGGGCAAAAGCAAATCGGTCGCGAAAGGCGCCTGTTCCGGAGCCAAAGGCTCTTCCCATACGACTAACTTGCCTTCCCTCACCAGACGTTGAACCACCGTCCGTGATACATCCGCCGTTTTCAAGAGGGATACCAGCGCCACAGTCCCGGCGCTTTCGGCGAGGACTCGATGAACCCTCTGCTCCGCGGGGCGAAACTGGGCGGGAACCGTCTGTTCTTTCCAGGCGACGATCTTCTGCATCCGCACGGTGCGATGCCTGCCTGCTCCGCGCACGACCAGTTCGTTCCTTCGCAGGAGGCGACCCGCCGCTGCCAAGCTGCCCTTGATTCTGCGGAGGATCCCGTCGGACACAACGCCTCCGCGGGCTTCCAATACCTGCAAAAGGGCTCGGTCGGCGGATTCAGATTCACTCGGCGCTGCCCGTGATCGCAACTCTTGCAAGCGCGCCCGGCCTGCTTCGCTGATCTGCCATTCTCGGTCAAACTGCAACTCGACAGCCGGCGGCAACATGGCGCGAAGCGTTTCGCCAATCGGTGACAAGTAGTAATTGGAGATCCAGCGCCCGAGCTCCACCAGAGAGGGGGAAAGCGTGGGCACGGGATCGAGGATCTCCGTGACATTTTTGAGCGAGGCCCCATTCGCACACTCGCCGCGTCCCAGTACAACCCCAAGCATGGCTCGATTGCGGAACGGCACCACAACACGCGCACCGGTCACCATCGGCTCATCAAGGGCCTCGGGGACCCGGTAGGTAAAGGTTGTGCGCAGCGGGAGGGGTAAAGCCACTTCGCAAGTGCGAACCATGGGAGTGGACTAGTTTAGCAGCCGTGGCAACCGAACACGACCAACTCTCCCGAAGGATCCTTCAGGCGCGCTTTCCTTTGGGCGGGGTAAGTCCGAGCAAAGCCATGACCTTCTTCAGATCGGCCCAGACTTCCGGCTTGGCCTGGGGATTGCGTAAGAGATACGCGGGATGATAGGTGGCCATCAATTTGGCGCCTCGAAAATCAAACCACTGGCCTCGAAAATGCGAGATGGATTTGTTTGTATTCAGCAGAGCCTGAGCCGCAACGCTTCCCAGGCAGACGATGACCTTCGGATTGATGTTCGTAAGCTGGCGCAGGAGAAATGGCAAACAAGTGGCAATCTCATCTTTTTCAGGCGTGCGATTTTCGGGCGGGCGGCATTTCACGACATTAGCGATATACACGTCGTCGCGGCTGAGGCCCATGGCGTTGATCATCTGTGTGAGCAACTGGCCCGCGCGGCCAACGAAGGGAATCCCTTGCACGTCCTCGTCATGTCCCGGCCCCTCTCCCACAAAGACCAACTCGGCATGCGGATTGCCGACACCGAAGACGATGTTCGTCCGGCGGCGGTGTAGTTTGCAGCGCGTACAGCCATCCAGTTCGCCGCAGATGCGCTCGAGCGAATCCCCTTCGACGCGCTCGGCTGCTTCGAAAAGAGACGGGATGCTTCCCATCAAATGCAGCTTCGGAACGGCGGCGCGACTCTGTGCAGGCGGCGCAGCGTTTGGTTTGACAACTTCGGCTCTTTCTTTTTTCTGTGATTCTGTCACTGGTTCATCCATCGAGCCCCGCCCCAGCGCACGATCACGATAGAATGCGCGTATGCCTAAATCCTCGTAATAGCGCAGCCAGGATTGCAGTTTTTCTCTGTTGGAAGGAGAAAATCCCGTGTGCATTATGCCTCAGCGAGCTTCCGGAGAACTGCCAATGCGCTGCGCGGAGCGCCGCAGCTCCACGATTTCGTCGAGAATCCGGTGGGCCACTTGAATTTTGGTCAACTTCGGCAGAGACTGCTCGCGGCCATCGCTGCGGAAAATGGTAACGACGTTTGTGTCGTGATCGAAGCCTGCTCCCGGAGCGGTCACATCGTTGGCCACGATCAAATCCGCCGCCTTCTCCTTAAGTTTGCGCCGGGCATGCTCGGCCACTTGCTCGGTTTCGGCTGCAAAGCCGATCAAGACCCGCTCCCCTTTGCGCCGCGAAACGTCAGCCAAAATGTCCGCTGTGGGCTCGAACTCAATGTTCAGGCGCTCTGTTCCCCGTTTCAACTTGCTCGCGTAGGGCATGACCGGCCGGTAATCGGCAACCGCTGCAGCCATCACAACGACTGTCGCGCGCTCCAAATTAGCAAGAACAGCCCGATGCATCTGCTCCGTCGTGCGAACATTGATGCGCTCGACCCCCAGCGGCGCTTCTAAAGATACTGGCCCGCTGATCAGAACCACGCGCGCCGCGCGACGCACTGCCGCCTCGGCCAGAGCATAACCCATCCGGCCGGAAGAGCGATTCGTCAGAAATCGCACCGGATCCAAATCCTCACAAGTCGGGCCCGCCGTCACGAGCACCGTTTCGTTCTCCAAATCCCGCCGGATGCCGAGCGCTTCCAGTAATGCGTCGATGATCGCTTCCACTCCGGCAAGTCGCCCGGCGCCGGTCATGCCACAGGCCAGATATCCTTCGTCCGGCGCGACGACGTGCACGCCGCGCTCGCGCAGAATCTGTACATTTTCGCGCGTCGCGGCGTGCTCCCACATATTCACATTCATCGCGGGAGCCACAATTACGGGTGCAGTAGCCGCCAGGTACAAGGTGGTGAGGAAATCATCCGCAACGCCATGCGCTAGTTTTGCGATGATGTCGGCCGTCGCCGGGGCGATGACCAGCGCGTCAATGCGTTGTGCGATGGCGATGTGTTCGATGGCGCTTTCTACGTTGGCGGGCGCTTCGGTTCCGAACAATTCCGTAAGGACTTTCTGTCCGGTCAAGGCTGCGAAGGTCAGCGGCGCAACGAACTCCTGCGCGCTGCGCGTCATCACCACCTGAACGTCAATTTGCTCCTGTTGGAGCCGCCGGACCAGTTCGGCTGCCTTATAAGCCGCTACTCCTCCTGTGACGCCGAGCGCGATGCGCATCCCTGGGCGGCGCTATTCTTTCCGCCGCTTGCCGTCCTTTTCCGCGCCATCCAAGTCAGGGGTGCTATATTCGAGTTGTCCGGCGCTGAGCTCTTCCATGGCTACCCGCGTGGCCTTATGAGAATGCGGGTTCGCCAGCAGTGGTGCCGCGCCCGACATCAATTGCCGCGCGCGTTTCCCCGCAACCACGACGAACGCAAACTGGCTGTCTGGAGCCTGATTGAGAACGGCCATGCGTTAGGATCCTCCAAAGGAATCGAGAATTTCGCGAAGCCGTTCGTCATTGTCCCCCCTGCGGCAGCGGGAGGCCACGGCGATGGATCGCAATTCATCGCTGGCGCGGTCCAGATCGTCGTTGACGACCACGAAATCATATTCCGCCGAACTCGCGATCTCCTGCCGCGCGCGTTCCAGGCGGCGAGTTATCGCCTCATCGGGATCTTGGCCGCGGGAACGCAGCCGGCGCTCAAGATCCTGTCTAGACGGCGGAACAATGAAGACGGCGATGGACTCCGGCAATTTTTGTTTCACTTGCCGCGCGCCTTGTACGTCGATCTCCAACACCAAATCGAGCCCCGCACAACGCGCATCGTCCAATTGTTTCCGCGGCGTGCCATACCAATGCCGCCCGAATACCTGCGCGTACTCCAGAAATTCGCCCGCGTCGATTCGGCGCTTGAATTCGGCTTCCGTAATGAAATCATAACATTTCCCGGGGCTTTCCGTTAGGCGGCGCGGTCGCGTCGTGGATGAAACGGAAAACATCAGGCGCGGCAGTCCATGCAGATTCTGCACGAGCGTGGATTTACCCGAACCCGACGGGCCGGAAATGATAAGCACTCGCGGGGTTGAACCGGCCATTTCTATTCTACGTTCTGCACCTGCTCGCGCAGCTTTTCGATATCCGCTTTGATCTGCAATCCCAGCTCCGTCATAGCCAGTCCTTCCTGGCCAAGCCCCGGCGTCTTTGAAAGCAGAGTATTTGCTTCGCGCTGCATTTCCTGCAGCAGAAAGTCCAGTTTTTTCCCGATTTCGCCGGCCTCTCTGATCAACCTGTCGAACTGATCCACATGGCTGCGCAGCCGGGCCAATTCTTCGGACACATCAGCCCTTTCGGCGAGCATGGCCGCCTCTTGCGCCACCCGAACTGGATCGATGGGGAGGATCCCCAGCAATTCTTGAAGCCGTACGTTAAGGCGCTCGGCGTAGGCGGGACGGCTTTGTTCAGAAATAATTTCGAGCCGTGCCGTCTCATCCCCAATACTTTTTACCAGAGCGCTCATGTCGCGAGCGAGGGAGCGCCCTTCCTCCTGGCGCATTTGGTCGAGCCTGCGAAGAGCCTCCTCCAGGCACGCCGACACTTGCGCCCCGAGCTGCTCCAACTCCTGGTCCTCGATAGTCGCCGGCAATGGGCCGGCTGCCGGCGAGGCAACAACTCCCGGAAGGCGCAGTAAGGCCCCCAAGTGCGGCTCCGGCGCCAGGTTAAACTCTTGCCGCAGCTCTTCGATGGCGCGCAAATAGCCTGCCGCGAGTTTGCGATCGATCAGTAGGCCGGCTGATCTGGAAACCTCCACATGCAACGTGAGATCCACGTGTCCACGATGAACGCGTTCGCGCACCAGTTGCCGCATCCGCAGCTCAAGAGCTTCGAATCCTTCCGGAATGCGGACGCGCAGGTCGAGAAAGCGATGGTTGACGCTCCGCAGGCTCACCCGCAGGCTCCAGCCGTTCTGCTCCGAGCGAGCCTGAGCATAGCCCGTCATTGAACGCACGGTTTCGGGCGCGGACCTGCCGTTCACGATTCCAAAGGACCCGCCGGGGAAGGCGCGGCGTCGCTATCCATGAATTGCAGTTCGTAAAGCCGGGCGTAGGTGCCGCTGCGCGTGAGCAACTCCTGGTGCGTGCCGATTTCGGAAATGATTCCGTCGTCCAGGACTACAATCTTATCCGCGCGCCGAATGGTCGACAGCCGATGGGCAATGACGAATACGGTGCGTTCCGTCATCAGGTTCGCTAGCGCCTTCTGCACCAAGAGCTCCGACTCAGAGTCAAGTTCAGAAGTGGCCTCGTCAAGAATCAGGATCGGCGAGTCCTTGAGCAAAGCGCGGGCAATAGCAAGCCGCTGGCGCTGACCCCC
>QHYQ01000512.1 GCA_003224175.1 Acidobacteriota bacterium
TGAAGGGGCCGTGGCTGGGCAACATCGCGACGTTCAAGGAATACCGCGCCAAGGGCGGTCTGATTGGCTTCGCGCCCGACCCGCGCACCGGTCACGAGTGCGGTGACAGCCGTTACCTCGCGATCCCGTTTCTCGATGCTTGTCTCGCCATGCGGCTGCCGGACAAGGGGGGCCAAAAGCTCAAGCCGATGGACACGAGCAAGGCCTGGCTCGCGCCGTTGTTCGGCGACGAAGCCAAACCGGCGGCGGAATTCAAAGGCAACCCGAATGAAGCGGTCTGGCTGCCGAACGAAGCAGTGGCCAAAGCGTGGATGGATTACGTGAAGACGGGCGCCACCAGTGACACCACGCCGCCGCCTGCGCCGTTCAATGTGCGTGTCTCGCTCAAAGAGGATCAGGGAACAGAAATTACCTGGGACGCCGAAGCCGATTTCGAAAGTGGCATCCAACAGTTCATTGTGCTGCGTGACCGACAGGAACTGACGGAGGTGCCGGAGAAGCCAATCGGCAAATTCGGTCGCACGCTGCTCCAATCCATGACGTATCACGACACGCCGAGTCAACCGCTGCCGGAAATGCGTTACCTGGATGCCTCCGCGAAGCCAGGTGAAACACACACGTACTCGATCATCACCGTAAACAGCGTCGGGCTGAAATCGGCGCCATCCGCTCAGGCACGATAAAGAATCAGTCTATCCGGCTTCACCGCTTCGGAATTTCATCGGCAGCCCAGATGGCGCGGATGGTTTGTTCCTGGCCGAACCCGTTTGGTGTTGCAGCGCCGGGTTGATTCACGTCGTACCAGCGTTTGCCATCGGCAGCGCCGGAGATGACGCGCATGCCGGGCATTTCCACGTAGCCGTCAGGGTCGTGCTCGCGCACCCAGTTCCACGCGTAGCGCAGCCAGTCGTTGCGCGCGTTTTCCGGCTGTTGCGAGAACCACGTGATTTCATCCCAGCCCCAGACCCAGAAACGGCCTTGGCCCGCTTCGCCGGGCCGGCGGCTGCGGCCGTAGTTGTCGAACTCGACAAGATACGGCAGGTGCTCGCAACTCCAACCACTCGGCGCGATGCCGCCGCGGCTGCGACCGTAAATGGCGTCGGTGTAGCCGACTCGCAACTGCGCTTGTTTCGGTTTGTCAGGAATCTCCTCGATGCGCAACGGAAAGGAGTGGAAATCGAAGAGTAACTTTCCGTCGCGAACCAATCCGCCGTGAGGCACATGCGCGTCGCACAAAATGAAATGTCGCCGCGCGTGTTTCGCCGCGTAACGACGAGCCTGCGCCAGCACATCGGCCCAATGATCCAGCTCAGGATCATTGCCATTCATGAGTTCGACCTGGCCGTAATGAATCGCTTCACAGCCGATGTCGATGTAGCTGCGCGCGAGAAAGTAAAACCAGAGCCTGGTTTCGCTGCGGCTCACGTCGGGCACGGATGAGCCTTGCCCCCATTGATTGCTGCCACGTCCGCTTGGGTAAATCATTTCCTCGTAGCGAAAGTTGCGCCTCTCGACCGGCTGGCCCAGTTCTTCGAAAGTCCACGCCGGCACGGGCAAATCGTTCACGTCGCGCGAAACGATTTCGAAGATGCACGCTTGCAGAATGAGCTCCGGATCGGCGCGGTGGATCTTCGCGGCCCTTTCTTTCGCGCCTTCGAGTTTCCTGGGAATGGCCGGCGCGCCGCTTTCCTCACGGCCCCATTGATAGACCGCGCGTCCAGCGAACTTCACACCGCAGTTGGTCAACATGCGCAGGTTGTCGTCGAAGTCGCCGTGACCGGTGAGCAGATACATCGCGGTCATCGATCGCGAGAGATAACTCCGCAGCACCTCCTCCGACATGCTCCCGTCAAAGCGGTAATCGCGCGCGAGCACCGGCAGGGAAAAAAGCAGCAGCCATCCGCAGAGAGTTCGA
>QHYQ01000320.1 GCA_003224175.1 Acidobacteriota bacterium
CTTTACGGTCGCGAAGGCAGCTCCGCCGAAGATGTTCGTCTCCCAAGGCGGTGGTGAGGGCGACGATGCGGTAAACACTGACTCAGCCCTAAATAATTCGATTTTGAGCCGACAACAGGCCAATGAGAAACTGGCCATTCCGCCTTACGATGGCAACTATTTGGGTCCTCCGGCGGACATCACGTTCAAGAAGGACATCGAACTCGTATGGCTCCGGCCGCATGCGCACGTGCGGGGAAAGAGCGTCCGATATACGCTGATTTATCCCGATGGCCGAGAAGAGATTCTCCTCGACGTCCCCCACTACGATTTCAATTGGCAGCTCACGTATCGAACCGCGTTGAAGATACCGAAAGGTTCCCGGATGCACGTCCAGTTTACGTACGACAATTCGGCGAGCAATAAATACAACCCCGACCAAAGCAAGTGGGTGTTTTACGGCGGGCAGAGTTGGGAAGAGATGGGCACCCCTAACATGGGCTTCGTCGCGGATCGAAAGGTGAATGAGCAAGACTTGACAGGGGAGCGCTTCTGACCAGACTTCCTTTAAATCGCGCGGGGTGGTGATTGTGATGCCGCAAAACGCCCGGAAGACATTGTGGTCTGTCACGCTGCTCATGATGTTCTTTGCGATCGGGGCGCGTGCCGAGAAACAAGACGTCACCTTCCGCGCTGCCGATGGATTCACCCTGAAGGGCACGTTTTATTCGGCACAGAAACCAGGGCCCGGACTGCTTCTGCTGCACCAATGCGACGGTAATCGTCTCCTCTACGATCACCTTGCAACCATGCTGAACACCGCTGGCTATAACGTGCTGGCATTCGATTTCCGTGGTTTCGGCGGAAGCCAGGCCGGGGAGTACACGGACTCTGCAGCACAGCGGCAAAAAATCATGGATCAGATGCCCGGCGACGTCGACGCAGCCTTGAGCTTCCTGACGTCCCAAAGCACGGTCAACCCTAGAGCGCTCGGCATCGTCGCGGCTGACTGCGCTGTGAATCAAGCGGTTCACGCCGCTCGGCGTCATCCAGCGATCAGAACGCTGGTCCTCTTGTCTGGTGGCACGGATGCGGAAGGCGAAGCTTACATCAAGGATTCACCTAAGGTCCCGATTCTTGGCGTAGCGAGCGACGAAGATAGCGCCGCCGCGGCAGCGACGAAGAAACTCGTCGCGCTCTCGACCAACAGCGACAGCCAACTCGAAATGTTCACCAATGCGGGACACGCGGCATCGATCTTCGTGAAGCAGCCAGATCTCGAACCGGACATCGTGATCTGGTTCATATCCAATCTGCCGCTTGCGGGGTATGGCCTACCACCGGCCATCAAGTAAAGGTCGTCGCTATTCGCTAAGACGCCTGGCGTCCGGCAGCCGCAACCAAGCCCTCTCGGACGATTCTTACGCGCCCCTTCCGGGCGTGCCCTTCACTGTGACGACCTTCTTGGGATCGACCTTCACATCAACGACGATGCCGAAGAACGGGGCCATCATCTCTTCCCAAGTCTGATCTCCGTAATATACGGGGCGGTTAGGGTCGGGGTTGAACTTGTTGTTGGGCGAGTTGTCAAAGTGGGCATCTACGAGCATCCGGCTGCCCTTGGGAACTTTGATGTCCGTGTAGTAGCCGAGCTGCCAATTGAAGTCGTAGTGAGGCACGTTGAGAATAACTTGCTGCTCTCCGGTCGGATACTCGAGACGGTAAGTCATGTCCTTCCCGCGCAGGTGCATATGCGGCATCATCCAGACCAGCTGCGCGTCCTCGTTGAACAGGATCTCGGCCGGAGGGCTTGCCCAGTTCCCGTCGTTAGGCGGAATGCGGAAGACTTCGCTGTCAGTACCCACCGCCGGCTGGACGTTATAAGAAATGAACCGGCGCTGGGGCGGTTCCTTGGCAATGGTAAAGCCCACTTCGGGCTCGTCGGTCATGGGCTTGCCGACGGTGGTGTAGTGCAACTGAAACACGATGTCGGTATTGGCAGGAATCAGCTTGGCCGCGTTAAACACGCGATAATCAGCGGCCTGGAGACCGGGGACGTAGCAGCCTTCGAGTCCGCCGGGGTTAACGCTTCTGGCGCGGAGCTCCCGTTCGCCTCCCTCAAGTCCCGCCACTCCGGGGAGCTGTTGTCTTTCGCCCTTTGGCCTAGGCACTTCACTCCCGCTCTCGTCGCGTTGCTTGTCCACCCAGACTGGGACGCCATACTTTACATCCGGCGTGTGAGGGATGAAGCGGATGCAGATGTGATGCGTCACCTGAAGTGCGCTGGGTTTAATCTCCAGGGACGTGATCCAGGTGTCCTTGGTCAACCCGCTCGGCATGACCACGTTGGTCCACTCCATGATGCCGGTCGCAGGGACGTTATACTGCGGTCCCTTTACGATATAGTCGGGCTGGATCTGCCAGCCATCCGCCGGCCAGGCCACCGGAGGCGGCGCATCCTTGGGATCGCCTTCTTTCGCTCCCCCGTCGGCCCAGGCCACGATCGTGTCGATCTCGCTCTGCTTCAGTCCGCGATTGTTCGAAAAGTGGCCGTATTGCGAGTCGGCGAACCATGGAGGCATTTTCCTGCTGGCAACCGCGACCTTCATCGCCTTTGCCCACGGCCGTGTGCTTTCGTAGCTGAGGAACGACATCGGCGCAATCTGGCCGGGGCGATGACAGCCCTGACAGTTCTTCTGCACGATCGGCAGCACGTCCTTGTTGAAGGTGGTCGATTCGGGAGAAATAGTGGAGGAGGGCCCATCGGCGGCCACGACCGCTACAGCCGCCACAGTCGCCATGAAAGTCGCGAGCACAAATCGAAGCATAAACGCTCCTTTCACTTCTCACTCGCGCGCAACGGACCTACGCCTGTGCGCTCTCATTCATATGTCACTGAAGTTCCCGCTTAGACTCGACCCTATACACACTTATACACCTGAGGGGCTTCCGAGTGAACCAAATTTCTCTTCGGCGTCAACTTTTTGAGGCCGGAAAAACGGCGTGCCCTCAAGCTTAGCTCGCGAAACTTCGTTTCGCGAAGGCACGCCTTTTTCCGGCACGACAACACCAAGGCGGCGATGACTCAGCGGAAAAATTCGATCTTGGCTTCGCGGAACCAGACGAAATTCATTGGCGCCACCGAAATCGGCCCGTTGATGCCGAAGATGGCGATCTGGAACCTTTCGCCCGGCTTGACAGCATCGGCAAGCACCACGTGATTGGGCATGTTGAAGCCTTGGATCGCGGCCGGGCTGGGGTATCCGGCGCGGCGCGGCATCTGCCCATTGACCCAGACTTCCGCATAATCGTCCACGTATGCCGTCAACACCACCGTGGCGCCAGACGTGTCGAAGTCCCCGATTTTTGCCGGTATGGTCAGGCTCGCGCGGTACCACATGAAGGATACCTTGCCCCCGCCACGCCGGTCGGCCAGTCCCTTTGCGCCGATTACCGGCCACGACGAATCATCAAAGCCAGCCTCGCCGGCGTGAGGCTGGATGTCGTAGGACGTCTTATACCCAGGCATGGCGTTCGCGATCGGCGGTCCTTCGATCACCTTCGCCTCCATGGTCTTCCACTGCGCGCCGAACACCGCTGAGCCTTCCGGCGTCATCAGATCGACGACGTGAACGGGTACAAGGGAAGGCGGCATCTGAGGGGCAGGCGGCGCGGGCGCGGCAACAGGGGCAGGTTGCGTTTGCCCGGCTACGATCCTCGGAATCATCATCGGAACAGCGGCCAGCGCGGCACACATAAGCAGCCGGATGAGGTCTTGCTTGCGCATTTTTCCTCCTTTAGTTTGTCCCGGTTTCTCGTTTTGAATCCCGGCCACCGCGAGCATACTCCCAATCACCTGCTTGCAGCGGTTTTTCATCCTTTTGATCCCGAGCTACTCGAGCGACACCGTGTCAATAATGGCGCGGCCGCCCGGTTAATTTGAGATTTGCCGCGTTTGGATCATAATCCTGTGAAACCGAGACACACTGGAGGTCCCAATGAGGCTTCCTGCGGCTCAATCATTCTTGCACGGGAGCGTAGCGTCTTGCCTGGTTCTTGCCGGTTTGGCAGTCGCTGGACCACTCACACAGTCCCAATCGACCAAATTGCAAGGGAACTGGTCGAGGAGGGCACCACTTCTCACCAAACGCGGCGAAGTTGCGGTCGCGGCGCTGAACGGCAAGATCTACGTGCTAGGCGGCTCGGCCCTTGGCCAAACGGCCTCGCAGCTCAATCAGGAATACGATCCCGCGGGAGATCGCTGGCGCGACCGCGCGCCCATCCCGCAAGGAACCAGCCATGCAGGCGTCGCCGGCTACAATGGCAAGATCTACGTGATCGGCGGCTTCACCGCCAACGTCCATGTGGGGGCACTCGATAGAGTTTTCGAATACGAGCTCTCGACCGACAGTTGGCGGCAGCTTGCGCCGCTCAGCAGCCCGCGGGGCTCGGTCGGCGTGGCGGTAGTCGGTGGCAAAGTCCACGCGATCGGAGGGCGCGGACTCGACAAGGTAACTGTCGCTACGCACGAAGTCTATGGGCTGATCCTCTATGCGGGCGGCGAATGCAAAGGTGGCAACACTTTCTCTGAAAACGAAGGCTACGATCCGAAGACGAATCGGTGGCTGACGCTCGAACCGCTGCCCATGGGACGACACGCCTTCGGAGCAGCAGCAGTCGGGCAGTACGCCTATTTCGCGGGTGGCGCCCTGGGATGCGGCGGCGGTTCGTTGTCGGACGAATTGCTCGTCTTCAGGCTACCCTGATAGAATCCCGGCTGGACATTCATTGAATGCAGTGGAGGTACTGTATGGCGCAGCGGAGCCGAGTTTACAGGTTTGTTACGCGAGGAATCGGGATAGCCCCATTTCTGTCTTTGGTCTTTTTTTTGGTCCTGGCGATTGCGCACGCGCAACGCGCGGATCAATCTGTCGCCGTGGCCGTAGACAACGATGATATCGGTGGCGTGGTCACGAGCACTAATGGACCCGAGGCAGGCGTTTGGGTGATCGCCGAAACGCGGGACCTGCCGGTGAGATACATCAAGATCGTCGTCACTGACGACCGTGGCCGCTACCTCATTCCCGAACTGCCGAAGGCGACATACAGCGTGTGGGTGCGCGGCTATGGCCTGGTGGATAGTCCGAAAGTGATGGCCGAACCAGGGCGGCAATTGAACCTCACCGCAACGCCGGCTCCTGACGAAGCCGCGGCAGCGCGCTACTATCCGGCGATCTACTGGTACTCCATGCTGAAAATTCCATCGGCGGATCAATTCGGGAAAAATCCCGGCATCGCGGCCAAGATGACGCAAACCGAGTGGCTCAACGAGATGAAAAACAACGGCTGTGTCGGCTGCCATCAACTGGGCCAGCTCTCCACGCGAACGATTGAGCCCAGCCTGGGGCACTTCCACTCTTCCGAAGAGGCTTGGATACGCCGGGTGCAATCGGGACAGGCGGCGCAATTTATGATGGGCCAGTTGTCCGGGATGGGTTCCCTTGCGGTCAAGAATTTGGGGGATTGGACCGACCGCGTGGCCAAAGGCGAATTGCCGCACGCCAAGCCGCAGCGCCCGCAAGGGGTCGAGCGCAATATCGTCGTGACACTGCGGGACTGGATGGACGAGAAACATTACCTGCACGATCTGATCGCCAGCGACAAGCGTTATCCAACCGTCAACGCTTATGGCCCGCTTTTTGGATCACCCGAGTACAGCTCCGACCTCATCCCCATCCTGGATCCGGTCAAGAACACGGCCACCACGTTCCATGCGCCAGTGCGCGATGCGGATATGCCCCTCAGCCTGGGACCGGGTCACGTGGCGGCTCTGAAGCCGCTGATGCCGTCGCCTTATTGGGGCGACGAGGCCATCTGGAACCAGAAAATTAACAATCACAATTCGATGATCGGCAGGGACGGCAGATTGTGGCTGGCGGCTGCGGTGCGCGGGCCAGATAATCCCGATTTCTGCAAGGCGGGCTCTGATCTTCCATCGGCCAAGCTTTTTCCGCTGGAGAAGAACCTCCGAGAAATCGCAGTGTTTAACCCGAAGACCAAGGACTACGAGTTCATCGATACCTGCTTTGGCACGCACCACCTGCAGTTCGGCTTTGACAACAACGACACGTTGTGGACCAGCGGCGGGGGTCCTGTGGTGGGATGGCTGAACACCAAGATGTGGGACGCCACCCACGACGCAGCCAAATCGCAGGGCTGGACCGCGCTGATCCTGGACACCAACGGGAACGGCAAGCGAGACGAATACGTCGAGGCCAACCAGCCGGTCGATCCCACTAAGGACAAGCGCATCGTCGCCGGCTTCTACGCAGTGATGCCGAGCCCGGTGGACGGTTCCGTCTGGGGAGCCGTCCGCGGAAATCCTGGCTCGGTGGTAAGGATTGTGCCAGGCTCTCATCCCCCGGAAACTACCCTGGCCGAGATCTACAACGTGCCGCTGCCCGGCTTTGGCGTGCGCGGCGGTGACGTCGACAAAAAAGGCGTCGTGTGGGTGTCGCTGGCCAGCGGTCACCTCGGCAGTTTTGACCGTAGCAAATGCAAGGGTCCGCTCAATGGACCCAAGGCGACCGGCGATCACTGCCCCGAAGGGTGGTCGTTCTACAAATATCCTGGTCCCGGCTTCGAGGGAATAGGGGATAACAGCGCGGAATCGAGCTACTACACATGGGTGGACCAGCACAACATCTTCGGCTTGGGTGAGGATGTGCCGATGTCCACCGGCAACCTTAACGACGGCCTGATCGCCTATGCAAATGGCCGCATGGTGGTTTTGCGCGTGCCCTATCCGTTAGGCTTCTACGCCAAGGGATTCGACGGCCGTATCGACGACCCGAATGCCGGCTGGAAGGGGCGTGGATTGTGGGCAGCGAACGGTGACCGCGCGCCTTGGCTCATCGAGGGTGGCAAAGGGTCCAAGCCGCTCGCGGCGCACTTCCAATTGCGGCCAGACCCGCTCGCGAAGTAGGCCCGAGGAGGAACCTTGGCACGCGTTGGGAAATATTTTTCACAATCCGGAGTTTGTCCTTCGTCAAAGACTTGGCGCTTCTGAAACGCGATAATAGCAGACAATAATCTAATCCCCCTCAGCAGTTATCGGGGCGTCTTCGGACGCCCCTTTTTTTGGATTTCGAGCGAATCTATCTCGATCGAGATGCGATCCGACCTGCCCCGACTAATCGACGCGCGTAGTTTGCAGCGCAGGTTCCAGGGCCGATTTTTCTGGAGCGACTAGCGCTGCTGTGCGGCTGGCCCAGACACTCCTGCAGTTCGCAATGGGCGCGATGGAGCGCTACCATCCCTAGAGCTGTGAAAATACTGATCGCGTCAGATACATATCCTCCGGATGTGAATGGAGCAGCCTATTTCTCGTACCGCCTCGCGATGGTTTTGGCCAAGCGAGGTCACGAAGCTTTGGTCATTTGCCCTTCCCGAGGCTTTCGCACGCAGACCTCCCTGCGACAGGGTCTAAGGGTGTTGGGGGTTCATTCCTTGCCGCTTCTTCTTTATCCCGAATTCCGCGTCTCGCCGCCTCTTCTTGTCAAAAGATCGATACGGAACTTTCTACGTGCGCACAGACCGGATGTTGTCCATATCCAAAACCACTTTTTGTTGAGCAACGCGGTTTTTGAGGTCGCCCGAGAGTTCAGGATACCGGTGATGGGAACCAATCATATGGTGCCTGAGAACGTGGTGCATCATATGCATTTGCCTCCCAAAGCTGAAGAGAAAGTGCGGATCTATCTTTGGAGTCGGTTCGTCCAAATCTACAAACAGCTATGTTTTATAACCGCTCCGACAGCCACGGCGGCCAAACACAGCCAAAGGCCGGGATTGGGGAGAGAAGTCATTCCAGTATCGTGCGGCATCGACCTCCGGAGCTTCAGTCCCGACAATGACGGTTTGAAGCTAAAACAAAGATACGGAATTCCCGGTCGCGTCATCTTGCTATACGTCGGCAGACTGGATAAGGAAAAACGAATTGAAGTTATTCTCCATGCTATGCCCAGCATTGTCGAGCGCGTCGACGCTCAACTGGTGGTGGCCGGGCCGGGTAAATTGCGCAACGATCTCGAGACCTTAGTTGCCAATCTAAGGCTGAAGGATCGCGTAACGTTCCTGGGACACCTCTCGGAGGAGGATGTTCCCGGACTCTACCGCGCCGCTGATGTTTTCGTCATGGCAGGCGTCGCAGAGTTGCAGAGCATCGCGACGATGGAAGCGATGGCTTCGGGCTTGCCGGTCATCGCCGCCAATGCAATGGCCCTGCCAGAATTAGTGCATCATGACGAAAATGGATTCTTGTTTCCAGAGGATGACGCGCAGGCCTTGGCTGCGGCCGCCGTCACAATTCTTTCTAACGAGCCTTTGCGGAGGCAGATGGCAAAAAAGAGTCTGGAAATTATCAAGGTCCACGATATAAACAAGGTTGTCGAACAATATGAAATGCTCTACGCGTTAATGCTCGCCAGCGATGCACACTAAGGAATGATTTCCGGTTACTTAGCCGAAGAACAGATAGCCACGGGTGCATGCCGCACGAACCGCCGCGGGTTGAGATAGCTCAAGGTTTGTTGCGGTAGCAAAGTATCGTAGTAGACTCGTTTTGCACGCAGTAATCGTAGAATGTATGGCGGCAGAGGAGCGGACTCGGCGGGTGATTCGTGCGATCAAACGGGCGGGCCGGAAGTACGGGAGTGAAAGCCTAAGGATGAGGAGAGCAAAGATGAACACCGATACGAAATCCATCTCCCGCAGACAGCTTCTCAAGGGCAGTGGCGCGCTGGTTGTGAGCTTCAGCTTGTATGGACCGCTAAGCCGTGCCCTGGCCCAGTCGCAAGAAACGCCGTCGCCGCGCCCTTACGCGGTGGAACGCGTGGATCTGGGCACTTTCATACCGGGGCCTGGGGACTATCTCGATCCGAGGGAGCTCGATTCCTGGCTGGCGGTGATGCAAGACGGAACCATCACCATGTTTACCGGCAAAGTTGACATTGGCACGGGTACGAGAACAGCGTTGGCGCAGATCGTGGCAGAGGAATTGGACGTGCCCTTCGATCGAGTCACGATGGCCATGGGAGATACAACGAAGACGGTTGACCAGGGTCGGACGGTCGGAAGCAACTCCATTCCCAGAGGAGGGCCGCAGTTGCGGCAGGCGGCCGCGGCAGCTCGGGCTGAGCTACTGAAGCTCGCTTCGACTCGTTTGAGCGCCCCAGTTGAGCAGTTGACGGTTACGAATGGTGTTGTGAGTGTCTCGAGTAATGGTGAGAGAAAGGTTTCTTATGGTGACCTCATCGGCGGCAAACGTTTCAGTGTGAAGATCACAGCTACGGGTTACCAGACGGCCATGGTGGTGGCGCCTGAGGTTAAAGCCAAAAGCTATAAGGATTACAAGATAGTTGGCACTTCTGTTCCCCGTGTGGATCTGCCGCGTAAATTCACCGGCGAATACACATATACGCCCGATTTTCGAGTTCCTGGCATGTTGCATGGTCGGCCCGTTCGGCCCTATACGGCTGTTGCCAAGCCTTTGAAGGTCGATGAAAGCTCAATCGCCCATATTCCCGGAGTCGTGAAGGTTGTTCGGGAGGGAAGCTTCATTGGAGTGGTAGCCGAAACCGAATGGGCGGCGATCCAGGCGGCCAAAGCCTTGAAGGTGACTTGGTCTAAACCGCAGACCCAGATGCCATCCAACCGTGAAGCCGTGGATGCTTATCTTACGGACACGAAGCCGGTGAGAGAACTGACGGCGGTAAAAAGAGGAGACGTGGATTCGGCCTTTTCCCAGGCCACCAAAACGCTGCAGGCAACGTATCACTGGCCGTTCCAAAACCACGGCATGATGCTCCCGTCGTGCGCCATTGCGGATGTTCAAGGCAACAGGGCGACGATCTGGACCGGCGCGCAAGGGCCGTTTACGACACGCGATCGGATATCCAGCATGATGAATGTGGCCAAGAAGAATGTCGACGTGCGTTACGTAGAGTCCTCCGGCTGCTACGGCCGCCTGACCGCCGACGATGCGGCCGAAGACGCCGTGCTGATGTCCCGGGCGGTGGGCAAGCCGGTGCGGGTGCAGTGGATGCGGGCGGATGAACAGGCGTGGGATCCCAAAGGGCCGCAGCAGCTGCAAACGGTCCGCGCCGCAATTGATGCCCAGGGCAAGGTGACGGCTTGGGATTACCTGGATCGAAGCTTCCCGTGGACCGAATCGCAAGGCACGCCGCAATTGGCCGAGAGGCAGATCGGCATTGAGCCGACCAACCCTGGAAATCCAAATGGCGCCGGCGGGGGCGGTGAGATTTACGACTTCGAAAACATGAAGATGGAATCGAAGACAATTCCTTGGATGTTTGCGGAGCCCATGCCTCTGAGGACTGCTTCCTTGCGATCTCCGGGCGAACCGCCGCGCGTCTTCGCCACTGAGTCTTTCGTGGACGAGATCGCCGCCGAGCTGCGCATGGATCCGGTGCAGTTTCGTCTGGCTTACCTGAAGAACGATAAGCGTATCAGCGAAGCTTTAGACACCGTGGCGGAGAAGTCTGGGTGGATAGGGCGGCCTTCGCCTGCGCCAGTAATCACCGAGAGAATCGTCAAGGGCAGAGGCGTAGCAGTCAACCAGCGAGGTGGCAGTATCCCAGCGCTTGTGGCCGAAGTCGAGGTGGATACCTCGACCGGAAAAATTAGAGTTACCCGAGTCACCATCGCTTACGACTGCGGCCTGATTATCAATCCGGATGGCGTGAGAAATCAGATCGAAGGAAACATCATGCAGGGAGTTAGTCGCACGCTGTTTGAGGAAGTGAAATTCGATGCCACGGGCGTGAAAAGTCTCGATTGGGCGAGCTATCCGGTGCTCCGGTTCCAGGACGTTCCAGACGTACAGATCCAGCTGATCAACCGGCCGGAACTGCCGGCTACAGGCGCCGCGGAGACGCCGATCGTTGTGGTTCCTGCGGCCATTGCCAACGCCGTCTTCGATGCGACCGGGGTTCGCCTCCGGGAAATCCCGTTCACCCCGGAGCGCGTCCTGAACGCACTCAAAGCGCGGCCGGCCATTACGCGGCGCCTATGATCAAAGCGATTGGGTGCCAAGAGTGTTCTCGCAGCTCGCCTGGGTTGAATTCCATTTCTAACCGACGGGAGAGTCTCCGAGCACACCCTGGTGCTTGTTTTGGAGCGTTAGGCGTCAAGCTTAGAGATGGTTTTCTGCATTAGATCAGAACAGAGCTTCGGTCACCGGTGGACATCACCGGTTACCCCGACTGTCGCTGGCCCGACCATATGGCTCACGTCCTGAGCGCCGTTCTCGACGCAGAAGTATTCCATGATTTCGGTGTTCACCAGCAGAGGTGAGTGACCGAAGAGCGTAAAGGGCCGGGTATAAGCGCCAGAGTCGTCAATGGTGACCTCGAACTCCAGATGCGTGGAATCGGGACGCCGATAGCGCTCGATGACATGTAGCTTCTCGGTATGCGGGTGGCCAATCCCATCAAACCAGGTCCTGTCGTTGAATCCCACCGTGTCCACGACCAGTGTGTCTCCCTGCCATGTGCCTCTCGAATCGCCGTACCAGGTGGGGTCCAGGTCCTTGGGATGGCTCCCGTCCATGAAGATCTGCCGGAAGGTATGCACGTTCCCTTCGATCAGGAAGACGATCAGTTTGGGGGTCTGGATAATCTTCCACGGAAAGGGGTCCTCGCGTGGCACGCCATCCGGCAGACAATTGGCTTTCGGATCCTCTTGCTTAGCGCCGGGCTTCGACAATCGCTCTTCGGTGAGCTTGAGAGCCCAAGGCTGTAGCGGGAGCTTCTCGCCGGGTTTGAGGGCGGCCGAAATGTCTAAGATGAAGTTGCGATCTGGCCCCCAGAGCCCCGACAGGTCCGGCTTGCCATCTGCAGTGCGGGGCGCGGGTCCTGACGACTTCGCCTGCAGGTGTTCCAGGCTGGTCATGGGTACGCCTCCACCTGCCGGATTAACACTTTGTGGTTCCTGGCACACGGCTACGGTCGAGGACAGCGCCAAAAGGGCTGCCACAGAGAGTGCGGTCACGATCGAGCGCATCAGGTCCTTTCTCATGATCCTCCTCCTTTGATACTAGAGTGGAGGGACACTTGGATTGGCAAATCGGTCGTCGAACTTTTTATTGGCCTCCGGCGAACAGGGCGTCTGAAGAAGTTCCATCTTTGGTTGCAACATGAATTTCTTTTTGAGACCGCCCCAGGGTTCGGTTCCCCAAGCCATCGCGTCGTAATACGTGGCATCCAGTTCTATTTCGTTGGCGCTCACGCGTTGCCACCGCTCCACCAAATGAAAGGCGGGACTCATTCTGTGGTCTACGCCAACCGGTTCAATCGGATTCCGGCCGTTATAGCCGATCGTATCGACGACTAAGATATTTCCCTCCCACTTTCCGACGGAATCTCCCATGCTTGTTGGGAGCAGAGCCTTGGGATGTCCGCGGTTCAGCTGGATGACGCGCCATTCATTCTGCTTCTCGAAGAACTGAAAGATCCTGCCTGGGGCTGTCACAAATTCGAAGGGGTACAACTGCGTGTACCAGAATTGTGCAGGAACGCCAATCGGATTACATTCACCCATCTTAGTTTGAATCATCTGGGGCTGAATCATTAGGTGCTGACGTGCCCATGACGTCAGAGGAGGCTCGGGTTTGGTGTGCTCTGAGATATGGCACGTTTGGCACTTTCCCGCATCGCCGTTTTTCGCCCTGTCGAATAACTTGTCGGGTCCCGGAGCATTAACCCACCACACACCCGACAGATCGCGATAATCAAATTGACTTTCTTTCGGAGCCGAAGCGGCGAATGGAGCAGAGATAATGAGTGCAGCTACAAGACTACTGTATAGCGAACGACAAATCCACCGCACGAACATGGTCGTAACGCCGCTCTTCTGAGCCAATTACAGCGCGAGCATTATCATATCAGGTGCCGATTCCGATTAACCCGGATTTGATCTCGATCCACGCCCAGTGACTTTCGTTGACATCGGCAAGCTGCTGTGAGTATGCTCGCGAAGAGCAAACGGGACACATCTGAGGCGGGTGGAAATAGGTAATCTTTCTCCTCCGAGAGAATATCTTATGAGTAAGCTTCTCGCTATATTTTATCTGGCACTGTTGTTCGGATTCGGTTTTGCACCACGAGTATACGCGCACCACGGTTATGCGGCGTACGATCTGGTCAAAACCGTAACCGTCAGCGGGACGGTTGCGGAATTGTCGCTGGCCAACCCCCATTCGTCAATCACTTTCGACGTAAAGGACACGAAGGGCGATGTCAACCGCTGGGCCGTCGAGTTCGGCACGCTAAGAAATTTAATAAGCCAAGGATGGACAAGAGACACCC
>QHYQ01000513.1 GCA_003224175.1 Acidobacteriota bacterium
TACCAGAAGGTACGAAAAGTGATGAGACCCTTGAAGAAGCCGAGCGAAAGCATATTTTGTCTGTTCTCACTGACACCGACTGGGTCCTCGGGGGACCTAAAGGCGCGGCTATCCGGCTTGGAATGAAACGTTCTACCCTGCAGTTCCGCATGAAGAAGCTCGGGATTTCTCGCCCCCAATAAGCGGGCTAGCGCCGGCTCGCACGCACGACTGCGCCAACATGTTGGCGGCGTGCGGGTATATTGGCAGTGATCTCTTGCCATCCCCTGGATCGTATTCGCCAAAAATCTTTGCATCCCCTTGCTAATCATAAAGTTGACGCCTTCAATGCGGCACCGTGCTTTGTGGCAACAAGCATGCATTTCTCGGGAGCGAAGCCGAGAGTAAGGAGCCAGTCACACGGCCTCCCGAATCGGTTAATTCCGAGCACGGATACCAACTACTCGCAAAGGAGGTTCCTATGAGAATGCAAGCTCTGAAAGAATTGGCAGTTGCCGCTTTCATCGTGATGCTGGGAGCGTCCTCTGCCAGTGCCAGTTCAACGGCTAAGGCGCACTACGGGGACTGGCTGACACAGGAAGTGCGCCACCAGCTCGTGCTACTGCCGTTCTATTCTGTATTCGACAACCTCGAATACAAGGTCGACGGCAGTGAGGTGACACTTTCCGGGCAGGTTACGCAACCTGTCGTAAAGATTGATGCCGGAAACGCAGTGAAGAGAATCGAGGGCGTCACCAAAGTCACCAATAACATTGAAGTGCTGCCGGTTTCGCCCATGGACGACCAGATCCGGCGCGCTGAGTTTCGCGCTATCTACAGCGAACCGGCGCTCCAGCGCTATGCCTTCGGACCTGTGCCGCCGATCCACATCATTGTGAAGAACGGGCACGTGACGCTCGAAGGTGTTGTCGATACCCAGGCCGATAAAGAGTTGGTCTACATGCGGGCAAATGGTGTGCCTGGAGTCTTCTCGGTGACAAACAACCTGCGCGTCGAATCCGGTAAGTAATCTAGCAACTGGCCGGGAGATGGTCTCCGACTGTCTCCCGGCACTTTATCTCGAGAAAGTGGATTCGCCTGTACGGCGGTGTGAGGAGAGGTTGAAGCCAGATTCAAGTCGTCGCGGAAAAGAGGAGGTCCTTCGTTATGAGATTACGTAGTGGGATCCTGGAACTCACCGTTTGCTTGGTCGTGATAGCGCTGTCCGTTGTTGGCGCAGTATCGGCGTTCGTGACAGACCTACAGCGCGATATCGACGGCCTGTTACTCATCCTCGTCTGCGCTTTGATGGGTGGGCTTTTTTCGATCACGTTATTGCTTCTGGCTAAGAACCACGGCTGGCTACCGCATCTGTCACAGTCGCGGCTACGCAAACCGGTTGCCGTCGAAGCGCGCTTCACCGGGCTGTTGGCAAAGAGCCGAGCCGCAAAAGCTGAACACGAGATGTAGAGACAATTTGTTATGTGATGATAAGGAGGACACCATGAAAACGATGAATCGGCTGATCCCCATCTACCCATTGATCTTCATGCTGTTCGTCAACCCTTTCAGTTGGAGTCGAGTATCTCCTCTGCAGACACAGACAACATCTACTGAGAAATTTGGACAAAGACCTGAGGTCGCGGTTCCGAGCAGGCCCGTAAAGCCTCTGTATGAAGGGCAGCCCGTTAAGCCAGGGTCGGGGATCGAGTTTACGCCTGCGAGTCGCATCGTCACGATGAAGCTCGCGATCGAAGACCCGAATGGCTATTTCAGGCCGAACATTCGCCGTGAGAATTTCGCGGTCTATGAGGACGGAGTGCGTCAAAAGAACGTTACAGTTGAGGTCGATCATTCTCCGGTTTCTGTAGCACTACTGGTGGAGTTTGGCGGAAGATACCATGAATTGACGAAGATCCTCGGAGAGGACGTTGCAACGGCCGGTCGCCAGTTCCTCGATGTCCTCGAGCATGACGACAAAATCGCTGTTTTCAAATATGACGCTAATGTCGAAACGCTGGTCGACTTCAACCAGAGTCACGATGTCCTCGACGGTGTCTTCAATCGCCTTACTACTCCAGGCTTTTCCGAAGCTAACTTTTACGACGCTGTGCTCGCAACACTGGATCGAATGAAGAACGTCCCTGGCCGTAAGGCAATCATAGTCATCTCAAGTGGTATCGACACGTTTAGCAAAACCACCTATCAAGAAGTATTGCAGGCAGCCCGGGTCTCATCGACTCCAATCTACTCGATTGGGCTGGGTCGTCTGATGCAACAGGAGGCATATATATACGGTGATAAGGCTCCGTTTGCCCGGATTGACTGGAACGGCGCGGAGAAGCAGCTGGCGGAGCTCGCCAAAGTATCCGGAGGACGTGCCCATATTATTGATTCAAAGGTCGAAATCCCCGCGATTTACGACGACATAATGGAAAATCTCCGCCTGGGGTACGTTATCTCATATGTCTCGTCCAACCCGGCAGCATCCAGACCACCGTGCAAAATACGTGTCGAACTGATTGACCCTAAGACGGGCAAGCCGTTAACGGTCCTGGATTCGAACGGCAAGCCCATTGCCGCAAAAGTATTCCTTCAAGAAACCTCCAGCCCCGCTCCTGCCTCGGGAGACTAGCTCTCCCGAGGTTCCTTC
>QHYQ01000321.1 GCA_003224175.1 Acidobacteriota bacterium
TGGATTATCACTTTGCGCGGCTTTCCTTCGATCTGCATGTCCGCAAGCACCTGCTCGTCGGTGCCGTCGACGTCGTATATGTCATTGGGTGTGTATTGAAAATAACAAGCAACCTCACCTGTTTTCGGCCGTATCGCCAGCACACTGGACGTGTACAGGCTGTCCATACCTTCGCGTGGTCTGGGATCGTACGGTTCCGCATTGCCCGTACCCCAATAGACGAGATCGAGCTCGGGATCGTACGAACCCGAGCGCCACGTCGGCCCTCCGCCGTACTTCCAGGCGTCGCTGTTTTTGGGCCATGTCTCCGAGCCGGGTTCGCCGGGCGCTGGGATAGTGTATCTGCGCCACAATTTCTTTCCCGTGTCCGGATCCCAGCCGTCGAGGAAACCGCGCGTGGTGGATTCACCACCGGACACACCGGAAATCAACACGCCGTTGGCAACGATCGGTCCGCCGGTGGCGTAGTAGCCCTCTTTAAAGTCGGCGAATCTCTGATTCCAAAGTTCTTTGCCGGTCTTCATGTCGAGCGCGAGTACATGATTATCGATGGTCACGCGAAAGAGCTTGCCGTTATAAATCGTCGCCGTGCCTCTATTGAAGGCCACATGCTTGATTCCTGGTTCAATTTTCACGGGCGTGCGCCAGATTTGCCGGCCGGTTTCCACATCAATGGCAAAACTCCACTTGCCGTTGATCACGTACATCACACCGTTGTAAATCGTCGGCGCCGCCAGCTCGCCCAGTTCATTCATGGTGCTTGCGTTCCAGATGGGCACTAGGCGCTCGATATTCGATTTATTGATTTGGTTCAGCGGGCTGTAGCTCTTTCGGTCGTAGCCCATGCTTTGGGTGAGGACGTTTTCGGTGTCCTTGCCGTCGTTGTTGAGCTCTTGCGTCGTTTGGCTCAGCACCGGCGCGGCCCAGAACCCAAGTAGCGCCACACACAGCAGAATCTTTTTCATAACCTGCCTCCGGCTTAGCGGCTGAATCCGTCCACCGGGATAGTACGCGCTCGAGCCGTTCCTTGGCAAACCATTCGCGTGCGGGTCTCCTAAGGAAGGCTCCGCTCTCTGCCGCTTGAAGCAGCAGCCTGTCAGGACGTAGAATCGCCGGCAAGCTCGCGGAGGAACTCCTATGAAATACGCATTGTCGATTGCCATATGGCTGCTGGCCATGAGCCAGGTACAGCCGTCTTTCGCTCAAGCAAGCCCCGCCGATCTCGTCAAGCAAGCCATTGCGGCCGAGGGCGGTGCCGCCGCGCTACGCGGGTTGAGCGGCCTTGCCGTCAAAGGTGACGCCAAATTTTGGGAGCCAGGACAGTCGTTTGCGGCCGGCGGCGAAGCGCGTTTCCTTGGCGACGCCACCTTCGCCATTACCTGGGATCTTGCCAAAGGAATGGCGCGCACCGAGTGGGATCGCGATCAGAAATATCCGCCCCCGCCGGTCAAGGTGAAATATACCGAGACCTTGCTGCCCACTCTTGGCTATGTGACAGACAGCAATGGCACCCAGCCGATGTCCGGAATTCGCGTTGCGGCGCAGTTGCGGGAGCTCGAACGGTCCTCGCCCGGGCTGTTGCTAAAGGCGATGGATCATCCCGACACCGTCCGCGCCGCGGACTCGCAGCGGCTCGGCAAGGAATCATTGCCTGCGCTCTCGCTTACGGACGCAGGAACGAACTTCACCATCCTGTTCGATCCCGCGACACATCTGCCCGCTGCCATCCGTACGCGCGATGACGACAACATTAACGGCGATTCAAATTATGATCTCGTGCTTTCCGGATGGACATCCGTCGGTGGCGCGAAGGTCGCCCAATCGCTCTCTTATCAGGTCAACGGCGTTGAGGTGGCCAAACTCACCTATCGGACGGTCACTGCGAATCCCAAGATCGCGGCGGACACCTTTGCCGTTCTTGCCGCCGTGAAAGCGGCTGCCCATCCTCCGGCCACAAGCGTGCCGTATCAATGGGTGATGCGCCGGCTGTTCCTCACGCGCTTCCTCGATAGTGACGCGGTCATTTACCCTGCCGGCGGCGGTCTGAAACTGGTCGAGCTGGCGCCCAACGTGCAACACGTCGAGGGCGGGACGGCCAACAACCTGATCGTCGCCATGAAGGACTATCTCGTCGTCTTTGACGCCCCGTATGGGGAGCTGCAGTCTCACTGGACCATCGACGCGGCGAAAAAGAAATATCCCGACAAGCCCATCAAGTACCTTGTTCTCACGCATCACCACATGGATCACACCGGCGGGATGCGCACCTATGTGGCGGAAGGCGCCACGGTCATCGTTCCCACTCCGGACAAAGCCTATTTCGAAAACGATGTCAAGGCGCCGCGCACCCTGGTTCCCGACGATCTGCAAAACAAGCCGCGGCCGGTGACGATCATGGAGGTCAAGGACCAGATGTCGCTGAAGGACGACACGGATGAGATCCGTCTCTTCAACATTTCCAATCCACACGTTCAAGGCATGTTGATCGGCTACGTAGTCAAGAGCAACGTCGCCTATGTCACCGATCTCGTGTCGCCGCGTGGCCCCATCGACCGTTCGGACATGACCATTGCGGCCGGCGACGCCCTGCGGAAATATCGCATCAGCGGCGCCACCATCGCCGGTGGCCATGGCACCACCGTCAAACAAACCGAGGCCGCCGTCGCTTTGGCTGCTGCGAATTAAGAGCCACGCGGCATTTTGGCCCGCGCCTGCGCTGAAACGAGCGCGGCCCGCCCGTATGCCTGACGCGTCCACGTAGCGCCGCCACGCAGCCTGACGGAAGCCCCACTGCTGGGCCCTCGCCCGGCATTCACAGCGCAACCCTCGTTACGCCATTGTTTTTATGGTTAGGGCGCCTGCGGCTCGATATGGATGATTGTGCCGCCGTGTTGGTCTCCGAGCCAGAGGCTGGAGAGAGCTCCGGATTTCTGCACTTCCACGTGGCGAACGTTCGTTTCGTGTGGGAGGAGATACTCGGTGAATTCACCGGTCTGGCTATTCAGCCGCAGAGCAATATCATTGTCCATACCGGCCCCCCAGGCATACGTCTTGTCATCGAACTGCACGTCATAAGGACGCGTCCACTGCGTGGGAGCCTTCCACTCTGTGATCTTTTGCGTCTTCGGATCGAACATCGCCAAGCCGTTGCCGTTGAACTCACCGCACCACAAACGGTCCTGGGAGTCGATGTGGCCTCGCCGGCAACCCGCGCCTTTCGTCGGCAAGTCATACCACACGGTTTTCAGGGTCTTGCCGTCCGTCATCCAAATCTTGTCGTTGGTAAAGCTCATGCCGTACATATCGTTTTTCGAGTTAGCGACGACGTCGTAGGCGCGAGCGGAGGGGCTGCCCGGCGGATAGGTAACGTGAGTCCACGTATTGGTCGCCAAGTCCACGTGCCAGGTCCCGCCCGACTCGTCGGTGCCGTCGGCGACATTGACCCATATCTTGCCATCCACCTGCTGGTACGAGGGGTCGATCATCGTAAGATGGCCATCTCCAATATCTGAATCCGCTATTGGAGGCTTGAAAGTCTCCATTTTTTCTGTCTTGGGATCGAACCTAACGATCTGCATCTGCGACATGTTGCCGAAGTAAACCCGCCCTTCCTTGTCAAAAGCGATCTGGAGACCGCCCTGAGCCAACGGGCCGACCCGGTTCAGCGGAACGGGATACTCCACCACTTTGCCGGTCTTCGGATCGAGCTTCCCAAGAAACTGAGAATCAAAATCCGAATACCAAACGTTCCCTTGCGCGTCGAGCGCCGCATCATGCGGCGCCGCATCCGCTCGCGGCAGGTCGTACGTCGTGTAAATCACTTCCGTTGCCTTACCTTTGGGTCGCGGCATCGTCTTCAACGGAAATTCAAAGGTGTCCACCGAACTCAAGTTTACGGTGCTGAAATATTTGGCGGCGGCGATCTGCCTTTCCGTCGGCGCGGTTGCGGGCCTGGGAGGTCGAGTCCAGGGATGCAACGGCGAAGAGTTGTTCGTGTGCATGGCCATCCGCTGCACCACCGGCGCCAGCTCTTCCGCACTGTAACGAGAAAACAGTACACGCTGCAGCGTGTGGCAATTCACGCAACCTCCGAGGGCCATCTTCTCTTCGTGGGATCCTGGGACGCTCGTGAGCAACTCACCGTTGGAGAGCTGATTGGCGAGCTTCGAGGTGCTGGTTACCTTGGTGAGTTGTAAATCCAGCTGCGTGGGCTGCTCTGTCACATCCACGGAGGTATTCGGCAACTCATATCCTGCTGCCCGGACCTTGATCATGTATTTGCCTGGTTCCATTCTGTCGCGCGCGAAGGTGTACTGACCCTGCGCGTCACTCGCCACCCAAGTGGTGATCGTGGAGCCCGCCTTCTTCGCACCGACGATCACACCCTCCATCGCGCCTTCTGCCTGTGACGTCACCTTACCCGTCAGCGCGGAATGCGCTGACGGAGACGGAGTCTCCGCCATCACAAAACCGACCAAGGCCATGCCCAGTAGGGCCGTTGCCACGAGGGTCCCTGCAACAAGCTTCGCCCTGCTCATAAAATCTCCTTTGATTTCAACCGAGCCTCTTTGACCCCGAAAACTAGAGACCAACGCTCACGGGTGTCTCTCGCTCTCACGCCAGCGTACGTCCGCGTTATGGCGCCTGTCAACGATGAGACACATGCTCACGGAGTCTAAGCTTGTATGTGAGCGGATCGTTTTGTTGATCCCGCCCGGGCGGGTGGCGACCCGATCACCGAGGCGGGACAGGTTCATGTTGATCCATCCGGTCCCTTACTTGCTCCCCGGATTAGAAGATCAGCTTCAAGCCCAACTGGATGTCACGATTGCTTCCCGATCCGAGCACGGGGTTGCCAGATCCTTGATCGGGCGTCGAATCCTGCGCGTGGGGAGAAATTGTTATGATCTCCGTTGTAAGGAGAAGAGATCCCATTGCCCACCTGCACAAAGCCTTGAGTGGAGTTCGGATCGAAGATGCCGATTCGGTTGTTTTTCTCTTTGATTACGGTGGCGAGCTCATATCGTAAGCCCAGGTTCACAGTGATTCTCGGGGTCACACGGTAGTCGTCCTCCAGGAAGAAACCGTAGTGTTGGGTGCTCACATCTCGCACGGGATCCCCCACGAAAATGTTAGAACCTGAGCCTGCGATGCCCTCGAGGAAATTCTCAAGGGCGATGCCGGTGCCGTTGCTGTCCTTGAACTTGACGAGGCCTTTGGCGTTGCTCGTTGCGCCCGCCGAGGACTGAATGTATCGCCCGCTCCACCGATCATCGAAACAAAATCATTTATCCGGCCAGTGGCTTCTTTCATAATCCCTTAGCTCTCGGGGATGTGGAATAGGCGCGTATGTCGACGCACGAAATAACGAGCGGTGCTGCCTTCGACGTCGGGATCAACGACCGCTTGCCATCGGAACAGCTGCTTGTGCTCGGGCTGCAGCATGTCTTGGGGATGACCGGAATGTTTGTGTTTCCGGGTCTGCTGGGCCGCTCGTTCAATCTGCCGGCGGAGCGCATTGCTTATCTCTATGGCATGAGCTTTGTCGTTTGCGGCTTCATCACCGTTTTTCAATCCGTGTGGTTGCTTCGCCTTCCTGTAGTGCAGGGGGCCTATGCCGGCAACTTTGCCGCGCTGCTGGCCGTCGGCCATATTCAAAGCGGAGGCCTGGGCGCCGCCTACGGATCGTTTTTCGTCGCTTCTTTGATCTGGTGCTTGTTGAGCGTGCCCATGCGCCGACTGAGCTTCATTGGCTTGTTCGCTCGTTTTCTGCGGGCTCCGATCATTTCGGGCATCATCGTCATGCTTACGATTATCCAAGTGGCGGAGGTAGCACTGCCCAATTGGATCGGCGCACCTTCGAGTCCCGGTTTCCCGCTGGTCAATATCCTCGCCGGAGCGCTTGCCGTCGCCGTGCTGGTCGGCGCCACCGTGTGGGGTGGAAGGTATTTGCGGCGCGGCGCGATCTTGATCGGCCTTGCGACCGGCACCGCGTGCTATGCGACTCTGCGGCCGATTTCCATCAGTTCGGTCGCCGGCGCGCCGTTACTCGTCGCCCCACAATGGTTTCCTTTCGGCTTTTCTGTGCGGCCCGAATTGGTCATCGTCTTCTTGTTAGTGTTGATTCCGGCAGGCATGGGCTCGATGGCGATGTACGAGATGGTGGGCCGCTGGGGGAATGAGAAGCTGCCCGCCGAACGCATGTCGCAGGGTATTTTTGCCGTGGCCATCGGATCGGTGCTGGCCGGGATTGTTGGCGGGTTCAGCACGATCGTTTATCCCGACAATATGGGTATGTTGCGCACGACACGCGTGGGCTCGCGTTATGCCACACTCGTGGCGGGCCTAATCCTCATCGCGCTGGGTGGCTGCATCAAGTTTGACATGTTGCTGGTGCTGGTGCCGCAACCCGTTGTCTCGGCCGCTGCTACGCTGCTCTTCGGCATCGTCTTCATGCACGGAGTGCAAATGCTCTCGAAAGTCGACTGGGACGACCGGCAGCTCGCGGCCGCAGGCCTTGCTGTTCTGGTGGGTTTAGGCGGACTCTTTGTTTCGCCGGAGGTCCTTCAAACGATGCCGCTCGTGGCCAAGCTGTTCGTGCAGCAGCCGGTCATTTCCGGCGGGCTCACGCTGGTCATTTTGCATTCTCTGCTGTGCCCGTCAACTTCGGCGCCCGAAAGGGCGCAGGCCTGACGGCCAAGGCCCGATGACAAACAATCGACCTCTGCAGTCGACATCCGCGACTCACTCACATTTGGGGACGCGAGATCTCTGATCCTGAATCTCGCGCAGGTGCTGGCGCAGCCGCTCGAGCACCTCTTCCCTCCTCGAGTTATGCGTTTCTCGCACCAGTTCGTTCAGCGCAAAGTGCACCACATCGCGATGGTGCAATTCCTCAGGGGCGACGTCATTGCTGAATTCGAGCCAAAGGCTGTGAAGAAGGTCGATTTCCTTGGCCGTAAGATGCGGCGCATGCGGCCCCAGGTAGAAGACATGTTCTTGGCCGTTCGGAGAGTGGATTTCGAGCGTCAATTGCGGCTTGGGTGGGGGGAGAGCTTCCCAAGCCAGTCCTGCTATGCGGGCCTCTTCGGCGATGGATCGCCGCGGAGAAAGCCCCAGAACCACGGTGGATGATCGCAGCCCCTGCGCGGCTCTGAGGATGCCATCCCATTTTTCCGTGGCAGGAGCTACGGCAAGATGCACGGTTTTGCCGCTCTTCTCCGCCAAATTGAGAGCGCGCGTGAATAACTCCTGCTCCTCATGGCTGAAAAGTTGCTCCGCCTCGAGTTCATGCTCGCCCGAAGCGGCGCGTCCGAGAAGCCGCAGATGCAGCACGGCGATATCCTGTTTTTGCGTGTCGGTTCTACGCAGGATCGCGCCGAGATGGTAGAGCGTGTTGTAATTGCGGACCATCACGATGATGTTTCCAGGCCGCACGCCCACGGCTTCCGGAGTCAATTCCCCGCCCGGCTCGAGGTTGAATTGATCTAGCTCCGCGTGGGCCGCGCCACGTTTTTTCGTGATCTTTTCCGATAGCTCGAAGACAGCGAAAAACGCGATCGTAAAGGCCACGCCCGAAACGGTAGCGACTTGCTTGGTAAAGAGATTGATGACGCACAACGCGACCAGCAGCAGCGTAATCAAACCCAACCCTATCGGAATCTCCACGCCTGCAATTTTTAGATTCAGTGGAACGCGAAATTCCCGCTGGCCCGGCTCCTTATAGCGCAGGACCAAGACCGCCAGCCCCTTCATGGCGAAGCTCCACATCACCCCAAACGCGTACGCCTCACCTAGGAGAAATATGTTTCCGCCGCTCAAAATGATGGTGAGGAGCTGCAGGCCCACAACTAGATTCAAGATGCGGTAAGAAGTCCCAAAACGCCGGTGCGGCCGTCGGAACCAGTCCGGCAGAATCCCGTCCTCGGAAACACGGTTGAGCACTCCATTCGAGCCCACAATCGCCGTGTTCACCGCTCCCGCGAGCATCAGAACGCCCACAATGACCACAAATGCGCGGAAGGCCAGCCGCAGAAGCACCGGCCCGGTCAGATACATGGCCAGGCCGCCGATCGGGTTGTCGTAGAAATTCCCCCGGACGTCGTCCGGAATAATCATCACCGCGAAAAACGCCACGCCGGCGGTGAAGATGAGGCTGTAAAGAAAAATGATGAAGCCGGCTTTTTCCAGGTTGCGCAGCTTGGGGTGCTCGATTTCCCGATAGACCTGCGCCATAGTCTCTTCGCCGCTCATCGCCAGAACCGAATGACCCAATCCAATCAGGATTCCGATCAAGCCCACGGTATAGGGCAGCCGGCTGTGGCTTAACCACCCTAATGCGTCTGTCGAAAACGTGAGATTGCGCAGCGAGGGCAATGGCGGCAGGTGGGCGCCTTTCATCCACAGCGTATACCCGCACCAGACGAGCATGAGGACCACCATGACCGTGGTCACGTACATGATTCGCAGAGCTTTTTCGCTCGATTCCGGGATGCCCTTGACGTTTTCCCACCAGAAGTAAATCGTCACCAAAATGGCGAACACAGCCGCCGTGGCGTTCACCGGCAGAACGAATTGGTAATGCGCATAATGAAGGAGTTCGTTGAGTAGCCCAACCAGGTACAGGCCCGCGGATACGCCGCTGATCGGCCCCGTCAGGATGTAATCGAACATCAGCGCCGATACGGAGAATTTGGCCAGCGTCGATCCCATCGCCTCTTTCACCACGCGATAGACGCCGCCGCGCACGAACATGCTGCAGCTCTCGATATAGACCGATCGCACCGCGTAGGCCAGCAACATGATCCCCAGGATGAACCACGGACCCGCCTTTCCCACGAAGTGTTCCGCAATCGCTCCGGCGTAAAAGGCGGAGGAGCCCATGTCGTTGAGTACGATGGCCGCCGCGCGCCAGAACGAGATGAAAGCGAGCATGGCCGTGGTGGCCACCAGCACGCGAGGCGCGCCGGACATTCTTCTTTGCTGCGATGAGGTAACCGAATCGCTCTTCATCAGAAGGCCGGGGAGAACTGCGCGGAGTTCGGTGTTCCGTTCAAAATTTCACAATAGATGCGGCGGTAGATTTTACAGATCACCGGTGAACCTGGGCGAACTTACAGCCGGGCGCACCTCGTCGACCGCATTGGCCACCGCAATCGCCAGACCTGCACGCTGCAGGATCGGCAAGTCGGGCAGATCGTCGCCGATGTAAGCGACTTCGGAATCGCGCACGCTCGCGATTCGCAGAATCTCTTCGTAAGCCCCCAGCTTTTCACCGCGGCCTTGGAAAACAAATTCCATTCCCACCTCTTCGGCTCGCCGAGTCATAGCCGCCGATTGCCGCCCCGAGATCACTCCCGTCCGCAATCCCGCCTCGCGCGCTAATTTTAAGCCGGCGCCGTCTTGTGAATGAAAAGCCTTCATCTCCACCGCCGTGCCGTCGGCCAGCGGCATGAGATAGACCTGCCCGGCGGTAAGTACGCCATCCACATCCATCAGCAAGACACGGACTTTGCGCGCGCGGGCCGCCACTGCACGCGGGAATCCATTGGAACTGACGCGAATCGTGCGAGCCAATATCCTGCTCCTCGAAATTGAACTATGTGGAAATGGCGATTTGTAAATCTAAAAAAGTTCCAGCGTCCAAAGGTCATGTAGGTGCACAACGCCCGCCACTCGCCGCGCCCCATCGAGCACAACCACCGACGTAATTTTGCGCTGCTCCATCAGCCGCAGTGCGGCGCTGGCAAATTCGTCCGAAGCAATAGTCACCGGCTTCCCGGACATACACTCTTCGGCGGTGAGCTCAAGGACCGCGCCTCGCCGCTTTTGCATCAACCGGCGCAAATCGCCGTCGGTAATAATTCCGGCCAGCGTGCCGCTCGCATCAATCACGGTAGTCATTCCCAGGCCTTTGCGGCTCATTTCGTAAATGACGTCGGGCATTTTGGCGCTGGGCAACACACTCGGCAGCGCCTCACCCGCGTGCATGAGCTCGCGCACGCGGAGGAGCTTCTTGCCCAGCCGCCCGCCCGGATGGAGTGCCGCGAAATCCTCGTGATTGAAGCCCCGCCGCTCGAGCAATGCAATCGCCAGCGCGTCGCCCAAAGCCATGGCAGCCGTCGTGGATGCGGTAGGCGCCAGGTTCAGCGAGCAGGCCTCTTCGCGCACGCTCGTGTCCAGCACTACATCGCTTGCCTGCGCCAGAGTGGAGCGCGTGTTTCCGGTAAGGGTCACCAGAGGAAGCCCCAGCCTTTTCATTGTGGCTAAAAGAGCGACAATCTCCTCGGTTTCACCGCCATAGGAAACGGCCAGCACGGCATCGCCCGCCAGCAACATTCCCAGGTCGCCATGCAGGGCCTCTGCCGGATGCAGAAAAAGCGAGGGCGTGCCCGTGGACGAAAACGTCGCTGCAATCTTGCGTCCGATCAATCCTGACTTGCCCATGCCCGTGACCACAACGCGTCCTTTGCACGCGAGCAGCACCTCCACAGCCCGCTCGAATCCCGCATCGAGACGCTCCTGCAATTCCTTCAGAGCCTCGGCCTCAATGCGTAGAACCCGTCTTGCCGTCTCTAAGCTCACGAGAGACTCCAGGACCGCACCAGCTTCGCGATCGGCTTCAATTTCGCCAGCAGGCCCGGAAGCCGGTCCAGGCGCAGTGCGTTCGAGCCGTCCGATAGCGCCCGCTCGGGTCGCTCATGCACCTCGAGAAAGATTCCATCCACGCCCACGGCCGTACCCGCCCGTGCCAGCGGTTCGATAAATTCCGGCTCTCCTCCGCTCGCGTTGCCTTGCCCTCCCGGCAACTGTACGGAATGCGTCACGTCAAACACCACCGGGCATCCGGTCTTGGCCAGGATGGGAAAGGAGCGCATATCCACCACGAGGTTGTTATATCCCGGCACTCGGAAGCGAGCTTTGATCTCCCGCAGGATCTCCAAGCCGCCCGCCAGTCCGGGTCCGCGGAACGAGCGCACCGACGAGCGGTTCGCCTTGTCGTAAGAGGCCTTGAAAATCAGTGGAACTTTGGCCTTCGCTGCTATTTTCACCAGGCGCTCCGCCATTTTCAGAGCGTGTCTCTCGTTCTCGATTACGCACGGTCCGGCGATCAGAACCAGCGGCTCGCCAGCGCCGATCCGGAAGGCGCCGATAGAAATCGATCGAAGAAGCGGCAAGTGAACTTCCGGGCTCCTCAGGATTCTAAACTGCTTGCGTTCCTCGGGAGTCTAAGCCTATGCGGGACGCTGCAGATTTGCAATCCGCGCTTTGCGGAAGGAAAGGCCGCTAGCTTCGCTTCGCGGCTTGCACTGCTGCGGGCAGGCGTTCCGTGGCCACGGCGCGATCCGCAGATTCGCGCTGGCTGGCCGCTCCCACGAATGCCGCGAACAGTGGATGCGGGGCCAGCGGCTTCGATTTGAACTCAGGATGAAATTGGCAGCCCAAAAACCAGGGGTGATCGGCCACTTCGACGATTTCCACGTAGGAGCCATCCGGCGTGCGCCCCGTGATGTGCAAGCCCGCAGCCGTCAATCGCTCTTCATAATCGCGGTTGAATTCATAGCGGTGCCGATGGCGTTCGTTGATATCCACCGCGCCGTAGGCGCTGTGTGCGAAGGAACCGGGCTCGAGGCGGCATGGCCATGCCCCAAGTCTCATGGTGCCGCCCATCTCATCCACTCCCAGCAATTCGCGCAACTTGTAAATCACGCGGTGCGGCGTGTGCGCGTCGAATTCCGTGCTATTGGCATCCGCCAGCCCCGCGACGTTGCGCGCATACTCGATTGTGGCGCACTGCATCCCCAGACAGATGCCAAAGTACGGCACTTTTCGCTCCCGTGCGTACTGAATGGCGAAAATCATGCCTTGAATGCCACGTTTCCCAAAACCGCCCGGCACCAGAACGCCGTCCACGTGCGCCAGGCGGCGCGCCGCGGTTTCCGGCGAATCGATCTCTTCCGCCTCGATCCATTCGATCACCGTGCGCAGACGATGCGGTAATCCCCCGTGCATCAACGCCTCGCGCAAACTCTTATAGGCGTCCTCCAGCGCCACGTATTTGCCCACGACGCCGATGCGCACTTCGCCCCGCGGATGCTCCATATTTTCCAGCAGCCCGAGCCAGCGGCTCATGTCCCTTGGCGCCGCGTTCAATTTCAAGAGCCGTAGAATTTGCTCGTCTAACCCTTCGGCCGCAAGGGTCACCGGTACCGCGTAGATGGTATTCACATCGCGCGCAGTCACTACGCACTGCTCCGCAATGTTGCAGAAGAGAGCAATTTTGGCCTTCATCTCGCGAGGCAAAGGCCGATCACTGCGACACAGCAAGAGATCCGGCTGAATGCCGATGCTCAGCATCTCTTTTACGCTATGCTGCGTCGGCTTTGTCTTGAGTTCGCCCGCCGTGGCTATGAAGGGCACCAGCGTAACGTGGACGAAAATCGTATTTTCAGCCCCGAGCTCCAGGCGCATCTGGCGAATGGCCTCGAGAAACGGCAGCGACTCGATGTCTCCCACGGTGCCGCCAATCTCGACGATCACTACATCGACGTCGTGCGCCACCTTGCGAAATGCCGCCTTGATCTCGTCGGTAACGTGCGGAATCACTTGCACGGTCTTGCCCAGAAAATCGCCGCGGCGCTCCTTCGAGAGGATCGCTTCATAAATGCGGCCGGTGGTCCAGTTGTTATCGCGCGTTAGCCTGGCCGAGGTAAACCGTTCGTAGTGTCCCAGGTCCAGATCGGTTTCCGCACCGTCATCGGTGACGTAAACTTCGCCGTGTTGGTAGGGACTCATGGTCCCGGGATCGACGTTCAGGTAGGGATCGCATTTCTGTAGGGTGACTCGAAGGCCCCGGCTTTCCAGCAGGCAGCCGATAGACGCTGCGGCGACGCCTTTGCCGAGGGAGGAAACCACGCCGCCGGTTACAAAGATATACTTCGGTCCCATCCACGCAGGTTACGCCCCGCTAAAGTCGCCTGCCGGGCGCGAAACTGTCTTTTTCCTCCTGGGAGAGTAGGTGTACAACGCATTTTACGGAGAAGTGCGGCAGTGTGTCAACGCGCCGCCGCGCCGCCGGCCAGCAACTGCTCCACGCGCTTCACATCTTCCGGGGTATCCACTTCCACGGATTTGTACTCTGTTTCCGCAACGCGAATGCGATAGCCGTTCTCGAGCCACCTAAGCTGCTCGAGCTGTTCGATCCGCTCCAGATCACCTTGCGGAAACGTGGCAAATTCTAGAAGAGCCTCGCGCCGGAAGACATAAAGTCCCAAATGTTTCAAATGTTTCGCGTGAACGGGGCTGCCTCGGTCTCTTACCCATGGTATAGGTGCGCGGGAAAAGTAAAGGGCATTGCCATCGAAGTCCAGAACGGTCTTCACGACGTTCGGGTCCATAATCTCCGCGGGATTGGTGATGGGCACGGCCAGCGTACCCACCCTCACATCCTCATCGCCACGGACCGCTTCGATGGCAGCCTCAATGGCGGCAGGCTCGATGAGCGGCAAATCACCCTGCACGTTGGCCAGAATCTCCGCATCGGGGTGAGCGACAGCCACCTCGGCCACCCGTTCCGTGCCGGAGCGATGGTCGGCGCGCGTGAGCACAGCCTCCCCGCCGAATGATTTCACTGCCTTGGCGATTCGCTCGTCGTCCGTGGCCACGATAACTCTGGAAACCAGGCTGGTACGACGCACTCGCTCCCACACTCTCTCGATCATCGGCTTTCCCGCGATGGAAATGAGCGGCTTGCCGGGAAGGCGGGTCGATGCATAACGTGCCGGAATCACAGCCAGAATTTTCATCGGCAAGAGGTTCTTCGCTGCTTCCGATCGGGTCTCTAGATTGTCTCTCTCGTGTTTTTATTCATCTTAATGGTTGATGCCCGTCGCGACGATGCTAGCATAAGCGGCGCGAGCCCCGTTCATGGTCTTGGCTGCAGCGCTCGCCGGTGCAGGGTCATCGCTACAGTGATAGCTCGGGACATCTACAGGAAGCGCAGCCTTGCACATGCCCTTTCTAGTGCTAAAATGGCCCAGTTATACCCCGCAGCCGCCCGGCCAGGTCCGGGAGGTGGTTTCTGATGCCAATAGGTAAAGGAGAACGGCTGCCGTACTTGGCTCTCCTCGCACTTATTCTGTCTACAGCCCCCGTATTGGCACAGGTAACCGGTCCCGAAGCTCCAAATCCATCTTACGAACCCGATATCAAGAAATCCGCCAGCATCAAGATGAACGTCGAGATGGCCCTGGTCAACGTGACCGTCACGGATCCTTACAGTCGCCTGGTTACCGGCTTGGACAAGGAAAACTTTCGCCTTTACGAAGACGGCATCGAACAGGAAATCTCCGCCTTCTCCAGCGAAGATGTGCCCATCTCCATTGGCTTGATCTTCGATATGAGCGGCAGCATGGCCGATAAGGTTGACAAGGCCCGCCAGGCCGCCGTTCAGTTCCTGCGCACGGCCAATCCACGCGACGAGTTTTTCTTGGTCAGCTTCAATGATCGCGCCGAGCTGACCAGCCGCTTCACCTCCAGCATCGAAGAGCTCGAGAATCGCATGATGTTCACCATCGCCAAGGGCCGCACCGCCCTTCTGGATGCCATTTATCTCGGCTTGAGCCAGATGAGGGGTGCAAAGAACGGCAAGCGTGCCTTGCTCATCATCTCCGATGGGGGCGATAATCATAGTCGCTACAACGAAGCGGACATCCGGAACTTCCTGAAAGAAGCAGACTGCCAGCTCTACGCCATGGGAGTTTTTGATGTCAACGATATGGGGCGAACCACCGAGGAGCGCTACGGACCCAGCCTCCTTTCAGAACTCGCTGAAATGACCGGGGGGCGCGTCTTCCCTGTCTCCAGCCTGGGCGATTTGCCCGATATTGCCGCCAAGCCAGCGCCCCTCGCAGCCTTCTGCCCCTCAAGCTCCCTTGGAGGGCCCGGACTATTCCATCAAGAAGGACGTAAATCTGGTCGTCCTGCACGTCTCCGTCGTGAATGATCGCGGGCAGTTCGTCCCCGGCCTGAAGCAGGGCGATTTCCGCGTCCTGGAAGACAAGGCCGACCAGAAGATCTCCGTCTTCAGCCAGGAAGATGTGCCCGTAAGCATGGGCTTGGTGATCGACAATAGCGGCAGCATGCGCGACAAACGATCCCAGGTAAACGCCGCTGCTTTGACGCTGGTGAAAACCAGCAATCCTCAGGATGAGGCCTTTGTCGTTAACTTCAACGATGATTTTTATCTGGACACGGTCCACGACTTCACCAACGACGTCAACGAAATGAAAGACGCCCTGGAACGCATTGACGCCCGCGGCAGTACCGCGCTCTACGATGCCGTGATCGGATCCCTCGATCATCTGAGGAAGGGTGCTAGGGACAAGAAAGTGCTGCTGGTGGTCACCGACGGCGTGGACAACGCCAGCCGCCGCACCCTGGCCAACTCTGTGCAGGAGGCCCAGCGCTCCGACGCCTTGATTTATTCCGTCGGAATCTTCAGCGATGACGATATCAAGCACAACCGCGGCGACATGAAAAAGGCGCAGCGCGCGCTTACCGAATTGGCCACGTCAACCGGCGGGCTCGCCTTCTTCCCCGAAAACGTCGCGGACACCGAAGCTATTTGCTCGCAAATTGCCCGTGATATCCGCAATCAGTACACCGTAGCCTATTACCCCACCAACTCGGCTCGCGACGGTACTTATCGCACCGTGCAGATCAGCGTGGCTCCGCAGCGCGGCTACGGTAAGCTTCAGGTACGCACTCGCACTGGATACTATGCGCGCGGCCCGGCTCTCACTGCCGGTGCCGGCAATTGATTATCCGATCAGGCCTCTGCGAAAAGGCACCAACAGGATGCGCTTTTCGCAGTTAAAAAAGTCATCCCCAGCGAGCACCGCGAGGGATCTCTCTGAGTTTCGATTCGCGCGCACGCTTGTAGTTCGGTGGTTCCGCGCCTTCTTGCAGGAGACCCGAGGCCTTCCGACTACCTTTGGCTTTCCTTCATCCGCTGCCATCAATCTGCGCCAGAAAGCTCACGCCATGAGGAATGTGTCCGCCGAAGTTGTGCGCCACCGTCTGCCCCATATCCGCTAGCGTAGCGCGCACGCCTAAATTCGCGCCCTGCTGCCCTCCCGGGCTGTAAGCGAGGATCGGCACGTACTCCCGAGAATGGTCCGTGGTGGGCCAGGCGGGATCGGGATCGCAACCATGATCCGCGGTGATCAGAACCAGATCGGATTGCTCCAAGCCTGAGAGCAGCGGCGCAAGCCCACAGTCGAACTCCTCGAGCGAGCGCGCAAATCCCTCCACGTCCTTCCGATGCCCATACAGCATGTCGAAATCGACCAGGTTCGAAAAAATCACTCCGGTTGGCTGGGACGCCAAAGCCATGCGCAATTGTTTCATCCCATCGGCGTTGTTTTTCGTGGAGACGCAGCTTCCCCTGCCCCGGCCATTATAAATGTCGTGGATCTTTCCGATCTCCAATAGAGGAACGTTGCGCTCCGCTAGCACGTCCAGCAACATCGGCCGGGGTGGATCTACCGCGTAATCGTGGCGGCGTTCCGTGCGGCGGAAATTTCCAGGCGCGCCCGTAAACGGCCGGGCGATCACGCGGCCCACGCGGTGAGGTCCATCCAGAATTTTTCGTGCGATTTCGCAGTAGCGGTAAAGGTCCTTAACTGGAATCACATCTTCGTGCGCGGCAATCTGGAACACGCTGTCGCCGGAGGTGTACACGATCGGGTAACCCGTGCGCATGTGCTCCGCACCCAGTTCCTTGAGAATCTCCGTGCCGCTTGCCGCCCTATTGCCGAGCGTCTTGCGCCCGATGGCGCGCTCGAAAGCTTGCATCACTTCGGGCGGAAAGCCCTGTGGGTACACCGGAAAGGCCCTCTCCAGCCAGATTCCCGCCATTTCCCAATGACCCGTCGTCGTGTCTTTCCCGGGAGAGCGCGTGGCGCCTTTGCCAAAGCAGCCGCTTGGCGCGCTCACCGGCGACAAATTCGCCAGCGGCTCGATATTCGCGAGCCCCAGCCGAACGAGGTTCGGAATCGCCAGCGGCCGGGACTGTGCTATGTGCCCCAGGGTATTCCGGCCCGCATCGCCATATTGCTCGGCATCGGGCAGCGCGCCGATGCCCACGCTATCGAGCACCACCCACACAATTCGAGAAAATGGCATTCCCGCCTCTGAAGTGCCTGCTAGCGTAGCTAGTATGACGGAAATGGGCTTGCGTGAGCTGAGCCCGTGTTGGTGTCATTCTGAGCGAAGCGTCCCGGCGTGGCTCTCGCAGAAATCGGTTTTACGATTTCCGGCCGGGACGCGAAGTCGAAAATCCCTCTTCGATTCTGCCGGGCCCGGCAACGATTTAGCCAGCGCCTATTAGATTTGGCGAGCGCCTATCACTAGGACCCGAACCCCTTTCGAGCGGACATCTTCGTCGTGTTGGCCGCGCGCACGACCATTGCCGGTCCCGCCGCCGCGTCGTATAATTTTTTGTTTAGGCTTCCCCTAAAATTCCGGCTGTGCAGGAACCTGTGCCAGATAAGCTCGAAGACAAGCCCGCAATTGCCGACGAACCCGCGTTCATTGCCGTTTCCGGCGCGCGCGTACATAACCTCAAAAACATCAGTCTTGAGATCCCTCACAACGCCATAACCGTGGTCACGGGCGTATCGGGATCGGGTAAATCCAGCCTGGCCTTCGATACGATCTACGCCGAAGGCCAGCGTCGTTATATCGAATCGCTCTCCGCCTACGCTCGGCAATTCCTCGAGCGCATTGAAAAGCCCGATGTGGACGAAATTTCGGGCATCGCCCCGGCCATCGCCATCAAGCAAAAAAACGCTACCCGCAATCCGCGATCCACCGTCGCGACCGCCACGGAGATTTACGATTACCTGCGCCTACTTTATGCCCGTGCCGGCCGCACTTTCTGCACGCGTTGCGGCAGCGAGGTCCGCCGCGACACCATCGATTCCATCACCGCGCGTGTCCTGGCGCTCGAACCAGGCCTCAGATTCTATGTGATCTACCGCCTCGTCATTCCTGAGCCCGCCAAAAAACCGGGCTCGCGAAAATCCGCCCGGCCCGCGGCCGAAAGCGTGCAGCAAGCCTTGCTCGATCTTCAGAAGCGGGGATTCAACCGCCTTTATCAAGCGGGCCGAATCCACGAATTCTCTTCTCCGGAAACCCTTCTCGATCTGGATTTCTCGCAACCCATCTACGTGCTCGTGGATCGCCTCACCGTATCTCCGGAAATCCGCTCCCGCCTGGCCGACTCCGTCGAAATCTGTTATCGCGAAGGCAAGGGAGAAGCCATCCTCGAATTTCTGCCCTCAGAAGCGCCCGCAGAAATGCCCCGGGAAATGAACGTCGCGCCCGATTCGGCCATTGATTCCGCCCCGCAGGCCGCGCCCGGCCGCCTCGTCTTCAGCGATCGGTTTGAGTGCAAGAAATGCGGCCTCGCGTATCAGGAGCCGGAACCGCGCCTGTTTTCGTTCAACAATCCCTACGGCGCTTGTCCGCGCTGTCAGGGATTCGGCAATACCATCGATTTCGATCTCGACTTAGTCATCCCCGATCGCGGCAAGTCCATCAACGAAGGCGCCATTCAACCCTGGACCAAGCCGCGTTATCGCCCGCTTTGGCAGGACCTCAAACGCTTCGCCCGCGCGCGCGGAATTCCTTTGGATGTGCCTTTCCGGCAACTCACTGCCGAACAGAGAGAGGGCATCATCGAAGGCGATCGCGACGCCGGATTCCCCGGAGTCAAGGGCTTCTTCGCCTGGCTCGAAAGAAAGAAATACAAGCTGCACGTTCGCGTCTTCCTCAGCCGCTACCGAGGTTATGCCACCTGTCCTGACTGCGGGGGCACGCGGCTTCGCGCCGAGGCCCGCGCGGTGCGCATCCATGGCAAATCAATTACCGAGGTCTCCTCGCTGACGGTTGCCGAAGCGCGCCAATTTTTCGATTCGCTCGAGTTGGCGCCTGAGGCGGCGGCCATCGCGGAGAGAATCCTGCAGGAAATTCAGCAGCGCCTTCGCTTTTTAGAGCAGGTGGGACTCGAATATCTCACGCTCGATCGCCTCACCTCCACGCTTTCCGGCGGCGAAGCGCAGCGCATTCAGCTCGCCACCTCCTTGGGCTCTCAGTTGGTGGGCGCTCTCTATGTGCTCGATGAGCCTTCCATTGGCCTGCATCCCCGCGATACGCACCGGCTGATCGAAATTCTCAAAAGCCTCCGCGACTTGGGAAACACCATCCTGGTGGTCGAACACGATGCCGAAACTATAGCCGCCTCGGACTACGTTCTCGATCTTGGGCCCGGCGCTGGCGAGTTGGGGGGCAAGCTGCTCTTCTGCGGCCCGCGCGAGCATCTCCTCGATGCGCCGGATTCGCTCACCGCGCGCTATCTCAGCGGCGAACTGCGCATTCCCGTGCCTTCGCTGCGCCACAAGCCTTCTCGTCGTTTTCTGCGCATATTCGGCGCGCGCGCGCATAACTTGCGCAATATCGACGTCATGTTCCCGCTCGGCACTATGGTCGCCGTGACTGGCGTCTCCGGCTCCGGCAAATCCACGTTGATTTATGACGTACTCTACAAAGCTCTGGAAGCCAAGCGCGCGGGCGTCAATTTCAAGGAGCTCTGCGAGCGTATCGAGGGCGATGCGCTCCTCGAACAAATTGTTCTGGTCGATCAATCTCCCATCGGCCGCACCCCTCGCTCCAATCCCGCCACCTACTTGAAGGCCTTCGATTCCATACGCGATGTCTTCGCGGCTACCCCCGACGCAAAGCGCCGGGGCTTTACCGCCGGCCATTTTTCTTTCAACATCCCCGGCGGCCGCTGCGAAGCCTGCCAGGGCGATGGCACGGTCACCGTCGAGATGCAGTTTCTCGCCGATGTCGAACTCATCTGTGAGGAATGCCGCGGCACTCGCTTCAAGAGCGCCGTGCTGGAAGTGCGCTATCGCGATAAAAACATCCACGAAGTGCTCGGCCTCACCGTGCGCGAGGCCTTGCATTTTTTCGCCGCCGTCCCCCGCGTGATTTCCAAACTCAAAATCCTCGATGAGGTAGGTCTCGGATATCTGCGCTTGGGACAATCGGCCACCACGCTTTCCGGAGGCGAAGCGCAGCGGCTGAAGCTCGCCGCTCACCTCATTCACACTGCGAATCCCGGCGTTCTTTACATTTTCGACGAACCGACTACGGGATTGCATTTCGACGACATTCAAAAGCTTCTTACCGCCTTCCGCAAACTCCTCGACGGCGGAGCCTCGCTCGTGGTCATCGAGCACAATATGGACGTCATCAAATCAGCCGATTGGGTGATCGATTTAGGCCCCGAAGGCGGCGCGCAGGGCGGCACGATCATAGCCACGGGAACTCCTGAGCAAGTCGCGCGCAACCCGCACTCCTACACCGGCAAATATCTGGCCCGCGCCCTCAAGAATCACAATAATGGCCGGGGGCACGCGCGGGCTTCTTCCAAAGACGGTGTGGTCGCGAGTGAGTGGAGCGTCGAACCGGGGTAAAATCGGACGATCCGTCGCATCGGGCGCGCGCACGTCATGAAGACAATTCGCCGCAATCTCACCACGCTCGTCTTGATCGCCCTCTTCGCCCCGCCGCGTGTGTTGGCCCTGAGCCCACAAACTTCTCCTGCGGCGCCGGCAAATTCGCCATCGTCGCAAACAAAAGCACAACAAGCCCCTGTTTCCGGCACGGATCCGCTCGCCCCACTGCTCGCACAGGCCCAGGGCGCTCTCGACCGCAAGGACTTCGCCGCTGCCATTCCCTTGCTTGAAAAAATCGCTTCAGCCAAACCCGATGACGCGCTGCCTCGTTTCGAGCTGGGATTTGCCTATTCCGGACTGGGGAAAAATCCGCAAGCCATCGCGGAATATCGCCAGGCTATTTCGCTCGATCCGAAGCTCGCCCCGGCGCATTTAAATCTGGGAATAGCGCTGCTCCACTCTGACTCTGATCCTGCCGCGGCAGCCGAATCGTTTCGGCGCGCCGCGGAACTTTTGCCCGGCGAGGGCCGCCCGATCTATCTGTTGGGAGAGGCCCTCGAAGGTAGCGGCAAGCGTTCCGAGGCCATCGAGCAATATCGCGCAGCAGCGGTGCTCATGCCCAAGGATGACGCCATTCTTTTTGCGCTCGCTCGTGCGCTTTTAGCCGATGGGAAATCCGCGGACGCAGAGTCTGGCTTCCGCCAATTGCTCGCTCTCCAGCCCGATTCCGCGCCCGCCCGGCTCGGCCTGGCGGAATCTTTGCTCCGCCGGCAAAAGACCGCGGAGGCCGTTGACCTCTTCGGCGATTATCTGCAAAAGGTCCCCGATGACCGCCACGCCCGCTTCGAGCGCGCCGTGGCCTTGCAGGACCTGAACCGCTTCGACGAGTGCCTCGAAGAATTGGATCGGCTCGACCAGGGCCAGGCGCCCGCCGCGGAATCGCTGAAACTTCGCGGCAGCATTTACCTGCAGCAGAAGAAGTGGCCCGAAGCCGGTGCATCGTTCGAGAAAGCGCTGTCCGCTTCCCCCGACGATGCTCAACTGCATTTCTGGATGGGCCAAACGAAAATGGGATTGCATGATTACGCCGCGGCGGAAAATGAACTGCGGCGCTCGCTCGCATTGGCCCCGGCGAATTCCGATGCCCTGCGCCAGCTCGTTGGCGTCTACTACTTGGCTGGCCAGTACGAGGCCACGCTTTCCACTCTGGATCTTCTTGCGCAGCGAGAAACACCAGCTCCGCTGGACTGGTTCTTTCGCGCCCTGTCGTGCGATAAACTAGGGAGGAAACCCGAAGCGGCCGCCGCTTATCAAAAGTTTCTCGAATTGGATCGGGGCCAACGTCCCGACCAGGAATTCCAGGCGCAAGCGCGGCTGAAACTTCTGCTGCGCGAATTGGGCAGGGGTTCGAGGAAATAAGTGGAAGCGAAAGGTACCTGCTTCGCCCCGAACGTGTCCTCATCGCCAAAGGGCTGCCCCGCGGCGAAAGTCTGCCTGGAGGTTGAGCTTTCGCCGCCACACAGATATGCGCCTTTCTTAGGGAACAAAGAGCAGCTTCGCGGCGCGACAGAATGGCGTTTTCGCGCTACAAGACTCGCTCGGCCTCCCCGTCATGGCCGTAGATTTTTCCGTGCCCTTTTAATTATGGCGAGCGTGGCCCTTTGCGCCTGCCTTAGTCTGACCGCTGCCGAGCAGGAATCGCGCGAGAAGTATGAGGCGCAATTTCAATTGGAACGCGATCCCGTGGCCAAGGCCAAAATACTCGCCAAGTTGGGTCGCCTCGAAATTGACCAGGCTCGCTCGGATCTAAAAGCAGATAAAGAGGAGCAGTCTCTTGCCGACCTCGAGCACTACCGCGACCAGGTGGAGGGCACGGTTCAGGCGCTCTCCTCCACTGGCGTGAATGCGGAGCAGCACCCCGCCGGCTTCAAAGAGCTGCAAATCAGCCTTCGCGAAACGCTGCGGCGCATCGACGAACTGATCCTTCAGCTTCCGCTGGATAAGAGGCCCTGGTTCCAGGCGGTGCGCTCGGATTTGACCAAATCCCAAAATTCCCTTATCGAGGCGCTCTTTCCCACCTTAGGCGATCGGCGATCAAGGAAAGGAGATTCGTGATGAAGATCGTAACGCGTGCTCTGCCACTCCTGCTTGCACCATTTCTATGCGCCTCCGCACTCACGGCTGCCGTCTCTCCGGCGTTCGCCCAAAAAAAGGACTATCTGTCCGACTCCGAGGCAGACAAAATTCGTGATGCGGAAACCACTGCGGAGCGCATCAAGCTTTTCATCTCTTTCGCCGCCGATCGCATCAAGAAGCTGCAATACGAGTTCGCCCATCCCGGCGAATTGCATCGCGGCGAACGCATCAACGCTCTCATCAATGCTTATGCCGGCTGTATCGACGACGCTTCGGATTTGATTCAACTCGGAGTCGAAAAGCAACAGGACATCCGCGATGCGATCAAGGAAATGCAAAGTCGCGCGCCCGAATTTCTGACGTACTTGAAGGAGTTATCCGCGAAAGGCCAGGCCGTGGCGCCCTACAAAGACAATCTGGATGACGCCATCGACGCTACAAATGGCGCGATCAGAGACGCGGCCGAGGCCATTAAAGAGAATGCTCCGCCTCCCGTGCGCCGCAGACCGCAATGAAAGGCGTATCCGAACGTCCCCGTCCCATTCCCGGTGGCGCCGCGATCTTCCAGCGGCTCTATACGCGTTTAGGTTGCCGCGGACGTCCGCCGCGATTTGAAGTGGAATTTTATCCTTACGCCAATTTGATGCACACCATACGCCTGCGAGAAGAAACCGCTTACGTGCGCCTGTCGGATGCCTTGCGCGGGGCCCCCTCCGCGGTTCTGGAATCCGCCGCGGCGATTCTCTTGTCGCGCATTTATCGCCGGTGCGCCCCCACCGAAATCATGGGCGCCTATCGCCAATTTGTCCTTTTGCCGCGCACGCGGCGACGCGTCGCCACGCGTCGCTGCGCTCGAGGTCGCCGGGTCCAGACCGGCCCGCGCGGATCAATCTACGACCTCGCGCCCTTGTTCACCCGCCTCAACCGCAGGTATTTCGGGGGGCGGCTGCATCGTCCCAGGCTCGGGTGGAGCCAGCGGACCTGGCGCGCACAATTTGGCTGCTTCGATCCGGCGCTTTCTCGCGGTCGGGCGCCGTGCGGTAGACTTCCAGATATTTCCTGTACGCGGCCAACGCGTTGTCCACATCCCCCTTGCGTTCGTAGGCCTCTCCCAGCAGGGAGTAAGGCCGCGCCAATTTCGGCTGGAAACGCGTCGCATCCTGGAAACGCTCGATCGCCGCGTCGTAATTTCCGCGCTTCATGTAGAACGTCCCGATCTCCACGCTCTTATCCGCTCGCAGAGGATCGTAAGTGGGCTCCGCCGGCGCCGGGGGGGGCGCGGGCTCCGTGTAGGGCGGCGCGGGTCCTTTGTCCAGCGCGGATTCTTGAGCGGCCGCAGGTCTCGCCGCAAAAGACGAAGCCAGAACCGCTGCGATGAGCGCCAAGATAGCCTTCAGGAAGCGAATCCGGTTGCGCGCGCTTCGCATGGTTTTCGCAGGTGTGATTCGCTTTGCTATCATGAATGTTGCCTGCGGCACGAGATTCCCGGCCATCGGGAACTCTCTTGCTGATAATTGTAACTCCGCCCATGGAACTCCAGGAAAAAGTCGAAAATCTTCCCCAGGACGCCGGTGTCTATCTTTTCAAGGACGCGCTCGGCGCCATTCTCTACGTCGGCAAGGCCCGCGCGCTGCGCTCGCGCGTGCGTTCTTATTTCCTGGAAACCAGATGGGTGGATGCCAAGACCGGGTCCCTGGTGCGCGAAATCGCCGATGTGGATTACATCGTCGTCGATAACGAGCGCGAAGCTCTGGCGCTCGAAAATAATCTCATCAAGCAGTATCAGCCGAAATTTAATGTCCTGCTGCGCGACGACAAAACGTATCCCTATATTCGCTTCACGGCATTTGAAAAGTATCCGCGCGTCTACGTGACGCGCCGCCTGCGCAAAGACGGCTCGATCTATTTTGGCCCCTTCTTTCCGCACAGTCTCGCCTACCGCATCGTCCACTTCATTCACAAACACTTCCGCGTTCCTTCCTGCACCGTGGACCTGACGAGACCACATCCGCGCCCTTGCCTGCAATATTACATTCAGCGCTGCTGGGGCCCTTGCGTTCCGGGTTTGGCTTCGGACGAAAAATACGCGGAGGCGGCCCGGGACACGCGCACCTTTCTGGACGGTCGCCGCCACGATCTGCTGGCCAGCCTCCGCGCGCGCATGATGCAAGCCTCCGAAGGGCAGCGCTATGAACAAGCCGCCGGCTACCGCGACCTCCTGCACACTCTCGAAGAGATCGAGGAGCGTCAAAAGATCGCTGCCGCCGCTGGCGACGACACCGACGTGCTCGCCTGGTATGCCGAGCCTCCCCAAGTCGCCGTGAATTTGTTTCACATTCGCGCCGGCCGCGTGGTCGACCGCCGCGACTTCTATTGGGAGGACCTCGAGGAATTCGACCCAGACGAGTTTCTTCCCTCCGTGCTCAAGCAGCTCTATCTCGACGCTGCCTATCTCCCGCGGGCGATTCATGTCCTGCGCGATTTCGAGGACCGCCAATTGCTCTCAGAAATCCTTTCCGAGCGCGCCGAGACTCTGAACCTGCCCTACCGCCGTGTGGAGATCGCCGTGCCGCAACGCGGTCCCAAGCATGCATTCCTGGATTTGGTGGAGAAAAATGCGCGCCATTCTTTCGAGCAGCGCTTCCGTGTGCTCAAACCCAACTCAAAGGCCATTGCCGAGGCTCTGGAGTCCGCTCTGAATCTTCCCGCTCCTCCCAAACGCATCGAGAGCTTTGATATTTCCCATCTTCAGGGCACCGACACCGTGGCCTCCATGGTGGTCTGGGAAAACGGGAGCATGCGTAAATCCGATTACCGCAAGTTCATCATTCGCGGAGAATGGGGTAACGACGATTTCGCCAGCATGCGCGAAGTGCTGGAACGCCGCTACCGCCGCGTGCAGAGCGAACAAAAAGAAATGCCCGGCCTGATTCTCATTGACGGCGGGCTGGGACAACTCCACGCCGCCGCGCAAGCCTTGGAAAAGCTGGAAATCATCAATCAGCCCCTGGCGGCGATCGCCAAACAGGAAGAGGTTCTGTTCGTTGTCGGCCAGGAGGACGAACCGATTCGCTTGGAGAGACATTCACCGTTGCTGCATCTAATTCAGCAGGTCCGCGACGAAACGCACCGTTTCGCGGTTGGTTTTCACCGGCAACGCCGCTCTCGCAGAACCTTGAAGACGGAACTCGACGAAATTCCCGGCGTGGGTTCGCGAACCGTGCAGAAGCTGCTGCGAGAATTTGGAAGCGTCGCCCGCGTGCGGCTTGCCAGTGCCGAAGACCTCTCTCGCGTCGTATCGCGGCCGGTTGCCGCCCGCATCGCCGAACATCTTCACGGAAGCCAACTCACCGGCGCCACGCCGAAACCCGATCCGGCGGCCTGATGTGCCCTAAGTCACGCTTGGTTGCATCGAACTATTGGGTGTGCTACGTTGAGCCGCACGGGGGTTAGTCAAATGGGCGATAGCACCGGATCCAAAGTTAGCTTCTTCATGGTAGGCCTCGGGATCGGCGCCCTTGTGGGCATTCTCTTTGCTCCCAAATCTGGCGACGAAACCCGCGAATATCTGAGCCAGCGGGCCGAAGAGGGTAAAGAATACGCTCAGCGCAAGGCTCGCGAGTTGCGGGAACGGGCGGACGATCTCGTCGAACGCGGCAAGCAGGTCGCCGCGCGACAGAAAGAGTCCATCTCCGCCGCGGTAGACGCCGGCCGCGAGGCTTATCAGCGCGAAAAATCCAAGGAAATGTAGGGCCGAATTTGATGCCAAACTGGGTGATGCCTCTTTTTGTCATCGTCGCGTCTATATCTCTGTTCGTGCAAATGCTGATTTTCGGCGCGATGTTCCTGGAATTCCGCCGCATCAACCGGCGCTTGGAGCAGATCGTTGACGATCTTCAGAGGCGCATCAACCCGGTAATTTCGCGGCTGCAAATGCTCGTGGAAGAGGCGCAGCCGCGCATCTCCAGCATGATTTCTGACGCTGCGGAGATCACCCACGTCGCGCGCAGCCAGGTGCAGCGCATGGATCGCATGCTCACCGAAGCCGTGGAGCGCCTGCGCCTGCAACTTGTGCACGCCGACCAAATCCTCACCGGCGCGCTGGAAACTGTCGAAGAGACCGGCGCGCGCATCCGCAGTACGGTATGGCGGCCGGTGCAATCGTTCAGCGCCCTCGTGCGCGGAATTCAAACCGGCCTGGATTTTTACCGCGGGCGGAGACGCCGGGCAGAGGGTGTCAACGAACAGCAGGACGAAGAGCTTTTCATTTAGCCTCGAATTCCCTCCGCCAACTACTTCATTTCTCATTCTCAGGGCCAATGGTCCGAAGAATCTCTCTTCATGTGCCTGCCACTACTGTTCAACCTTCAAAATGGTGTCATTCTGAGCGAAACGAAGAATCTCTCCGCTTCACGAGATCCAGCCTCCGCCCAGCACTTCGTCTCCGCGATAGAAAACGGCGGCTTGGCCCGGCGTTATGGCGCGCTGCGGCGCTTGAAATCTCACTCGCACCGTCCCCGCGCCTGCCGGTTCGATGCGAGCTGGAGCAGGCTCGTGGCGATAACGTATTTTCACCATGGCGTCTAGGGGCGCATCCAAACGGGGCCAGGCGATCCAATTGACATCGCCGGCCTCGAAGCTATCGCGCCACAACTCCTTCTCTTCCCCGACCGTAACACGCCGCGCGTCGGGATCGATCTGCAAAACGTAGAGCGGCTGCGGCGCGGCGATGCCTAATCCTCGGCGCTGGCCGATGGTGAAGTGCTGAACGCCGGAGTGCGAACCGACCACCCGGCCCGACGTGGTGACGAGCTCGCCGGCTTCCTCGTCATGGCCTCCTTCGTGCCCCCGATAGCGCTTTTCTTCCGCTCGGCCTCGCTCGCCTGGTCCTTGGAGAGATCCAAGGCGCGCAAAAGATTGTACCGGCCCGTCTGCGCGTTTCGCTCGATGCGAGCGTAGTGGCCAGTGGCGATACGCGCTGCGCCAATCTGCCGCGCCGTCACGAGCAACTGATCGAATTTCACGTGATTGTTGCAAAGGGCGCAAGGAATCGGGGTGCGGCCCGCGAGATAATCCTGCACGAACGGGCGCACGACGGTCTCTTCAAAGCGCCGCTCGAAATTGACCACGTAATGGGGAATGCCGATATGCTCGGCGACACGGCGGGCGTCGTATACATCATCGAGCGAACAGCAACGCTGCGGCGCGGTTTCGCCTGGAGACAGTTCCGGGAAGCGGCGCTGATTCCAGAGCTGCATGGTCAGGCCGACAACAGGCGCACCCGATTCGTGCAGCATGGCCGCCACCGTCGAGCTATCGACGCCGCCGCTCATGGCCACCACGGTCAGTTCGCTAGAATGCATTTCAGAATTCATTGCGCCGCCGCCATTTCTCGATTCGGCCCGACGCTGCGCTGGCGCGCAACCGCCGCCGGGATAAGTTCGAGCGCCCTGGCGATCTCTTCACGCGTGCTCGTGCGTCCCACACTGAGACGCAGGCTAGCTCGCGCTTCCGCTGGGGTCAGCCCCATTGCTGTGAGCACGTGCGAGGGATCCACGGCCCCGGACGAACATGCCGCGCCCGCCGAGCAAGCCAACCCCGCCAAATCCAACGCGATGACCAGAGACTCGCTCTCTACGCCGGGTAGCATTAGGTTCGAGGTATTCGGCACGCGCCGAGTGGGATCGCCATTGACGCGAGCGCCTGCAATACAGCCGAGCAGACCCCGTTCCAGGCGATCGCGCAACTCGGATACATGGACGGAGATTTCGGCCAGATCGGCGCGCACAAGTTCAGCGGCCTTGCCGAGACCGGCGATTGCGGCGACGTTTTCAGTTCCGGCGCGGCGCCCGCGCTCGTTTGGTCCGCCGTACAGCAGCGGATCGATTTCCGTGCCCTTTCGCACAAAAAGCGCGCCGGCTCCCTTCGGCCCATAAAATTTGTGAGCCGAAAGAGACAGGAGGTCCACGCCCAAGCGGTTCACGTCCACCGGAACTTTCCCCACCGATTGCACCGCGTCGGTGTGAAACACGATGCCCGTTTCGGCCGCGATTCTGCCAATCTCCTCGATGGGCTGCAGCGTGCCGATTTCGTTGTTTGCGCGCATGACGGAGATCAAGACAGTCTCCGGGCGAACCGCCGCGCGAATCGCATCCGGGCTGACGATTCCGTCGGGGCCGACAGGAACATAGGTGACGGAAACACCGCACGCCTCGAGAGCGCGGCAAGTATTCAGCACCGCATCGTGCTCGATCACCGTGGTGATCAAGTGGGGGGCCGAACCAGCGGATTTTCTTTGCGTGCGCAGCACCTGCTCCACGACGCCGGAAATCGCGGTGTTGTCGGCCTCGGTGCCACCGCTGGTGAACACGATTTCGGGCGAACGCGCCCCGATCAATGCGGCGACGGCTTCGCGCGCGCCTTCGATGGCCTGCCTGCCTCGCTGGCCGAACTGGTGCGCGGAGCTGGGATTGCCGAATTCGGTCCCGAAATACGGCAGCATGGCCTCGAGCACCGCGGGGTGCACTGGCGTAGTGGCGTTATGATCGAGATAGATGCGCTGCATTTTGCGCTTTCTTACGAAGTCGCTCCCTGAATTCTCGCGAGGGCCCAATCGGCCCCAAGAGAGCTGAATCCGAGTCTTGTGAGTTTAACGTGAAACTTGAGAAGTCCCGACCCGCCCCCCGCTCCCTATTTTTTGATGACGCGCAGGTTTCCACTTCGCAAATTTCAACCACAATCTATTTTACCGCACGAGAAGTGAATTAACTCTGTACTATACGCCAGAGTGTAGATTGCGCTCAGGGTTGTACAGTCGGCCCCGCGGACTGGTTGTCACTTGACCATATCAAGCCGTTCTTAAGGACATGTCGCAGTGGTCACGCATGCGACCAAGTCTGGCAGTAAGTTTGCGACGTTAGGTGTACCCCATCCCGAAGCCTCATCCCACCCAGTGCCTGCGTTTTCGGAGGGTATCGTCCCTGGCATTTGATTGTTGCCTATAGTGATATCGTGAAAATCGCTTGCGTAAGCTGAGGTTTGCGCCAGCTTGTAGATCGCCGGATTCAAGAATCCCAGAGGATGACCGGCCAGTTGATTCGCGAGCGCGACTATGGCAGCCCAATGGGGCGAGCCTGCGCTGGTACCCCCCACAATGAAAAACACGGGAACACCTAACACGCTGCTGTTGGCCACCAGGACGCCGCCGTGGATCGCCGCGTTGTAAGAAACATCCGGCGTGCCTCTGGACGACAAGTTCAGGCCGCTCTGGTAAGACGGCACTCCGAAGAACAGGCTAGGTGCGCCCCCTGTGGTTGAGCCGGGAGCGAACAGTGGCTCGTTCCAGACCTGCTCCGCGCCGTAGCCGACCGGCGTGCAGGGGCTCTGGAAACGCCCGTTAGCCGAACTGCAGGGTCCGGTGAATGTTGCGAGGCCTCCGGAGCAAAGAGTGTTCGCCGGACAACTTACTGTAGTGAAGCCGGGACGGTATAGGGGTCCCCTTCTGTGCCTCCGACCGCCGTGACCAGAGGATCAGAGGCGGGAAACGAGGCATTCGCTTGAGTGCCGAAGATGAGCTTAAAGCCAAGGGAAGATGCGTTTGCGGCACCAAAGTCCCCAGCTGACGCTAATACCGTAATTCCAGCCGCCTGCGCCGCCAGGTAGTTCTTGTGCGCTTGTGCGATTTGTGCCTTGTTGCCCTGTACCAAAAACTCCGCAACGCCAAAGCTTTGCGACATGATGCTGCCCGGGTATTTTGCGATGGCGGCAGCTTCGGCAACGTTGATGGCGTCCCCACTGCTCGTTGCCGCCACTACCAGCACGATGTTTGCACCTGGCGCCATGGCGTGTGCGTACTCCACGTCTAAGCTGGTCTCGACACTCCAACCAACCGGGCCGTGCAGCTTGTTATTGGGGCTCGATGGCGGACATCCTTGCGGGCAGAATATCGTAAAGGACGGCGGAGCCGGGATGCCGAAGACGCTGTCGAAGAGGGCGAGGTCGGCCTCAATCGTAGGACTGCCGAAGGCGTCCACAATGAGAATCGTTTGCCGGTGCCGTCCAGGTTAGATGGAAAGTTGTACGCCTTCCTAAGGAAGCTCGGCCCATAGCAGATCAGTTGGAGTCCCGAACTGGTGTTGCAGTAGGGCACCCCATCAGGGATAACGGTGCTCGGACTCACCGCGACATGCGGGGGGTCAGCGATGTAGTCGAAGCCTTGTGCGCTAGCGACAGCAGTCAGCCCAAGCAGCAGCCCGGTCAACGTCACTGCGAGAGTCAGTCTTTTTGTGTTCATCTGAAGCTCCTTGTAAGTGCCTGAAAGCTTGCAATGCGATGGTGGCCCGTTGTTTGTATGCGGCCAGGCATGCTTGGTCGCATACGGTGAAGGCTCTCTTTTGTTAGTGGCGGAGGGCCGCTTCGACTCCCTTGCTATGCGGGGGATTAGCGAAGGGAGGTTTGGAAAATAGCTTGGACACTCCTGAACTTTAGAAGCGGCTCTACCTCCCAAACCGCAGGGATTATGCTTTCGGAGCACGCCCCGCGTCAACATGTAGGCGGCCGAAAATAGCCAGTCCAAGTGCTTCAGGAACTCCCGTTCGGTTTAGCTAAGTCGGTGAGATAGTCGAGGTTCTCGGGAAATGCCCGCAGCGGGCGCCAGGCTGCCAGCTCTCAGACGCTGCGGGCCAGGGCGGCCTTTTTGCTGGCCCTGAATTCGGCGCAAGCCCGCAGATAGCCGAGGACAATCGGGTCGGGCTGTTCGCCCCGGGACGAAAGCTGCGGCTGAAAAAGAGTGGCCAGGAAAAAGTGCCTGTCCGGCAGATCGAAGGCGCGCATTTCGTTGCGCGGCCCGCGCGCGGCGACGCGCAATCCGGCGGCTTCCCATCGCGCAACGTATTCGGGATTAGTCTCGAAATTACAGAAGTATTGGCCTTGCAGGGCATCCGATCTGCACAAGTCGTGCGCGAGCGTGCCCTTGACCGGGTGGACGACGTCTTCTCCATGCATCTGGGGTCCTCCGGGCTCGCGTTGCGGCAGGGGGCAAGCGACAGGCGTAATTACAATATTCTGCGAATTCGAACGATTCTCGGCGGTGTCCGCATCGCCCAGACCCAGTACATTGCGGGTGAATTCGATCAGAGCGTATTGGAATCCGCCGCAGGTGCCCAGATAGGGCAGATCTCGCCGGCGCGCGAACTCAATGCCGCGCAACATGCCGGCGAAGCTGTGGTAAGGACTGCCGGGAACGCCCCAAACGCCATCGAAGTGCGCGAGACGCTCCTGGGCATCGAGGCTTTCGAGCGCCTCGGTGGGAAACCAGCGCGGCTCAACGTCGAAGCTGAGCCAGGATGCGGCATGAAACAGGGCTGCTTCCGTCGCCCAATGGGAATGCTTCCGGGGATCGAAGTCGCCTAATAACGCGATTCGCATTGCTTGTCTCATTGGATTCCGATCATGTGGTTTGGCCGGAGAATATGAGTATAGGACAAAATCGGTCAGGAATTACAGGGAGGGGGTTTGCGCGCCGGGCACCGCGGCTTGAGAAAACCCGAACCATTGCGGCGATTTACAGTTAGGCTGGGAGGCTCCGTTCGGTTTCGCGGAGCTTCGGCAAACACATCCTTCGCGCGCTGGAACATTAAAGCGGCGAATTGAGACTTGGCATTGTCGAATCCAGTCATCACACTGACGACCGATTACGGCACGAGCGACCACCTGGTGGGCGTGTTGAAAGGCGTTATCCTGCGCATCGCGCCGAACGCCAGCATTGTGGACATCAATCACCACGTGGTGCCCTTTGACGTGCTCGACGGGGCGCTGACGATTGCGGCGGCGTACCGCTACTTCCCTCCCCGGACCGTGCATTTGGTGATCGTGGATCCGGGTGTGGGTACGGCGAGACGTCCCATCCTGGTGAGCGCGGATCAGTCTTATTTTGTGGCGCCCGATAACGGAGTGCTCTCGCTCATCTACGACCATGAAGCCGTGGTTTCCGTGCGGCACATTACCGCCGAACATTATTTTCTGAATCCCGTGAGCAATACATTTCACGGCCGCGATGTCTTCGCGCCCGTGGCCGCCTGGGTCGCAAAGGCTTACCAAACGGAAGCGATGGGCGAGGAGATCAGCGATTACGTGCGGTTCACCCTGCCGAAGCCGAAGGTGGCGGGCTCCACGCGGAAGGGTCTGGTGCTGCGCGTGGACGCTTTTGGCAATCTGGTCACGAACTTTACAGCCGAGGACCTGCCGCAAGGCGCCGGCGCCGACAGCAAGATCAAGCTGCAGGTCGGAGGTAAAAGCGTGGAGAAACTGACGCAGACTTTTGCACAAGGAGCCGCAGGGGAGCCGGTGGCGATTGTCGGTTCCAGCGGATTTCTGGAGATCGCGGTGAACAAGGGGCAGGCTGCGCGGGTGCTGGGAGTGAATCGCGGCGCCGAAGTGATACTGGAGATCGGATAGGCGGGTTGTGTCGCCCCTCGGGGCTGGATTCTTAATCCTCGACGTTTCCCCGGCCCTTCCGGGCTGGGCTAAGTTGTGTCGTCCCTGCCGCCACTCCGGCATGCGCAAAAGCCGCGCATGCCGGGGCCCCGGCTTTCGGGACCTCCGATTTCAAATTTCAGACGCGAGTTTAGGGCTTGTGGGGCGCGGTATGCGCGGGCTGCTGAGAGCCGCCTTGGGCTGGTTTCTGCGGAACTCCTCTTGGCGGAGTGGCGGGGAGTAGGCGTTGCAGCTTGATGCGGGCCACCCGGTGGCGCTCCATCTCCAGAACCGTGAAGCGATAGCCGGCGAAATCAAAGCTCTCGCCTCCACGCGGAATGGAACCCAGTTTCGCGAGGACGAATCCGCCGAGTGTGGCGTAGGCCGGATCTTCGGGGAGCTTGATCTCGTACTGCGTTTCGAGATCGCGAAGCCCGGTGGCTCCGTCGAAGACCAGGGCCATTTCCGCTCCCGAGCCCACGATCTGGGGCGCCTGCACGACGTCGAACTCATCGTGAATTTCGCCCACCATCTGCTCGAGCACGTCCTCCAGAGTGACCAAGCCCCGGATGCTCCCAAATTCGTCGACGACCATGGCCAGGCTGATGCGGCGCGCGCGCATCTCGATGAGCAATTCGCCGGCTAGCTTGCTTTCCGGAACGATCAGCAACTCGCGTAAAAAACCCCTCAGGTCGAAATTTCGCGTGGCGCTTTGCGAAGGGGATTGCACTGTGCCCTGTTCGGGGCGGCCCTCGCGGGAGGAAAGCACCGGGAGCAGGTCCTTGAGGTGCACAAAACCGAGCACATGGTCGAGACTCGATTCGTACACAGGCAAGCGCGAACGCTGCGTTTTGGCAAAAAGGGCCAGAGTCTCTTCGAATCCGGACTCGACGGGCAAGGCGTGCACATCGGGCCGGGGGATCATGATGTCGCGCACGCGAGTCTGGCGCATGTCCAGAGCGCCCAGGATCACGCGCTCTTCTCCGGGGGCCAGCAGGCCGTGCTCCCCGGCTTGGCGAATCTGCACTTGTAATTCCTCGGCGGAGTGCGGAATGGTATGGCCGGCGACGAGGCCGGTGACGCCAAGCGTGCGGACAACCTTGCGGCTGAGTCCCTCGAGCAAAACCACGGCCCAGCGAAACGTGGTGAGGTACCAATAAAATGGCCGGGCAATTAAAAGCGAGGCGCGACCCGCGCGCTCGAGGGAAATGGTTTTAGGGACCAATTCGCCGAAGACGACGTGCAAGAAGGTGAGAAAGGCAAAGGCCAGGATTATGGCAATACCGTGCGCCACCCATGCAGCCTGGCTGCCCGGCAGCCAGTCGAACAGGGGACGAAAAAGCTGGGCAAAAACGGGTTCGCCCAGCGCGCCGATGGTCAGACTGGTGAGCGTAATGCCGACTTGCACGCCGGAAACGACGCGATCGAGTTGACCGAGGAGTGCGTTCACAATGCGGGCTCGGGGGTCGCCGCCGTCCATAAGCTGGCGCACGTGCGAGGCCCGCACGGCCACCAGCGAAAACTCCGCGGAGGCAAAAAAGCCGTTGATGGCCACCAGCAGCAATACGGCCAGGAGACGAAGGCCGATCATGTTCTACAATTCTAGCAGCGGCCGCGGCAATGGTGGGGCCCTGCGTTCACACAGAATATCGCTGCTCTTTGAACGGGTCGCCATAGATGTGGTAGCCGTTCTGTTCCCAGAACCCGGGCAGCTCGAGGTCCAGTAGTTCGATTCCGCGCACCCACTTCACGCTCTTCCAGGCGTAAAGGTGCGGCACCACCAGGCGCAGCGGATACCCGTGCTCGGCCGGGAGCGGCTCGCCGTCATGCCGCAAGGCGAAAATCGTCGTGGGGCGGACCAAATCCGCGAGCGGCAAGTTTGACTTGTAGCCGTGCTCGGCGCGGACCATGACGTGTCGTGCCTGCGGTCGCAGCTTCACGCGGCGCATCAGCTCCGTAGCGAGCACGCCTCCCCAGCGGTTGTCGAAGCGGCTCCAACGCGTGACGCAGTGCATATCGGCCAACACTTCGCTCTGCGGCAGATTGGAAAATTCCTCCCACGAGAGCCGCAGCGGCTCTTCCACCAACCCGAACAGCCGAAAATCCCACGTCGAGGAATCGAATCGCGGTACCGCGCCTTCGTGCAGCACGGGCCACTTGAGCGTCAAGGACTGTCCCGAAGGCAGCCGCCCCGCGGCGCGCATCTCGCGCTCTCGCTGGCGGCGTTCATTCGATGACTCAAATAGCGCCATCGCCAAAGTATATCGCGCGAATCCACGGTTGTGCGGGCGGCGCGGCGTGCATTAGAATGCCGCCGATGCGCGCGGGGATAGGGGCGTGAATTCCACACCGAAGAAACCCGAGCCAGCGAAAAAGCAGGCGTTTGAGCAGTCCTTGGGGCGTCTGGAAGAGATCGTGCGCAAGCTGGAGAGCGCCAATCTACCGCTGGATGAGGCCATGAAGCTCTTCGAGGAAGGTATGCTGCTTTCCCGCGATTGCCAGAAGCAATTGGAGCAAGCCGAGGCGCGGGTGGAGATCTTGCTGAAGAAGGCGGGCGGCGAAATGGCGGCCCAGCCATTCGAGCCGGAGGGCGAAGGGGAAACCTGAGCGCCCTCCGAAGGGATGACACTTCCCCACTTTTTTGAAGAGGACCACCGCCTCGTGGATCTTGTCACAAAAAATTTGGAGAGGCCATGGCTATTTTGGCGGGAGACGCGCTGCTTACGCTGGCCTTTGAAGCGCTGGCTGGCGCGCCCGTGCCGCCGGCCGAGCGCGTGGCTTTGATTCGAGAGATTGCCTCCTCGGCGGGCACGCGCAACGGCATGGTGGGCGGCCAGGTGGCGGATCTGGAGGCGGAAGGCAAAGAGGTCACGCCCGAGCTGCTCGAATATATTCACCGCTCCAAAACGGCCGCTTTGATCCGCGCATCCATTGTTTCCGGAGCGATTGCCGGGGGAGCCTCGGGGGAAGACCAGGAGCGGCTTCGTGCCTTTGGCGGGTTGGTCGGCTGGGCTTTTCAGGTGACGGACGACATTCTGGATGTGGAGGAGTCTTCCGCGGCCCTGGGCAAAACAGCCGGAAAAGATCAGGCGCAGCAGAAAGCCACCTATCCCGCGCTTTTTGGCCTGGAAAAATCGCACGAATTCGCCCGGGAGCTGGCGACACGGGCCATGGGCGCGTTAGAGACATTTGGCCCGCGAGCCGCGAATCTGCGCGAGCTAGGCGAATTCCTCGTGTTGCGCCGCGCTTAGGGGCAGCGAAGGATGCCGGTGAAGGCCCGCCCGCAGTCGGCAAAGAAGCGCCTCGATGTGTTGCTGGTCGAACGAGGCTTGGTGGAGTCGCGCCAGAAAGCCCAGGCAGTCATTCTGGCCGGCGAAGTGCGGGTCAACGGGCAGCGCGCGGAGAAACCCGGCGCGACGTTTTCGGTTGATGCGCAGGTCGAGGTCGCCGGAAAGGGATCGCGCTCCGCGAGCCGCGCCGGCGAGAAGCTCGAAGGCGCGCTCCAGGACTTCGGCGTGAGCCCGGCAGATCGCATCTGCCTGGACGCGGGCAGCTCAACCGGAGGTTTTACCGACTGCCTCCTGCAGCACGGCGCAGCGAAAGTCTACGCCGTGGACGTCACCACCAGCCAACTGGCCTGGAAGCTGCAGCGCGACCCGCGCGTGGCGCTGCTGGAGATGAATGTCCGCTATCTCAAGCCGGAGGATCTGGCCGAGCGCCCTTCGCTGATTACCGCGGATTTATCGTTTATTTCGTTGACGAAGGTTTTGCCGGCCCTTGCAGCCGCGGCGCAGGAAAATGCCGAATTTCTGCTTCTGATCAAGCCGCAGTTCGAGCTCCAGCGCGCAGACGTGGGCGCCGGCGGGATTGTTCGAGATCCAAAGCTGCGGGAGCGGGCGATCGAACGGGTCCGGAAGGCGGTCGAGGCGTGTGGTTTGCGCGTGCTCGGCGTGCAGCCCAGCCGCCTCTTCACGTGGCTGCGGGAGCGAGGTGTAAACATTTTCTGCGATAGCGAAACGGCGGATTGTGTTCCATTTTCCTGCAAGGTAAAGGCTCGCGAAGAAATTCCGGCGGTCTCTGATCTGCTGATCGTCCTCGGGGGCGATGGCACGCTCCTGGCCGTGGCGCGTCTATTAGGCGACCGCGATGTTCCCATTCTGCCGGTGAACCTGGGAGGCCTCGGATTTCTGACCAGCGTGACGCTCGACGATCTTTATCCCGTGCTCGAACAGGCCATCAAGGGCCAGGCTCGCTATAGCGAACGCGTAATGCTCGAATCGCGCGTGATTCGGCAAGGAGAGCCGTTTCACTGCGCGCGGGCGCTGAATGACGCAGTCCTGAACAAGGCGGCGATGGCGCGAATCATCGATCTGGAGCTGCGCGTCAACGGCGAATTCGTGTGCAACTACAAGGCGGACGGGCTGATTGTGGCGACGCCGACGGGTTCGACGGCCTACTCGCTTTCGGCAGGCGGGCCGATTGTCTATCCGCTAGTCTCGGCATTTGTGATTACTCCGATCTGTCCGCATACGCTGACGAACCGGCCGCTGGTTATTCCGGACAACGCGAAAATCGAGATCGGATTTGCGGCGGGAGAAGCTCCCATTTTTCTGACCGTGGACGGCCAGGTGGGAGTGGCGCTGCACGCGAATGACGTGGTGGCTCTGAATGCCGCTCCGGAAAGGCTGCGCCTGGTCCGCCCCCAAGAGAAGACCTACTTCAGTGTGCTGCGAGACAAGCTGAAGTGGGGCGAAAGATAGGGTTATTCGCCGCGGATGAGATCGGAGAGTGACTCGCGACGTCGGATCAGGCGGAAGCTCCCGCCTTCCACCAAAACCTCCGTGGGCCGAACGCGTGAGTTGTAATTCGACGTCTGGACGAACCCGTAAGCTCCGGCGCCCCAAAGTACCAGCAGATCGCCGCTGCTGACTCGCTCCAGGGGCCAATCCTGAGCAAAGAAGTCGCCGGACTCGCACACGGGTCCCACCACGTCCACGCGAATCTTCGGCCCGTTGTTGTTTCCGCCCGGGCGCTTCGCTGGGGTAATTGGGTGCACCGCGTCATAAAGGGCCGGTCGGATGAAGTCGTTCATGGCCGCGTCTACAATGACGAACTTCTTGCCGCGATTCTCTTTTGTATACAGCACGCGCATCAGCAAAACGCCGGCTGGAGCGATGATCGAACGGCCAGGCTCGAGCAGCAAATGGCATCGGAGCGGGCGGAGGATGCGGGTGATGGTCTTTGCGTAATTGGCCGGAGAAAGCGCCTTTTCGTTGGAATAGCGCACGCCGAGTCCCCCGCCGAAATCGAGATACCGCAGTTTGACGCCGGAATCGGCAAGCTCACGGAAATGACGCGCCAGGCGCGTGAGGGCGCGGCGAAAGGGAGTGAGGCTCAAAATCTGCGAGCCGATATGAGCGCTGATCCCGCGCCAGTCGATCCAACGCGAATCCCGGTACTGCAGATACTGAGGAAGCGCAGTTTCCCAATCCATGCCGAATTTGTGGCTGCGCCGGCCGGTAGAGATGTGCGGGTGCCCTCCGGCTTCGACGTCCGGATTCACACGGATGGCCGCGGGCGCGCGGCTGCCGGAGCGAGATGCTTCGCTGGCCAGAATTTCAAGTTCGGCCGCCGATTCCACGTTGAAGAGGCCAATGCGAGCACGCAGAGCTTCGCGGATTTCGTCTCGCGATTTGCCGGCGCCGGAGAAAACAATCGACTCCGCGTCAACTCCGGCTCGTTGCAGCCGGAAAAGCTCGCCGGCCGAGACGATATCGAATCCGCTGCCCAGGCGCGCCAGCAGGCGCAGGATCGAAAGATTGGAATTGGCTTTGACAGAATAACAAATCGTGTGCGGCTGGCGCCCGAGTGCCTGGTTGAGCTTGCGATAGGCGCCGGTGATGCTTGCGGCGCTATAAACATACGCCGGAGTTCCGGCGCGGGCGGCGATCTCTTCGAGACGCACGCCCTCGCAATAGAGGTCATTACCACGCCAGGAGAATTCGGGCGTATAGCCCGCGGGGTCGATTCCGGAATATGCCGGGGACTTCGAGCGCCGGGAGGACGCCCGGCGAGCCGCCGAGGCGCTCACCGGACTTTCATGACCACGAGCGTGCGATCGTCGGTGACGGCCCCGCCTCGAGTGAACTCCTGAACCTCGGCGAGCAAGCGATCCGCCAGTTGATCCGGCGTAAGCGCCGCATTCCCCTCGATCAGGCGAGCGAGCCTCGAAATGCCAAAAAATTTGCCGTCCGGATCGCTGGCTTCGGAGAGGCCGTCGGACTGGAAGACCAGAATGTCTCCGGGATCGAGATTCATCACCCATTCTTCGTAAGTCACGTCGTCATAAATGCCCAGCGGGAAGCCCACGAGTTTGAGTAGCTCGCAGTGGCCGTTCCGGTAGAGCAAAGGCTGCGTCTGTCCGGCATTGGCCACGCGCAATTTGCGCGTGGGCTTTCGCCACGTGGCGAAGCAGAAAGTCATGAAGCGCCCTTCGATGCGGCGCTCGCAGATCAACTGATTGAGCTGGCGCAGAAGTTCCGCCGGCAAAAGCTTCTGCGGAGCGATGCTGCGCAAGATGCCGATGGCCACGGCGCCATAAAGGGCGGCAGCAGAACCTTTGCCGCTGACGTCTCCCAGACCAAAGCCGATGCGCATGGGGCCATAGCGCAGGAAATCGTAAAGGTCGCCGCAGACTTCGCGCGCGGAGAGGATTCGCGCGGCCAGTTCCACGCCAAAATCCTCATCGGGAACAGGCCGGAGCAAGGCGCCCTGCATGCGCTGCGCGGCCTGCAGTTCGCGCTCCATGCGGGCCTCGTCTCGGGCGACTTTCTCGTAGAGCCGGGCATTTTCGAGAGCGATGGCGAGTTGCGCGGCCAGAATGGATAGTGCCTGCGCGTGGTCCTCGGTGAAATAGTTCAATTGCGGGCTCTCGAGATCGAGGACGCCGACGACATTGCCCTTGTGAATCATGGGGATGGCCAGTTCCGAGCGCGTTTCGGGATTGACCATGCGGTAGCGCGCGTCCTTGGTCACGTCCGGCACGCAAACGGGCAACCCGCTGGAGGCGGCCGCACCAATGATGCCTTCCGAAAAGCCCACGGCCAGCTTGCCCTGCGTGCTCTGTCCGTACTTCACGGCCAGCCGTTGCAGGAAGAGATTCGTGACGCTGTCATGGAGCATGATGCTCATGATCTGGTAATCGATGACGCGCTTTACCAATTCCGCGGCGCGGCGTAAGAGCGCTTCCACATCGAGAATGGAGCTGGCCTCGCGCCCGACCTCGTTCAGGAGCAAGAGCGTGTCCGCCTGGCTGCGGGCCCGTTCGAAGAGCCGCGCGTTCTCGATGGCCGTGGCCAGGCGGCCGGCCAGCAGCACCAGAATTTCCTGCTGCTCGGAGGTGAAGTAATCCACCTGCGAGCTTTGGATATCAATGACCCCGATGACCTGCTTTTTGAAGAGAAGCGGCACGGCAAGCTCGGAACGAACGCTATCGATGGAATTGATGTAGCGCGGATCGTTACGAACGTCGGCCACCAGGATCGGCTGGCGGCTGGCCGCCGCCGCTCCGGAAATACCCTGGCCGACGGGAACGCGCCAATTCTCCATCATTTCCTGACTGTACCCTACGGCGAAACGATTGAAGAGCATTTGGCTGCGCTCATCGAGCAGCATCACGGCAAAAATCTCATAGTCGATGAGACGCTTTATGAGAATGGCCATTTTGGAGAGAACGCGGTCCAGGTCCAGCGAAGCATTGATCTCTTCGCCGATCTCCGCAAGTGTGGCGAGGACACTCTCCGGCAGCTCTTGAGTAAGCCTGGTTTCCACCTTAGCCATGCGCTGTTCTCTTCTCTCGCCGGGTTCAACAGTATAACAGGAGGTAAGGAGAACCCTCGCCCGCACCGGGCCTCGGCCTCAGAGCAAACTATCGGCGGCCTTTAGGCCGGCATCTTTGGCTTTTCGAGCGCTCGAATTCTTTGCGTTTTCTGCAGGGTAGGATTACCTCCGCGGCCAGTCCCGCCAGGGACGAAACAACGTAGCCCAGCGCGGAAGCGCTGGGGAAACCTGACGATATAGGCCTAAGCCCCGTAGGGGCGACACAAACCAAATTAGAAAATCCGGCGACGGTGCGAGGGCGGCACGTGCCTGAGCTGAGGTTCCGTGCTGCGGGAAGGCAATCGTGCGTATTCAGCGTGCAGAGGGCAAGAGCATCCGTGATCGGGGCTGGCGGCCGCCAGGCAATCGCAGGACCCAAACATCTCGGAGGTTGCGATAGCGCTCCGCATAATCCAGGCCATAGCCCACCACGAATTCGTTGGGAATTTCAAAGCCGACGTAGTCCGGCCGGACTTTCTTGACGCGAGGGCCAGCTTTACTAAGCAGCGTGGCCACGCGCAGCGAGCGCGGCTTGCGTTGCAGAATTACGCGCTGAAGATAAGCGAGGGTGCGGCCGGTATCCAGGATGTCTTCCACCAAAATCGTGTGCAGGCCTTCGATGCTGTTGTCCAGATCCTTGGTCAAGCGAACCTGACCGGAACTGTGGCTGGACTGGCCATAACTCGCCACGGCAATGAAATCCAGCGACACTTCGAGGCGAATCTCGCGGATCAAGTCCGAGAGAAAGATCGATGCTCCCTTGAGGACGCCGATGAGGTGCAGGCGCTGGCCGTGAAAATCCGCTGTGATTTGACGCCCCATTTGGCGGACTCGCCGCTCGATGGCATTACGGCGAAGCAGAATCCGCAGGTGCTCAGGCTCGCGCGCCTGCTTCACGAAGCCCTCCAGGAAAAGGCCGGGGTCCCCAGCGCGCGCCGCCCTTGCGTGCGCTGGGGCGGAACGCTGGGGCCTCAGCGCATGCCTCTCGAGCGCGACGCGCGCGCGGTCAAAAAAGACACGTGCGCCGGGGTGGAAGGCCGGTACTGTATAGTAGGGCTGCGGAAAGCTCAAGAATATGGCCGGTGGCGAAAGAGAAAAAGGATGGCAAGGGCGGCGGGTGTTGGTTACCGGAGGCGGTGGGTTCATTGGCAGCGCGCTGGTTTGGGAATTAAATGGCCGCGGCTGCACGGATATCGTAATCGCAGACTCCGCGCCGAAGGCTGAGCGGAACCGTTATCTGCTGTACTTGAAATTTGCCGACTACCTCGGGCCCCAGGAAACGCTGTCGCGTCTCGCGGCGGGCAAACTCGGGCAGTTCGATTTCGCTTTTCATCTGGGCGCCTCTTCCTCCACGACAGAGACAAACCGCGAGTATCTCTACCGCAATAATTATGAATTTTCGCGCGACCTTGCGGCTTGGGCGCTGGCGGCGGGCACGCGCTTTGTGTACGCCTCGTCGGCCGCGACTTATGGCGACGGCAGCGCGGGTATGGACGACGCGAGTCCCGGCAGCCTCGAACGGCTGAAACCGCTGAACCTGTACGGAGAATCAAAACACTTGATGGATCTGCACGCCTGGCGGCAGGGCTGGCTCGAGCGCGTGCTGGCTTTGAAATACTTCAATGTGTTCGGGCCGAACGAAGAACACAAAGGCGACATGCGCAGCGTGGTCAATAAGAGCTTCGCACAGGTGATGCAGACGGGAGTCATTCGCCTGTTCAAAAGCTATCGGCCGGAATATAGAGACGGCGAGCAGCGCCGCGATTTCCTTTACGTGAAAGACGCCGTGCGCATGACCCTCCACTTGGCGGAAACTCGCCAGGCCGCCGGCATTTTCAATATCGGATCGGGAAAAGCGCACAGCTGGAATGATCTGGCCGGCGCCATCTTCAGCGCCCTGGGCCGCGAGCCGCGAATCGAGTACATCGAGATGCCGGAAGCGATTCGCGATAAATATCAATACTTCACAGAGGCGAAGATCGAGCAGTTGCGCTCTGCGGGCTATACGCAGCCGATTACGCCGCTCGGCGAAGCAGTCCGCGATTATGTACAGAAGTATCTCGTTCCGGGAAAGGCGCTCGGGGAAGCGCCTTGCGAGCGCGGTAGTTGCTAGCTGGCGGCGCGAAGCGGTAACTCGTGGAGGAGATGCGAGACGCGGTCGATCAGTCCCAGCACGCGATTACGTACGGAATTATCTGGTTCCGGGGAAGGCGGGGAGCGGAGAACACCCTTCGCCAGCGGTCGTCTGCCGGCCCGGGCGCAGACGAGCTTGCCTCTTCTATGTTAGTAGCCGGAGCGAGGGCACATTCTGCCCTCGCACCGACCGAATGGATTAGAAGGTTAACTTCAACCCAAGTTGCATTGCGCGGGCGCCTCCCGAACCGACGATGGGATTGCCGGCTATGACGTCGGGTGTGCCGCACCCGCAGCCGAACCCTCCGCGGCTCCCGGCGTTATCGCCAGAATTGCCGCCATTCGATGCCCCGTTGGGATTGGAGATGATGGGGTGATTGAGCAAGTTAAAGACCTCGAACCGGAACTGGGCCCCGAACCGCTCCTTGAGCGAGAAGCTCTTGAAGATCGAGAAATCCCAGTTCTGGAAGCCGCTGTCGCGGAAGATATTCCGGCCCATGGTGCCATAGGTATTTAGCGCGGGAGGAACCATCACTGACTTGCCGTCCACAAAGCAGCCACCCTTCGCAAGCGTAACGGGATCAGGAGCGACCGCCGTACACTGCGCACCCAGCGACGACGGAAGCGTGGCTACGCTGCCGTCAATCCCGGATGTTTGCGAGCAACTAACACCGGTCAGGTCATTGATATTGGCTTTATTGAAGCCCTTGCAGGCCGGAATGGAACTCGAGCCGGACTTGAAATCGGCAGGATTCCCGAAGAAATCCCAGCGACCACTGTTATCCCCATTCCCGTCGAAATTGTTCTTCTTGTCGAAAATGTTCCACGGTTGGGAGCTCTGGATACTTACGATGGAGTTGAGCTTCCAGCCTTCCAGTAACTGGCCAAAGCCCTTCTTCCCGGGAAGCTCGTAACTCGCCGTCAGGGTGAAGCGGTGCCTTACGTCGAAGTCGCTGCTGGCGTACTCCGCACCGGGATTCGTGCTGTCCTGCGGAAGCTCGCCGAAACGACTCAAGGAATTGTTGTCCAGGCCGTGCCCGTAAGTGTAGCCGGAGGTGAAAGACAGCCTGTGAGAAACCCGCTCGGTGAGGGTGGCCTGCAGAGCATTGTAGTTGGAACGAGCATCGTTCGAGAACTGGTTGATAAACTGCAGATAGGGGAATTGGGCGTACGGCCGGACGCCCTTCTTGTTCGCTGCAGTGATGCTTGAGGGTGGAATAGAATTGAGGTCGCGGAAACCAGTCAGCTTCGTGCCGTGATTGCCCACATATCCAACCTCCAACGAGAGGTTGCTGGTGAAGGCGCGGGTGACGCTGAGGTTCCAATTGGTGATGTAGGGGTTCTTCAGATTCGGGTCCACCGCGTTGATATTGCATGGGGCGGCGGTGGTACAAGAGACTGCGCCGCCCGGAAAAATACCAGGGCCGCCAGCGGGGGCATTCCAGTTGACCGCAGTTGGCTGGTAAGAGACGACGCCGAGCGCGATGTTGCCGCCGGCGGAAGTGCAAGTAGCTGCGGACGCCCCCACACAGGCGCCCGTCGGGACGGCGGCGATGCTGCCACCGTTAAAGTTTTGGAGCCCTGCTTGCTGTACGAAAAACGTCGCGACGTAAGTCGAGTAAATGATGCCCGCTCCGCCCCGGACCACCGTGGTCCCCTTGCCCGTCACATCCCAGGCGAAACCCAGGCGTGGCGAGAAATCCCTGTACTCCGGCTTCCACAGCGTATTGCCAACCGACGATTGGCCCTGCTGAACCAATCCAGTCGCCGACGTCGGATCGAAATTCCCCACGAGGTCGTGGGCCTCATGCATCGGCGATGTGTAGGAGTAGCGCAGGCCCAGATTGACCATTAATTTCGGGGTAAGGCGCCAGTCATCCTGAACGAACCCTGCGGCCGACTTCCAAGTTAGGGTGCGAACCGCGCTGCCGATGAGCTGATTTGGTGCGTTGCTCCCTCCGGCAAGACACCCAGCGAAGAAGTCTTCGAGCGCTGTCGAAGCCGTACCGTTGGTAGGATCGCACAAGCCAGTGCCGTTTAAGAATGTGCCGCCGCCGTTGAAAGTGAAGGTGCCCCTACTGTCGTGGACGTTGGCATCGGCTTCGATGCTCGCAAACTCGCCACCGAACTTGATGGCGTGCTTGCCTAACAAATACGAGACACTGTCCTGAACGTCGTAGTAAGGGTTCGGGCCATTGTCTTGGGGACGGCCACGCCAACTGCCGAGGCTGCCACCATCAAAAAGCCCCGCCACGTTGATGTTCGGGAACCCCCCCAGACCTGTGTTGATGGGGTAGTTCTTGCCATCGGCCGTGACGTTCTGGTCGAAGGGATCAAGCTTTTGCGTATTGCGGGAGTAGCCAACCCGCAGATCGTTCACCACCCGGGAACCGGGTGTCCAAATCCAGTTGGCGACGTACGTCCAGTTGCGTATCGAAACAGTGTCATCGAAGATCGAATTCACCATGGCGTGATCTATTCCAATGCCGTTGTAGTGGCCCACCCACATCATCCCATTGAGCATGTGCTTGCTGTTGATACGGTAGTCGATTTTGGCCACGCCGTTGTCGCTGGTGTTGTTGTTGGGGAAAGCGCTGAGGTAGCCCGTCGTGGTCGCAGGGGCGTTCTGGATGAGGCCGCCCGTGCAGGTGACCGGCCCCGCTGCCGGGTCGCTGCAGCCCATCAAGCCCCTGCTGACCGCAGGATTAAAGGCGTTGCGGGCGTCGAAGGATTGGTCGCTGCCAAAGGCGTAACCCGCGCCGTGAAGCGGGTTGGTCCCCGAGCGGATGCCCACGTTCACCACGGCGCCGGGCTTCCAGCCATACTCCGCTTTCGGATTTTCCTCCAGGTTGAATTCCTGGATGGCGTCGATGGGCAGGATCGTAGCCGCATCGGTGATGAAACTCGAGGCGCCGGTTATGGGGCGGGCGTCATAAAAACTGACGTTAAGGACACCGTCCACCATCCAGACGGATTCATCGGGGCGAACGTTGTTGGTGCTCTGGGTCCAGGGTCCTCCTCCAGGCTGAAGCATCACGCCGGGGCGCAGCGACAGCAAGTACTGGTAGTTGCGGCCATTCAGAGGCAGGTCCTGGATTTGCGCGTTGTTGAGCGTGCCGCCCAGGGTGGCATTGGTGGTCTCCACCAACGGAATGGATTCGGTGACCGTGACGCTCTGGGTTTGTTCGCCAGGCTGGACAGTCAAGTCGACACGCACCTCTTTGCCCACCTCGAGCACCACGTTCTGGCGCTCCATCCTCTTGAACCCATTGGCCTCAACGCGCACCGAATAGGTGCCCGGAATCAGCGTGGGAGCGTTATACTCCCCTGCATCATCAGTACTTAGGGTTCGCGCGACGCCTCTGTCTTTGTCGATGATACTTACCGTGGCGTCGGATACGACCCCGCCACTTTGGTCTGTAACCGTTCCGAGAATGCGTCCGAAATTGCCCTGGGAAAACAGAGAGAGAGAAAACAGCAACACACCTAGAGTGGCACCGAGCAGGTTGATCGCTTTACCGGCTCGGGGCGTTTGCAATACGGAATCCATAACACCCCCCTTATTTCAGAAGCGGTGGAATAACCCTACGTTCAAAAAGACCTAGGACCTGACTTCAGGAAGGGCCTCCAACGCTGGGTGGCATTTAACACCGCGCAACGACGAAGTCAACAAAAATGTTGTCAAAAAACATTTCGATGAATTTTGCACTGCCCTTCGATTGGGGCGCGCGGCGAACCTGGCTGCCTGATATGTCATCTGCTATTACGTGAGTACCGGAACCACGGCGAAGGCAATCCCGAATAGAATATGCCGGGCGCGACGCAGACTTGACGCTGGACCTTCAGGAACCTAACGATAGGCGGCGAAGGTGTGGGCGTCGCTGCCGGCGAGGCTCGGAGCGAAATTGCCGATGGATTAGCACTCCGTAAATGTGGGCGCCGCTGCAGCCATTCCCCGTGGCGAACGTCGGCGGATTTTGTGCGCTGCGGAGCGGCATGATATCGTGACCCTACGAATCAATGAGCCGAGGTTTGGAATGCCCATAGCGACGATCAATCCAGCAACAGGCGAGACCCTGAAAACATTTGACCAACTCACCGACGCGCAGATCGACCGGAAACTCCGCATCGCGGCGGAGACGTTCTCGAAATACCGCAGAAGTTCCTTTGTGGAACGCGCCGAGTTAATGCAGCGCGCCGCCAAAATCCTGGAGGACAAAAAAGAAAAATTTGCGCGCATGATGACTACGGAGATGGGTAAGACGTTTCGCTCGGCGGTCGAGGAAGCCGTCAAGTGCGCGTGGGCTTGCCGGTTTTATGCCGAGAATGGCGAGGCGTTTCTGGCCGACGACGTGGTCGCCACGCCGGCAACAAAGAGTTATGTGCGTTATCAGCCGCTCGGTCCGGTCCTCGCGGTAATGCCCTGGAATTACCCGTTCTGGCAGGTGATCCGGGCGGCAGCGCCGATCTTGACGGCCGGCAACGTGATGCTGCTCAAGCACGCTTCCAACGTTCCCCAGTGCGCGCTCATGATCGAAGAACTGTTTCGTGAGGCCGGATTTCCCGAAGGCGTATTTCAGACGCTGCTGATCGGATCGCCAAAAGTGGAGGCGGTGCTGGGAGATTCCAGGGTGGCAGCCGCGACGCTCACGGGAAGCGAAGGAGCGGGCGTGCAGGTGGCGTTGGGCGCGGCGAAAAAGGTGAAGAAAGTGGTTTTGGAATTGGGCGGCAGCGATCCTTTTATCGTGATGCCCAGCGCAAAACTCGACGAGGCCGTGGCCACTGCGGTAAAGGCGCGCATCGCGAATAACGGGCAATCCTGCATCGCCGCGAAGCGCTTTATCATTGCGGAACCGATCGCCGAAGAGTTTCAGCGCAGATTCGTCTCGGCCATGGCGGCGCTCAAAGTGGGTGATCCCTTCGACGAGAAGACTGATCTCGGGCCGTTGGCGACGAAAGACGGCGTGGAAACACTCGATCGTTCCGTGCGGACGACAGTCGAATCGGGTGGCGAAATACTGACGGGTGGAAAGCCGCTCAACCGTCCCGGCAATTTCTACGCGCCGACGGTGCTCGGCAAGATCCCCAAAGGTTCGCCCGCGCATTGCGACGAGTTGTTTGGCCCGGTGGCCAGCGTATTTCGCGCCAAGGATTTGGACGAGGCCATTCGCATTGCCAATGACAGCCGTTTCGGACTGGGCGCGAGCGCCTGGACCAATGACGAAAAGGAACGGGAACGCCTGATCAATGAAATCGAAGCCGGAATGGTGTTCATCAACCGCATGGTGGCATCCGACCCGCGGCTGCCTTTCGGAGGCGTGAAGTGGTCCGGATACGGGCGCGAGTTGGGCACCTTCGGTATCCGCGAATTCACGGACATCAAGACCGTCTGGATTCAGTAACGCGGGGCCCCAGCGTGCGCCTCTTGAGCGCGAGAACTCGCGCGTTAAAAAAAGTCGCGTATGCTGGGGTGCAAGAGAGGAGGTCTCGATCCTTTGGCCAATCTGGGATTTGTGGGGCTGGGCGTGATGGGGAGCTTGATGGCCCAGCGGCTGCTCGAAAAGGGGCATAGCCTCACCGGCTATAACCGCACGCGCGCGAAGGCTCAATCGCTGATCGAGAAGGGCATGAAATTCGCGGAGACGCCCCGCGCTGTCGCTGCTGCCGCGGACGTAATCTTCTCTTCGGTGGCGAATTCGGCTGCGCTGACCTCTATTGCCGAGGGTCCGGATGGGATTCTGGCGGGACTGAGCCGCGGCAAACTCTTTGTGGATATGAGCACGGTGGGCGTGGCGACGAGCCGGGCGATCGCCGCCAAGGTGAGGGAAAAGGGCGCGGACATGCTGGACGCTCCGGTGTCGGGGAGTGTGGCCACTTTGAAGGTGGGCAAGCTCTCGCTGATGGTGGGAGGCAAGCGCGAAAGCTTCGATCGCGTCAAGCCTCTGCTGGAAGACTTCTCCGACCAGCCCACGGCCGGACAGGGGCAGAAGGTAACGTACGTTGGCGAGAACGGGCTGGCGCTGGTGATGAAGATTGCCACCAATTCCAATCTCGCGGTGCAGATGCTGGCGTTTTCGGAAGCGGTTCTACTGGCGGAAAAAAACGGAATCCCGCGGCAAACGGCCGTCGACGTCTTGACTCACAGTGCGATTGCCTCGCCTATGGTGCAGTACCGGGGGCCTTTTGTCTTGAAGCTTCCGGAGACGGCTTGGTTTGATGTAAACATGATGCAGAAGGATATGCTGCTCGCGCTGGAACTGGGGCGCCAGGTGGACGTTCCTCTTCCCACAGCGGCGGCGGCGAACGAAATGCTCACCTGCGCGCGAGCGATTGGCCTCGTCCACGAGGATTTCGCGGTGATGTTTGACGCGCTGGCCAAAATGTCTGGGGTATCCCGATGACCACTGCTGCGCAACGGCCGGAAACAAACGCGGCGCTCGGCAAGGAGCAATTGCTGCGCATGTACCGGCGCATGTACTCGATCCGGCAATTTGAGGAGCACGCCAACGATCTCTACCTGCGCGCGCTCATGCCGGGACTCACGCATCTCTACGAAGGTGAAGAGGCCGTGGCCGTGGGAATTTGCGAAGCGCTGCGCCCGGATGACTACATCACCAGCACACATCGCGGACACGGGCATTGCCTGGCAAAAGGCGCGAAGCCCGACCGCATGTTTGCCGAATTACTCGGCAAAGAGGCCGGCTACTGCCGCGGCAAAGGCGGATCGATGCATATAGCCGATCCGGCCACGGGAAATCTCGGGGCCAACGCGATTGTCGGCGGCAGTGCGGGCATTGCCACCGGAGCGGCATTTTCGGCCAAGAAGCTGGGGAATGGCAGGATTTGCGTGTGTTTCTTTGGCGAGGGCGCACTCGGGCAGGGAGTGCTCTACGAAGTCATGAACATGGCGCAGCTCTGGAAACTGCCGGTGATCTACGCCTGCGAAAACAATATGTATAACGAATATACGCACTACTCGGAGACGACCTCCGGCGACATCCTGTCTCGGCCGGCGGCTTTCGGTCTGCCGGCGGAAAGCGTGGATGGACAGGACGTCCGCGCCGTGCATGCCGCTGCGTCGCGATTTGTCGAACGTGCGCGGGCCGGCGCAGGGCCGGCGTTTCTGCTGTGCAATACCTATCGATATCGCGGGCACCACGTGGGCGACATCAATCGGGAATACTATCGCGCCAAGCAGGAAGAGCAGCGATGGTCCTCCGAACGCGATCCCATCAACATTCTGGGCGATTGGCTTATCCAACAGAAGCTCGCGGATTCAGCGCAGTTCGAGCGGATTCAAGCCGAAGTCAAAGCGGAGATGAATGCCGCGGTGGAATTCGCGATTGCGGCGCCTTATCCGACCGTCGATGAAGCGGAGCAAGATGTCTATGCCTGAAACTGCGGTCCAAACAACAGTAAGAGAGTTGACCTTCGGCGAAGCCATCCGCGAGGCGATCGCCGAGGAGATGCGCCGCGACGCGCGAGTGTGCATTATCGGTGAAGACGTAGCGGAAGCGGGCACGCCCTTCAAAGTTCTCTCGGGATTGGTGGAAGAGTTCGGCAAACAGCGCGTGATTGATACGCCGATTTCGGAGCCGGGGTTCACGGGAATCGGAGTGGGCGCCGCCATGACGGGCCTGCGGCCGGTAGTGGATATCATGTTCGGCGATTTCCTCACGCTGGTGATGGACCAGATGGTGAACCAGGCCGCCAAGATTCATTACATGTCGGGAGGAACCTGGAAGGTGCCCATGGTCTTTCGCGCGACGATGGGCGCGACGCGGCGTTCGGCGGCGCAGCATTCGCAATCTTTGCACGCCTGGCCCAGCCATATTCCGGGCCTCAAAGTCGTGTTGCCGTCTACTCCCTACGACGCCAAGGGCCTGCTGAAAACCGCCATCCGCGACGATAATCCAGTCGTTTTCTTTGAAGACAAAATGATGTACCGGCTAAAGGGCCCGGTGCCTTCCGAGGAGTACACCATCCCCTTCGGAGTCGCGGATATCAAACGGGCTGGAACCGATATCACGCTCGTTGCCACAAGCAGCATGGTGCAAGTTGCCTTCGGCGCGGCGAAACTGCTCGAGGAGATCGGAATCAGCGCGGAAATCGTGGACCCGCGCACCATGTGGCCCCTCGATGAGAAGACTCTGATCGAATCCGCCAAAAAAACTTCGCGCGTGGTCGTTATTGATGAAGGCTATCACCGCTACGGAGTGACCGCGGAGATCGCCTCGGTGATCGCGGAGGGCGCATTTTACAATTTGGACGGACCGGTGAAGCGAATCGGGGCGATGCACGTGCCAATTCCCTTTTCTCCTCCGCTCGAAGATGCTACCGTTCCGAGCGAACAACAGGTTTTTGCAGCTGCCCGGGAACTCTGCGGAAAAGCCTGAGGAAGATGGAAGCTGCCGCCCTGAAGAGCCTGTGGTAACCCGATAGCTTTGTGGGCCGCAGCTTCGTGTTTGCGGAAACAGCGGCTTGCGGTGTCATTCTGAGCGCAGCGAAGAATCTCTCTTCGCGCGGCTCTTTTACAGGGATAGAGAACTTCGGAGGCGTGCCATGGGATTAAAAACCTACGGAACGATGGCGGTGGATTGGGAAAATCGTGTGGATTTCGAGCGCTTGCGCCGCGAGCGTCTGGCCCGTGCCCGGGCGCTGCTGCAAAAATCGGAGATGGGCGCGCTGCTCTGCTTCGATATGAATAACGTGCGCTACATCACCGCCACACATATCGGCACCTGGGCCCAGGACAAGAACAGCCGCTTCACTCTTTTGCCGCAAAACGACGAGCCGATTCTCTGGGACTTTGGTTCGGCCGCCAAGCATCACCAGCTCAACTGCCCCTGGCTGGGCGAGCGCTCGCGGGCTGGGATTCCTCTGCTGCGTGGTGCGATGTCGCCGGAGATGGGGCGCGCGGAAAACGTGGCCCGCAAGATCAAGGTCGAACTCGAAAAGCGCCAGCTGCAACATGAGCCGCTGGGAGTGGACATCATCGAGCCCCCGATTCTTTTCGCCTTGCAGCGGGAAGGGATCAAGGTGATTGACGGGCAGCAGACCATGTCCGATGCGCGCGTGATCAAAACGCAGGACGAGATCACGCTGCTGAATATGTCCGCGATGATGGTGGACGCGGCCTACGACGAGCTTTACCGCGCGATGAAACCCGGGATGAGCGAAAACCAGGCGGTGGGCCTCGTGAGCAAAGTTCTCTACGACCTAGGCTCAGAATATGTGGAAGCGGTAAACGCGATTTCCGGCGAGCGTTGCAATCCGCATCCACATGTTTTTTCCGATCTTCGCACTGCAGTTTGGGCACGGAGTGGGCCTGGCGATTTGGGAGAAGCCGGTGATCAGCCGCTTGGTCTCGCTGGAGCACGCGCACGAACTGAAGCCGGGCATGGTGTTTGCGCTGGAGACCTTCTGGCCCTCCACCGACGGCTGGAGCGCGGCGCGCATCGAGGAAGAAATCGTGGTCACGCCGACCGGCCACGAAGTGATCACGCGCTTCCCTGCCGAAGAATTGCTGGTGGCAGGCGCACACTACTTCACGGTGAACGGACCGTTGCCCACCACGCGCGAGAGCGAAGCTCCTCCGAGCCAACGCGTGATCGAAATGGTGGAAGCCGGCGCGAAGACGGAAGGAGTCGGAGTGCGCTAGAGCCGCGCTCTCTCGCAAATTCTTCTCTATGGCCGTCAGCGTCGTAATGCCCGCCCTGGAAATGGCGCAGGAGACCGGTAAGGTCGTCTCCTGGCGCAAGCGTGAGGGCGAGCAGGTGGCCAAAGGTGAGCCACTGCTCGAAGTGGAAACCGATAAAGCCGTGGTCGAAGTGGAATCGCCGGGCGACGGCATTCTCTCCGCAGTTTCGGCCCACGAAGGCGCGGTAATTCCCGTCGGCCAGACAATTGCCTGGCTGCTCGCCCCCGGCGAGGCGCTTCCTATAGCCACAGCGCCGGCACAAACCGGGCGGCGCACGGACACGGTTGCCGCCGGCGGCGCTGTAGCGAGTGCCGGCGTAAGCAGCCCAACTCCAGTTTCCCCGTCTGAACTGAGGATCTCCCCGAAAGCGCGGCGGCTGGCGCGCGAGCACGGCGTGGACGTGACGCGGCTGCGCGGGTCGGGACCGGGAGGAGAGATTCTAGCGGAAGACATCTTGCTTGCGTCGAAATCGGGAGGCGCTGCGGCCGCGTCGCCGGCAACCCCGGCGGCGCAAAGCAAAGCGCAAGCGCTACCCGGAGAGATCGAGTCGTTGGGAACGGTCGGGCGGCTGATGGCCGCGCGAACAGCGCAGAGTTGGACGACGGTTCCTCACTTCTTTGTGACGCGTGAAGCGGATGCGAGCGGCTTACTGGAGACCTATGAGCGGCTAGCTGTGGAAGTTGAAAGAGCGCGTGGCATCAAAGCGACGCTGACGGATTTGCTAATCGCTCTGGTAGCGCGTGTGCTGGCCAAACACCCGCGAATGAATGCGAGTTGGGCGGCGGAAGGAATTCGTCACAACGCTGAGATTAACGTCGCGCTGGCCGTAGCGGTGGAGGAAGGCGTGGTCGCGCCCGTATTGCATAAAGCCAACCGGAGCAATATCGGAGAGATTGCAGTTAGACGGCGGGAATTGACGCAGCGCGCCAAGGCCGGCCGCTTACAGCCTGCGGACATTGCGGGCGGCACATTTACCATCAGCAATTTGGGAATGTACGGCGTCGACGCCTTTACGGCCATAATCGTGCCGCCTCAAGCGGGCATTCTGGCCGTCGGGCGTGTGGGCGATCGCGTGGTAGCCGTTGATGGCAGAGCGGCCGTACGGCCGATGATCACTCTGACCCTTTCGACCGATCATCGGGTGGCCGATGGTGCGCATGCGGCGCTGTTTCTGAACGACGTAGTCGAAGCCATTCGCGAACCCAAGAAATGGCTCGAATGATCCGGCCCCGAGCCAAGAGCAGATGGCCGCGGCAGAAAAAGCCCCTTACACTTCTTGGTTTTTAGTGCAAAGCTTCGGCCATCCCCGGCACGGCCTCATCCACCAACGCCAGAGCGGATACGGCTTGCTGCAGTTCGTGCGCTGAGGATGCGTGGGTGGGGTAATTGATCACCTTCAACTCAAATTGAAACCGGCGGCTTGCGCCAGCGGCGTCGGCCAATCCCTCATTGAGGCGCGCACACACTCGCTCGGCAGTGCTGAGGTCCACGCCCGGTAATACCGCGCCAAAACAAGCCGGAGCCAAAATGTAAACGGAATCCTGTTCACGTAATTTTCGAGCGATGACCTTGGCGGCGTCGCCCAAAGCCGCAGCGGTTTCCGAAGGACTGGAATGATCGGGCGGGAACTTCAGGGTGATGACGACGATGGAGAGTTTTTGAGTGGTAGTGGCCATGCGACGAAATTCCATGGGCAAGCGGTCCTGAAAGGAGCCGAAGTTCGGCATGGTCTTCAGCAATTCGACGCTCGCTTGCCTGCGGGTCTCGGCGATCTGCCGGCGGCCTTCGGCCATTCCTCGTCGCAGCCGGCGGATGGTGGCATGGCGATCCCAGAGATAGACGGTGAGCAAGACACAGAGAGCACAGAAGCCCCAAAAGGCCGTACGCATGGTCCGA
>QHYQ01000322.1 GCA_003224175.1 Acidobacteriota bacterium
AACCTGACCAGGAACGAGGTGAATCTGGTCCACCAACTCTGGTTGCGTCTCAGCGATCGGGTGAGGCCAGAAGAGCTGCATCACCACGACGTAGTGCACTTCGCTCTAAACGAATTGAAACTAGAGCTTATGAATGGGAAGGAAGACGAACTCGTTCGACGCCTCAGGGAGCACGTGATTCAAAATAAAGCACAGCGTCAGCAGCCACCCTCGTGATCCGCTGCTTAGAGACCGGCAGCCGCCGCATGCGGGGCGACGGCCAATCGAAAGAGCCAAGTGTGGCAGAGAACGCGGATGGTAGCGATACCGGGATTCGAACCCGGATTTCGGCCTTGAGAGGGCCGCGTGCTAACCCTTACACCATATCGCCATTCAGATCAAAATACGGCTGTTAAGCGAAAACCGCAACTCCATTGCAGGTCATTTTGCCTGTTGACGCAAGCCTCAGGCCACAAGAATCTCACGCCGAATGAAGTTGCGCCAGCTTGCGCGCCGAAATTCTACTTCTTTGTATTGGTCCGCCGGAGGTGGGCCCTGTCCTTCTCATTCTCTTCGCAGGAGTAGGACATGATCTCGGTGTTCTGGCGTTTGATGGGCAGAGTGACAGACCAAGGCTCGGTATAAAACTTAGGATCCTCGAAAGTGACGGTCCACCTGATGTTGTCCCCGTCGATCTTCTGAAAACGCTCGACCAGATGTAACTGCTCGCTGTGCTGATGGCCGGCCGTATCGAGCCAGGTCCGGTCGTTGAGCCCGACCGTATCGACCACTAGGGTATCTCCTTCCCAGTGGCCGATGGAGTCTCCAAACCACGTCGCGTCCACATCTTTCGGATGGCTGCGTCCATCGGTATTGATAATTCGGAAAGTACGCTGATTCTCAAACAGGATAGCCATCACCGCGGGCGTCTGAACGATCTGGAAGGGCATGATTCCTGCCTGGATTCCTCTCGCCGGACCGATGGGCAAGCACTGCGTCAACGGATCGTCGATCTCGTCTTCTTTTTTGAATAGGCCGGCGGCGTAGGGCGTAAACGGAGGCTGATGGCCGAGCGGTTTTGAAATGTCTGGCGTGAAAGGCGCCGACCAGACCCCATTTAGATCCGGCGGACCGGAGGCTTGAGCGCCGCCCGCGGGGCGTCCGGAACATGCAGTTAAAAATGGCAAGGCCAGAAACGCAATGGCCGCGATGAGGGGTGGACGAGAAGGGTAACTGATTCTCACGGTCCGAACTCAGTTCTTATCGTAGCCCTTGACGTTTCCTGCGCCGACGGTGAGCTGCCGGCCGTCCAGAAACGTAATCGTGTTGCAAGCCACCAGATGCGCGCCATCTCTGGCGCGAAAGCCCTTGGCCGTGAGCATGTCGCCGGGCTTGACGGTATCTTTTCGCCAGCCCTGCCGGTAAAGGATGTTGGGAGGACTGCCCTCAAACGCCCAGTTCACCACTTTGCCGTTCGCGTCTTTGACGTCCAGATAGAAATAAATGTGCGGATTCATGAACTCCATTTTGGTGACCACGCCGGTGAGCGTCACGGGTTTGGTCTCGTCAAATTCCACGCTGAATCCGTGATGCGCCACCACGGGCGCGGCAAATAAGAATGCGGAAACAAGCCCCAGGGCGGCGAAGAAGGTGCTGCGCATGAATTTCCTCCAGGATCAGCTCACTAAGCCGTTTATATGCCAGGGACTCCTGCGGGTCAAGACGCCGCTGCGCCGCGGTAACGGGATCATTCAAAAACGGTAGGTGCCGACCATATGCAGAAGATGAATCTCAGGGGCACTATGGTGGAGCGTGATGCCGCCGCCGCTGATTGTGGGAATATCGTTCACCACGTGTACAAAATTGTAGCGGCCGCCAAGCGAAAATCGTTTGCTGAGGGCGTAGTCAACCCCCGCCATTGCGTCCGCGGCCAGGCTGACAGAGCCGCCCCTGAGAGTCAGGATGATGTTGCCACCCGGCCTGGAGTCCACCAACCACTCCAGCCCAGCAGCCCCAATTCCAGAGCCAAAATAAGGCGCGAGTCGCGCGCTCTGCCGCCTTGGCCGGTACACAAAGTTTACGATGCCGAGCCACGTGTGCATATCCCCGTTGAGCGGTATGGCCCCGGGCAGCGGGCCGCCCGATCCCGAAAACGTGCCCACCAAATTATAGGAGTCATATAGAGTCCAGCCCCCTTCCGCTTCCATGCCGAAGTGATCGCTGAAGCGGTAACCGGCCACCGAGCCCACAAATCCTGAGGCATTGAACTTCAATGTCCCACTGCCAGCTATCGTGCCCGTCAGATTTGCGCTGACACTTTGCGGAATGATGGGACCGACACCTATGCCGAGATAAAAGCTCTTCCGGTCGGTTCCTTGCGCAAATGCCCCCAACGCTACGAATAAAACGCAAAGAATGGCGGGCGAGAGAAGGCGCAGCTTGGAGCACATCTTCACGGAAGAGATTTATATCAGTGGGTTCGAACACCGTTTGTAAATCCTTGGTCAAATTGTTGTCGAAGATTTGAAGCTTCCGACTCGTTGTACGCTACGCTTCGCCATTCTGCTCGCTGCCGTGCCAGGGCCATTCGCCGCGCCGGAAAGCGCGGAAGAAATAAAGCGCGAGACCGGCGACGAGCAACACAATGGCGTAACGAATTTCCCGCAGGAAATTCGGCCGCGAAATCAGAATATAGACAAATCCGGCGATGGCACAGAGCGCCGGCAGCGGATAAAGCCACATGCGAAAAGGCCGCGGCATTTCCGGTTGCCGCGCGCGCAAAATCAGCAGGCCTACCTGCTGCAATAAAAATTGCAGCAGGATGCGGATCACGACGAGCGCGGCGATGACGTCGGCCAATTGCAAAAAGCAGAACGCTGCCGCAACAACTCCCAGCACCAGCAGCGAAACGTGGGGAAATTTGTGACGCGGATGCAGCCGGCCGAAAACTTCGAAATAATTTCCGTCGAGCGCGGCGGCGTAAGGCACGCGCGAGTATCCGAGGAGCAAAGAGAAGATCGATCCGAAGGCAGTCCAGATGATCAGCAGCGTGGCCAATTTGCCGGCCCAGCCGCCATAAATCTGCTGCATGAAGACGGAAATGACCGAGGAACGCGCGTTCTCGCTCGTTTGCCCCTGGAGCTGCTGCCAGGGAATCACGCCGAGCACGCTGACGTTCATGAGCAGGTAGATCGCCGCGACCAGCGCGACGGAAATCAGCACGGCGCGCGGCACGTTACGTTCCGGCTTTTCCACCTCGCCCGCGAGATAACAGATGTTGTAGTAGCCCCAGTAGTCGTATGCGGTCACGAGCAGGGCCGCGCCGAGTCCGGTAAAAAAGCTCATGGAAGGCGTGAACGCGCCCGGCGGAAAATCGAAGGCTTGCGCGGCATGAAAATGCGTGACCCCAGCGGAGATCACCCAGGCAACCGTAACAAGCACGCCTCCCCACAGCCATTTCGACAGCCGCCCGATACTGGTGATCCGTCGATAGAGCAGCGCGACCGCAAAGGCGCATGTGCCTATGGCCAGCCAGGTGCCGGGCGTGACGACGACATTCGCCTCGAGCCTCCCCAGAAGCGGAATCGCGAGATGCACATTGCTCCGCAGCCATACTCCTCGCAGATTGGGCCAGACAAAGCCCGCGTACGCCGCGAGCCCGATGCAGCCGGAAGCAATCGAGAGCGGTGCGCTGAAGGTCAATTGCCAGATGAAGAGGAACGACATCATGCGGCCCAGGCCCTTGGGGCCATAAATCTGCTTCAGATACTCGTAGGGCCCGCCGGCTCGGGGCATGGACGCGCCCAGTTCGGCGACGACAGGTCACGGCGGCGCGCGCTCAGGCGCCGGCGCTAACGGCGGTTTCCAGCACGCGGCGATAATAAGCCTCGTAATGCGGGATCACGTCCTCGGCGCAGAAGCTGCGGCGCGCATCTTCGCGGGCGCGCTGGCCCATCTCTCTGCCGCGGTCAGCGCGCGAGAGAATTTCGATCGCGAAGCGCCCGGCGGAAGCGACGTCGCGCGGTTCCACCAGGTATCCATCGACGCCGTGCTGTACGACGTCGGGCATGCCGCCCACGTTCGTGCCGATCACGGGTACTTCGCAGGCCATGGCTTCCAGGGCCGCCAGGCCGAAGGCTTCGAGATCAGAAGGCAGCAGGAAAAGATCGGCCACGCCGAGTTTTTCGTAAACTCGATCCTGTTTGCCGATCAGGAATACGTCTTTCGTAAGCCCCTTGCGCCGGATGGCCCATTCGACGGCGCCGCGGTCCGGGCCATCGCCCATGAGCACAAGCTTCGCGGGCATCTTGCGGCGGATCAAATCGAAAATCTCTACGACGTCGGGAACCCGCTTGACCGGCCGGAAATTCGACAGGTGCATCAGAATGGGCTCGCCGTTAGGGGCCCATTGCGCGCGCAACGCGGGGTCATCTTTGCGGCAGTAGACATCGCAATTTACAAAATTGGGAATGACCTCGATGGGCCGCTTGATATCGAACACTTCGATGGTCTTGGTTTTCAGATAATTCGAGATGCAGGTCACGCCATCGGACTGCTCGATGGAAAAACGCGTGATGGGCAGAAAACTGAGGTCGTTGCCGACCAGAGTGATATCGGTGCCGTGCAGCGTGGTGATAAAAGGAAGACGGCGGGGCGCGGCCATGGAGCGCGCCAGGATGGCGCTGACCGAATGAGGAATGGCGTAGTGCACATGCAGCAAGTCTAGCCGGGCGGATTCGGCCACTTCCAGCATTTTCACCGAAAGCGTGAGCGTGTACGGCGCGTGATCGAAAAGCGGATAATTGGAAACTTCCACTTCGTGAAACGTGATGCGATCGTTCGCCGTCAGCCGCACCGGCGGCGCGTAGCTGATGAAATGCACGTCGTGACCGCGAGCCGCCAGCTCTATGCCCAATTCCGTAGCGACCACGCCGGAGCCGCCGTAGGTGGGATAGCAGGTGATTCCGATTTTCATGTTGCTGCCGCCGGCGCGCCCGTCTGCGCCGAAGTTTACAGGGCGATCCATGTTATACCATGGGCCTTACGACGTGAAATTTGCGGCATCAGCAGCCGTGGCGACCCCTGCGCCCCTCGGCCGGGTCTAATTGTCTTTGTAGCTGCGAGCTAATGTATGCTATGCGGCAGGGCTGTGATGCCACAGATGACAAAATTCGCGGATGAGCGGAAGGGGCGCGTTCGGGTTCGAATTGGCGTCATCACGCTCAGCTTGTCGGCGCTGGTAGTTCTCGCGCTGGCGTTCTCGGGCGCTGTGGGCGGGCAAAGTCCGGCTGCCACGTCTTCGGCGTCAGGAGATCCGAATAGCGCTGCGGCGGCGCCTTGGGAATGGCCCACGCCCGATGCGCGTCCTCTCGAAATCGATCGCGGCGCCGCAGGGCTCTGGCAAACCCTGCTGAAGCTGCATACGCGCGCTAGCCTTCTGATGTTGGTGGCGCATCCGGACGACGAAGATGGCGGCATGCTCACCTATGAATCGCGCGGCCAAGGCGCGCGCGCGACTCTGCTCACGCTGAACCGCGGCGAGGGCGGGCAGAATGTGATGTCCGACGATTTCTGGGACGCGCTTGGGCTGGTGCGGACCGAAGAGTTGCTGGCCGCGGATCGTTATTACGATGTGCAGCAGTTCTGGACCACGGTAGCCGATTTTGGCTTCTCGAAAACGCGCGAGGAGGCGCTCGAGGTATGGGGGCACGATCGCCTGCTCGAAGATGCCGTGCGCGTGGTGCGCATGACACGGCCGCTCGTGATTACATCGGTATTCGTCGGCGGCCCCAGCGATGGCCATGGTCAGCATGCCGCTGCCGGCCAAATTGCGCAGGAGGTGTTCGCAGCAGCAGGCGACCCGAACGTGTTTCCGGAGCAGATTCGCGCCGGGCTGCGGCCCTGGTCACCGGTCAAGATGTACGCGCGCGTTCCGATTTTCCCCATTACCGATAAGGGCATGCTCGATTCGGCCACGGGAAAATACCATCCTGTCCGGTTCTACGATTTCATACACAAAAGCTGGTCGGAAGGGCCGCTCAGCGCGAATCTCCAAATTCCCGAAGGTGATGGCGACCCCGTGCTGGGCGCGAGCTTCACGCAGATCGCGCGGCAAGGCTGGTCGCTGCAGAAATCGCAGAATGGCGGCGGCGGAATTCCACTTGCGGCACCGGTTGCAGCGCCTTACCACCGCTTCGGCTCCTCGATTCCGGCCGCCGATAAAGAGCAATCGTATTTCGACGGCGTGGACATTTCCATCGGCGGCATCGCCGATCTCGCCGCGGAGCAAGACAACGCGTTTTTGAAGGAAGGGCTCAGCCGCTTGAATTCTGGTGTCGAGCGGGCCATGGCGGGTTTTTCCGTCAGCGAGCCCGAGAAGATCGCGCCGCTTTTGGCCGAAGGCTTGAAAGAAACGAATGCGCTCCTCGCGCAGTTGGCGGCGAGCAAGCTTTCCGACCAGGCGAAATACGACGTGAGCTACGAGTTGCGCGCCAAACAGGATCAGTTTCAAGAAGCGATCCGTCAGGCGCTGAATCTTTCGCTGGAAGCGACGGTTGCTCCCGAGCGCGAGCCCAACCGGGGGAATCCTCTTTTCGCGCTGCCTGCGGAAACGATGAAATCGCTCGTTCCGGGCGGGCAGTTCGTCGTGCGTGTGCACCTGAACAATGCCGGCACGGCGACGCTCGCGCTCAACCGCATTTCGCTAGAGACTCCGGCTGGCGAATCGTGGAATGTGAGCGGTGAGTCCGCCGTTCCCACGAGCCTGGAAGCACGGCATGCTTTGGATCAGCGCTTCAACGTGAAACCGCCGCAAGATGCCGCCCCAACGCGTCCTTATTTCTCGCGGCCAAACGAAGAGCTGCCTTATTACGACAAAGTGGACGAGCGCTACCGCAATTTCTCGTTTGCTCCTTATCCTTTGGCGGCCTGGGTTGAATTCACCTACATGGGCGTGCCATTACGCGTCGGCCAAGTAATCCAGAGCGTGCAGCAGCAGACCGGCCAAGGCATCGTGCTCAATCCGCTGGAGGTGACGCCCGCGGTTTCTGTGAGGATCTTCCCCGACGCCGGCATTACGCCGCTGGGCTCGAAATCGTTCGCGCTTTCAGCGCAAGTGCACACCGAAGCACAAACGGGCGCGAAAGGCACGGTGCGGCTCGATCTGCCCGAAGGCTGGCACTCCGAGCCGGCCTCGGCTCCCTTCGCGCTCGAGCGCGCGGGCGAGGAGCAAATCGTGCGCTTCGAAGTGATTGCCGATCGCCTGGAGACCAAGCCGTACACGGTGACAGCGGTCGCCGAATCGGGCGGCCGGCAATATCGCGAAGGCTTCATCACCGCGGGCTATCCCGGCCTGCGCCCCTATAACCTTTACGTTCCGGCCACCTACCGAACCTCCGGCGTGGATGTGAAAATCTCTCAAGGATTGCGCGTTGGATACGTGATGGGCACGGGCGATACCGTGCCACAGTCGCTCGCAGATCTCGGCGTGCACGTGCAGCTTCTGAACGCGCAGGACATCTCCAGCGGCGATCTGCAAAGATTTGACGTCATTCTGCTGGGCGTGCGCGCCTATACGGCCCGGCCGGAACTCGTCACCAACCACAACCGCCTTCTTGAATACGTGCGCAATGGCGGCGTCGTGATCGTGCAGTATCAGTCCGTGCAGTACGACCACAATTTCGGGCCGTATCCTTATACACTGCCCAATGATGCCGAGCGTGTCGTGGACGAGCACTCGCCGGTCGCATTCGTTGACCCCAAGAGCCCGGTGCTCACCTGGCCGAACCAGATCAACCAATCCGATTTTGCGGGCTGGGTCGAGGAGCGCGGGCACAGCTTCCTGAAGACATGGGACCCACAATACGTCGCGCCGCTCGAGACGCATGATCCGGATCAAGACCCGCAAAAGGGCGGCTTGGTTTACGCACGATATGGCCGGGGAGTCTACGTCTATGTAGCCTTCGCGTTGTATCGGCAATTGCCGGACGGCGTGTCGGGCGCCTATCGGCTGTTTGCTAATCTATTGAGCTTGCCGCGCAATCCGGCGTTCAAGCAGCCCGGCGGCAACAACAACAGCGCCCGCCGGTAAGACTTCGAAACCGTGGTGGACGATGATCCAAGATGCCCGGTAAGCGGGAAACGGAAGTACGCAACCGAAGGAGAAGCGCTGGCGACAGCCGGACACCAGATCGCAACTGCCAACGCACCGAAGCTTCGAGCCTATAGATGCCAATGGTGCAACGCCTGGCATTTGACGAAAGGCTCAGAGAGAACTGCAAAGGATCGCGAATAAACGACTGAGCGGCGTGGCAACAGCGCGCCCTAGCCGCTCTTCGGCATTCGCTAATCGCGCCTCCGTTCCGCTGTACTTATTCCATTGCTAGCGAATGTGGTAGACTCCGCCCAGACCGGCGCGCGGAGCAAGACCAGGGTGACCAAGGCCTGCCGGCATCTTCTTCCTTGCTCCCGGCCAGTAACTAAAGACGCAGCACTCCGAAATTAGGGAGGCTTAACCATGGCCATACACGATGCCGAGTCAGGGGCTCGCGGCGGGAATTCTCGCAAGAAGCCCTTCTACAGGACGCTCTGGGGCCAGGTGCTCATCGGCGTAGCGATTGGCATCATTCTGGGTTATCTGCGGCCGCAAACGGCCATCGCTATGAAACCGTTGGGCGACGCCTTCATCCGCGTGATCTCCATGATTATCACGCTGGTCATTTTCTGCACCATCGTGACCGGCATTGCCGGCATGGGAGACCTGAAAAAAGTCGGCCGCGTGGGCGGCAAGGCCCTGCTCTACTTTGAAGTTGTCTCGACTGTTGCGTTGCTCATGGGTCTGGTGGTGGGCAATCTGGTGCAGACGGGAGCGGGATTCAACGCGAACCCCGCCACGCTCAATGCCGCAGCCGTAACGAACTACGCGGGCGCGGCGAAAGCGCAAACCATCACGGACTTCCTGATGCACATCATCCCCACGACCGTGATCGATGCTTTTGCTCGCGGAGACATCCTGGAAGTGGTTTTCATTTCCGTCCTGTTTGGCTTGGCCATGTCGGTGATGGGCAAGCGCGTCAAGCCGCTGGTGGACACGATCGAGGGATTGACGCAGGCTGTCTTCGGCGTGGTGAATCTGGTGATGAAGGCTGCCCCGATTGGGGCCTTCGGGGCCATGGCCTTTACCATCGGCGCCTACGGCCTGAAATCGCTGGGGCCGCTGGCGAAGCTCGTCAGCGCCGTTTGGATCACGTCAATTCTTTTTGTGCTTGTGGTGCTGGGAGCGATTTGCTGGGCATCCGGTTTCGGAATCCTCAGGTTCCTTGCCTATATCAAGGAAGAGATCGTCCTTTGCCTCACATTAAGCTCCTCCGAGCCGGCGCTGCCCACGTTGATGGAAAAGATGGAGAGTCTCGGCTGCTCGAAGGCCTTGGTCGGCCTGGTCGTGCCCACCGGGTACACGTTCAATACCGACGGCAGCAGCATCTACATGACGCTGGCGGCTCTTTTTGTGGCTCAGGCCACCAACATTCACCTCACCATTGGGCAGCAATTAACGATTTTTGCCGTCGCCGTCCTGACGTCCAAGGGCGCGAGCGGCGTACAGGGCGCGGCCTTCATTGCCTTGGTCGGCACGTTAATGGTGATTCCTACCATCCCCGTCGCCGGCATGGCTTTGATTCTCGGCGTCGACCGCTTCATGAGCATGGCGCGGGCGACCACCAACATGATTGCCAACGGAGTCGCCACGGTAGTGCTGGCGCGCTGGGAGCATGAACTCGACCGCGCTACTTTGCGGCGCAACCTGGGCCTGCCCTTCGCGGTGGCCACAGCTCCCTTGGAACCGGCTCCGGCGCGGAAATCCATCGGTTAGAATGCCGGATCCGCATCGCGGCTTGCTCGCCGCAGCAATGCGCTGTGCGAAGTTTGAACTGCGGGAACGCTCCTGGTGAAGCCCGAACCAGTCCTCTATACGTTTCATAAAATCCGAGAGCAAAGCGAGCAGGGCAGCACGGAAGCCTGGCGCGCTTTGCTCGATTTCTATTGTCCCTTATTTTTTCAGTTGCTCGATATCCACGGAGCAATCCCTGCTCGAGACGCACCCCCGATTGTGAAGAAGATGCTGGCGGAGCTCACGGCCAATGGCTTCGAGCGCCTTCGCGCCACTCCCCGCCAGTCGGAACGCGAGTTTCTGGGAGACCTTCGCGCCCTGTTGCTCGGAGCGGCGCTCGACTCCCTCGCATCGAAGAAGTCTGAGGTCCCGGGGAGCAGCGCCTTCGACGCTGACAAAATCTCCAAGCTGCTCGACGGTCTTCCACTGCTCCACAAGGAGATGCTCTTTTTCAAGCTCGCGGGTTATACGGAAAAGAGTCTCGAACGCGTTATGCGCATTTCCCCGCGCGTGGCGGAAAAAGCCTTCGAGCGTCTAGCAGAGGAATACCAAGCGGCTCGTCAATCCGAACACGACCGGTGTCCTTGGCCCGCTGCCTGGCTTGCGTTTCTAAAGCAGGCTCGCGCCCTGAAGACCGAAAAGTGCATTCCCGCACACGAGATCGTGCGCATTCACGATGGACAGGTGAGTTGGTATGACAAAGAGCCGGTGGAGAAGCACGTTTCCGGCTGTTTGCATTGCCTGGAGGCGTGGACGGGATTGCGCGAGGTCGGTTACTGGCGGCGCGCCGCCGATCCGCTCTCTTCCTCCGAGATCGACGATTTGCTCCAAATTCTTCCGATAGAAAAGCTACCCGCGAAGAAGAAGTCGCTCTTGCAGCGCCTGCGCTCTTAGCAAACTCACCGCTAAGAACCCTGCTTCCAGGCGCTCCGCTGGAAAATCCAATCGAAAATCGGCAGGAAGACGTTGTAACGGCCGTCGAACCCCCCGTGGTGCAGCATGTGGTGATTTCTCGCGGTGCGTAGCCATCCCGGCAACCAGCCGTCCAGGTGAAAACGCCAGTGAATCTCCTCGTAAGCGATGAAATAGAGCGTGAAGCCTACAAAAATCCCGACGGCCAAGCCGATGTGCAGGAAAAGCTCCAGCGCCAGAACGGGTAGCGCGTTCAATACGAATACCAGCACCACCACCCAGGGAGACGTCGCGAAATTGACGTAGCGTGGCTCCTCCGGTGCTCCCGCTGTATCGTGGTGAAGGCCGTGCCGCTGCATCAGGAATCCCTCGCCCCAATGCAAGAAAAATCGGTGCAGGACGTATTCAAAAGCATTTGCGTAGAGAACTCCGGCCAGAAATCCGGCCACGAGGTGCAGTGGATCAAACTCGCGCACGTCGAAATGAACCAGCTTGAGAACCAAGGCCGCGAGGATTGAGCCGATCGCAAGAGCCGTGATCGCGTTGACGCGCTTTACTCTGCGGGCGCGGGCAATCTCAGCAGATCGGGCATCGATCTGGTCAGTCATTCTGGTCTCCATAGGGCTCAACTCTCGGCGAGCAACCGAATGCGCAGCTTCTCCTGCGTATCCGCGCTGAGCTTTGCGCCGCCAAACGTAAGATAAAAAGTATCCAGCGCGCGCTGGCCCTCGGTATCGATCAGGGCCACTTCGATGTTGCAGCCCAAATTCGCCAGCGTTGAGCTCAAGTGAAAGAGCAATCCCGGCCGGTCCTGCGTGATGATCTCCATCAGCGTCGAATGCGGAGAACTGCTGTCGTCGAAGCGAATCTGCGTGGGCACGCTGACTTTCGGCTCCGCCTTCGATTGCGCTCCGGCCCTGCCACGTAGCAGCGTCTCTCGCGGAATGGCCCCGGTAAGCACATCCTCGATGTTTTTCTGCAAGCGCGCCAGTTCCGAGGGATTCAGTTCCAGGGTCTTGTGCGGATCGGTGAAATGGAATGTGTCAACCACGGTCCCCGCGGCGTTGGCAAACGCTTCCGCCTTCCATATGTCCATTCCCCAGGATGCCAGGGTTCCGCTGACTCCGGCAAAAAGGAACGGCCGGTCGGTTGCGAGCAGCGTCAGGGCATAGATCTGGCCGCGATTCTCGATATGCAATTGCACACTCTTCTCTTTTAGCTTCCGCCCCATCTGGAAATGTGAGGCAATCTCTTCGGGGGAACGCGCGAAGAGGTAGCGGCGGGGCAGGCCTTCGAGGAAAGAAGCCAGCTCCTCGCGCGATCCGGCCAAGGATACTACTGGGAAAATGCGGTCGACAAACTGCAAATCGCCTGCCTCGGCATGGAACCGCTCTTCATCCAAGCTGCGCGTCAGATAATTGGCGGTAAGGACGTAGAGCTGCCACAGCGATTCCGCTTTCCACGGCGTCAGCGCCTCGGGATTGACCGCACGGATATCCGCGTATGTGAAAAGGCAAAGCAGCTTCAGCCGTTCCGGCGTGCCCACCTGTTCGGCGAAGACGCGGATCGTCTCCGGATCGAAAATATCTCGACGTAAGAGATTGGCGGACATGGCTAGATGGTCCCGAATGAGAAAGCGGACGGTATCGGCTTGCTCAGTCTTCAGATCCAAGCTCGCGAATACGTTCTCAATCGCATCCAGGCTGCCGGCTACATGGTCCTCGCAGGGCATTCCTTTGCCTACGTCATGAAAAAGAAGCGACAGGAAGAGGAGTTCCGGTTCCTCCAGCTCTGA
>QHYQ01000323.1 GCA_003224175.1 Acidobacteriota bacterium
TTTTGCTCAAGCACCTCAGATGATGATCATCACGCAGACGGCGAACCAAATCACGGTTCAGCTGGGTTCGGAAAAAGGGACCTATACGCTGGATGACAAGCCCATGGTTGCCCCGGCTGGCGATGTCAATGGCTTGAAGACCTGGGCGCATTGGGATGGAACAAAGCTGCACCTGCACTTCAAAAAAGGGATGAACTGGGGCAGGGACATTCTCAGCTTGAGCGACGGGAAGCTGACCGTTTTGCGCGATGTTGAGTCGGGCGGCGGATCGACTACGTATAGCCTTACGTACTCCAAGGCCCAGTAAACAGCCTCTCGCAGATTATCTTCGAGCGGAAATCCGGACAGAGCGATTTGAAGTCAGGTCTCGGTTAATGGATAAATCAACCCTGTTGTTGCTGGCGATAGTGCTGGCTGTTTTTGGAGGATCTATCGCAGCAGGTCATCCCGCGTGGGGCACGTTTACGGGACTTGCCATCATCCTGTTGGCCGCGGGACTCGCGGCGGGAGCGCTACCGCTTCAGTCCCGGGATTATTTCGAGGAGCGAATCGGTCCCAGCCAGAGAATCTCGAATAGCCTGATTACGCTGAGTTCTGCCGCCATCGTCGCCATTTATGCCGCGGGGTATCACCGAACGAGTTCCGCGGCACATAAGTTCGATTTGCAGATACCGCAACAGAGAATTTCCGCAACGGTTGCCAGCGTGCCGCCGTTCGCCAAATCTGGAATCGAAGCGGCTCCGCCGCTTTCGCCTTCTGTAGCTCCTGCCATCAAGAAAAATAACAAACGACCCTCGACTCCGCCTCGAAAAGCGGGGCCCAGCACTGGGAGCGATTCAACAGGGGCACCCCGCGCAGCACCAGCACCAAAAACCGCTAATCCACAAGCGGGCGACGCCGCACAGCCCGCGGCCGCTGCGCAAGTTCGGTACAAAGACGGAGTCTACTTGGGCTGGGGCAGCTGCCGGCATGGCGACATCGAGGCCTCCGTTACGATTCAGGACGGAAAGATCGCTTTGGTGGCAATCTCCCAATGCCTGACGCGTTATTCCTGTGGTTGGATCGCGCCGAAAACTCCTGGAGGCGGTTTCCCCGACTTGCCCTCACAGGTGGTCGAAAGGCAGAGTCCGAAAGTGGATTACGTGTCCGGAGCGACCGAGAGCAGCTATGCATTCGCCGATGCGGTTATCGCAGCCTTGTCCAAAGCGACGGAGTGACGGGGTCCTCCGCACGGTCGCCCTGATGGGGACCTTCGTGACCATCCATGTAGTGGGCCACGTGGTTGGCCACGAAGGGGATCCGGGGCAGACCGTGCAACGGGAGAAGGCGGTCGACCGTGCATTTGAATGGTTTTGCCGCGTCGAGGAATGTTGCACGCGATTTGAGCCCAACAGCGAAGTGATGCTGCTCGCGAACCAGGTGGGCGTACCCATTCAAGTGAGCACGATCCTCTACGAAGCCGTGCAATTTGCATTGGCGGTAGCGGAAGAGAGCGACGGCGCATTCGATCCGACGGTCGGCTACGCCATGGAAACGCGCGGGTTCAACCGGGAATATCGCACCGGAAAAACGATCCGAAGCACTCTCGATTCCAGTCGCTCTGTTAATTATCGGGATGTTCGCCTCGACGCGGACGCCAAGACAATCACGTTACTTCGCCCGCTGATTTTTGCGACCCGCGGATGGGATCCTCAGCGGATGCCGCGGCGAGCGTAACTGTTATCGCGCCTAATGCCATGCTGGCAGACGCGCTGGCAACTGCGGCTTTCGTTCTGGGCCCGGCCGAGGGCATTCAACTCTTCGATCGCTTGGGCGTGGACGGGCTGATCATTTCTCCGGGGCTAGACCGCCATGCGACTCGAGGTATGGGTGACTACCACTAGCTCTGCGATTGGGCGATTCTTCCAAACGCCCAAGGGTCTTCTCATTATTGTCCTGACGATTCTGGTTGCTCTCGCAGCGCCACGCGAGGGAATCGCATTCGTGGCGCCCGGTCTCGCGACTTCCGTTCTGATCGCAGGCGCGATCGACCTGCTGGCCCTCCGGAAGATACGAGGCGCCTGGGAATTTCCGAGCGGAGCGGTTCTCACAGGTTTGATTGTCGCAATGATACTGACTCCACATGAACCCTGGTATGTTGCCGCTTCGACCTCGGCGGTCGCGATTGCCACCAAGTACATCGCGCGGACTCGCTCGGCCAACATCTTTAATCCAGCCGCTCTGGCCCTGGTGGCCACATTCTACATTTTCAATACGGGCCAAAGCTGGTGGGGCGCATTACCTGAGACAACGCCGTTCGCTTTGGTGGTGCTCGTGGCGGCAGGCGCGTTCATTGCGGATCGCGTGAACAAAATTCCCTTGGTGCTCATTTTTCTAGGCACCTATTTCGGTCTGTTTACGCTCAGCACGTTCCTGGGCGATCCGGGGAAGCTCGCCGAAATCTTTCGAGCACCGGATCTTCACGCCGCCCTTTTTTTTGCATTCTTTATCCTGACCGATCCGCCGACTTCGCCGGTGAGATATCCCGATCAGCTTGTGTGCGGCGTGCTGGTTGCGCTGGCCAGTTACGCGACCTTTGAGTGGGTGGGTGCGGCCTACTATCTTCTCGCCGGCGTGCTCATCGGCAACATCTGGGAAGCGTGGCATCGGTGGCAATTTTCGCGCCGGCGTCTGCCTTCGCCGGCTACGTAGCAAAGCGACGGAAGTGAGCGCGGGTCCTACGAAAACCCAATCCAGCGTCCCCCAATGCCCACACCGGACCACAGAAGGACTGAGACCAGGGCCACCACTTTGCCCCAAAGAGGCCTCAGTCGAGTCTGATCGGCCATGGTCACTTTGCGCTGCACCGTGAAAGTAAAGACGAGTGCCAAAAACAGCGACGTCATCTTCAGCCAAAAAGCCGTATGGTAATAGCACTTTATCGCTTCGGACAGGAACAGCAGGCCGCCTGTGGCGATCATCAACATAAGACTGCCGAGCAGCCAGGGCTGGGCATCGCGTGCAACCTGTGCAACAGACTGGCGCCGCAATCCAAGCCCTAACAGGCGCAGGTCAACGACCAAGACTGCTCCGCCAATCAATCCAAGGCCAAGGAGGTGGATGGCCTCAATCAGGGGGAACAGCCAAGCCGATTTTCGTATTGCCTCACCAATTCCCGACTGTTCGCACCACTGAAAGAAACCCAGCAGTGACATCAGCGCTCCGATTCGGTCGGTACGCAGCTGGTAAGGAAATTAATGATCGCCGGTTGCGGCTGCCTGTCGCAGTCGAACCAGTTATAGGCGATCATTCTTCCTGAAAGAACGATGGCGACCCAGAGAACAAGAGAAAGGGCGCCCGCTACTCTGGCCGCCTTAGGGGTTACGCTGTTCACATCCCAAGTCGCAACGCGCCGATAGATGCCCGAGTGAAAGATCCACACGTTAAGGCCTGCAAGCGTCAGCATAATCATTTTGGCCCTGAAGAAGATATTCTGATAGGACCTAAGAGGTATGGCGGAAAACAAGAGCGCTCCGCTGATGACCATGACGACGAATCCCACTACCGTCCACGGCAGCAGCCGCCGCGCGACTTCCGATACCGGGACGCTGCGCATGGTCCAACCGAGCAGACGCAGGTCGAACATCACCGCCAGGCCGAAGAAGAGACACAACGCCCAGACGTGAACGGATTCGATGAGGTCATACGCATATCGCGACTCGTGGAGACCGACGCTCCACGATGAATCCGCCATCCGTCTGAAGAAATTGAGGAGAGAGCCTCCGGCCGCCTCGTCGCCGCCCGCCTCAACCGTTGCCGTGAGTGGTGCGGCGTTCCGCAGAGTGGCGAGGCGCGCCCATTGTACTGAAGCAGATTCCGAAGAAATCAGATGGATCTGACGGCCCACTTCATGCGACTTCTGCGCCATGTGTGCCGGGGCTTTGGCAGGCGCCGTAACCAAATAGAAGAGCACCAACACAAAAGCGGGGAGCAAACCTATCCAACGACCTTGCATTAGGGACTCAGTTCCATCTGATCTTCAACGGCGACAGCGCCTTTTCGCGCTGTCGGTTTCGGGAAGCAATCCCGACGAACGAAGCGTGATGCCGCAGTGCTCCGAATACGATCGCCCGCGAGCGCGTAAGATCGAGCGCCGTCTCAGTTACTTCTTCTGGCCGCCAGGCGTCAACTCGTAGGGGGCGCCAGTTCCGGACGAACCGAGAAACAATTTGCGCCCGTCAGGGAACGTAAGATCCCTGCCGTTGGCCCGGTGCGAACCGTCTTTCGCCTGGTAGCCATCGACCACAACCTCGGTGCCGGGCAGCAACGATTCCTTGGTGAATCCGCGCCGGAAGAGGACATTCGGCGTGCCCGCTTCGACGGCCCAGTTTTCCACCGTGCCATCGGGCTTCTTCACGTCCACATGCAACCAGGTGTGGGGATTCACCCATTCCATTTTTGTGATGGTCCGCTTGAAACTCACCGGTTTGCTCGCGTCGAACTCCGCCGCAAACGCGTGGTGCGCCGACGCCGAAATCACCACTCCAAACATTGCGACAGCCAGGATACCTACTGCCAAAAGCTTCGTTCTCATCAACGACCTCCTACTAGAAAAGATTAGGAAAGGCTGCTACCTAGGAGTCTGTCGGAGATAAAGCTTCTGAATTTCTCTTTTCTGGTTCTTCGGGCTTTGCGAGTCGAAATTTGGGCTTTGGACCCTGACCTCCCTGCCCAAGAGGTGCTTTAGGCAGGTCATCTCCCTTGTTTCATGCCCTCTGCGGACTCCATCCGAACCGGAAGAGCTTCAGCAGGTTGTGCGTGGCGCAGATCAGCACGTCGACGACGAGAGTATCTCCGTCCCATCGTCCCACGGAGTGACCCATCCAGGTATCGTCCGGCGGCCCTGCGACTTTGTCCAAATGGATGGTGCGCGCGGTATTCGAGAATTCGTAGGCAATATGAATCTTGTCCGTACCCTGCGTGATCTGAAAAGGATAAGGCATGTACATCGCACGCGGAATGCCCGGCAAGTAACACTTCAGCTCCGGGTCGCGGTCAATCCAGTGCTCAGCATTCTGCTTCTTGATCAGCAGGGCTTCTGGCTTGTAGGGGATCTGTCCGTCGCCCTGCACGACGCCGAGCGATCCGGGTACCGCGCCCGCGGCACCGAGCGCGAGGACCGGCGCTGCCGGCACCCGCGCGTAGTCATAAGGATAAATGCCCGGCTGTGTGACGGCGGCGGGAAGCGCCGCATGCGCCTGCAAATCCCAGTTCGCTTCGTTATTGGCCTGCCAGATGCCGCTGAAGTTAGGCTTGCCGCCCACGCGGGCCGGCCGCGCGGCCGGAGCCTGACCCAACGTTCGCGTGATGGACACCGAAAGGACGGCGCTGACCGCCGCCGCAGCAACGGCGACCGTTATCATGGAACGTGAGAATCGGCCGCGCATGATGTCCTCCATTTGCTTGTGTCGGCGTTACTGCAACGGATCGTCTTCCACGCCTACAAAATCTGTGGCGTTGTCGCTTATTGCCGGGTCCGGACCCTGTCCCTTCGAAAATGCGGCCTCGGCCATGCGTTGTCCCCGCATCAGCCCTGGGGAGGCATAGTTTCCTTCGATGCAGCGAGGCTCGTAGTAAATTCTGTTCTGTTCCTCGCTCTGCGTGGTGAACTCTTGCTTGACGGTCCAGGGCCGAGTCCACACCGTAGGATCTTCGATCGTGACGGCGTATTCGAGCGAGGTTGGCCCGGTACGCGTCCAGCGCTCGACCAGGTGCAAGTTCTCGCGCGAACCCTGATAATCGGTCTTGGGACTGAAATTCGTCACGTCGACCACAAGCACATTGCCCTCCCAGTGGCCGCGCGAGTCGCCGTACCACTGACGGATGCTGGCCGGCAGGTGCGGACTTCCGTTCATGACGATGTTCCGCTGCCACCCTTGCCCCTGACCGACGTCGTAGAACATGGCGATGCCGCCGGGCGTCTGCACAATCCGGCGGAAGCTGCCGGTCGCGCCTCCAAATTCGGGCAGCCCGCCGGTTAAGCAGCGGTCCGGCAACGCACCGTCCTCCGGACCATCGCGGCGCTTCATGCGCGCCGTGTTATAGCGAGGAGGAAGCTCGGCCCGCCGCGGAGAGGGCGTCGGATCGTACTTGCCGCCGGTACAGGCTATCGACTTTTTCTTACAAGTCTCCGTCGATTGCAGCAGGGCAAGACGAAATTCACGTTCAGCGGCGGCAATCTTCTGGGCCTCCGGAGTCAGCGGCGGAATCCGGCCATTGGGCGGATCCACAATCAGCGACGTGCGCGCTCCGGTGTGCTTGACGGACATAAACTGCGCGTTGTAGGCGCCGGCGACGTCGAGTTCGGTGCCGCGCTCCACACGCCTGTCGCGGCCGAGGAGCGCTGCCCGCTCCTTGTCCAATTCGGCGCGCTGCGCCTCGGTGAAAAATTCCTGGTTCGCGTACTTGGGCGAGCGCTGCAAGGGCGTATCAGATTCGTCCGTCCAAATGCCCTGCAGATCTGGTTCGCCCCAGGGCGTTTTCAGCGCAGAGGCCGATGCAGGCGAGGCAGCCTTCACAGAAGCCGCCGGGTTCTGACCCGACGTTCGTGTGATGGACACCGAAAGGACGGCGCTGACTGCGGCCGCGGCAACAGCGACCGTTATCAAGGAACGTGAGAACCGGCCGCGCATGATGTCCTCCTTTTGCTTCTGTGGCGTTACTGCAACGGATCTTCTTCGACGCCCACGAAATCTGTGGCGTTGTCTTTTGTCGCCGGGTCGGGACCTCGTCCCTCCGCAAGGGCAAGATCTTCCCGGCGCGCTGCCAGCATCATCGACGGGAAGGCGTAGTTTCCTTCAACGCAGCGAGGCTCGTAATACGTTTTGTTCTCCCGGTCGCTTTGCCTGGTGAACTCTTGTTTGACGGTCCAGGGCCGAGTCCACACCGTAGGATCTTCGATCGTGACGGCGTATTCGAGCGAGGTTGGCCCGGTACGCGTCCAGCGCTCGACCAAGTGCAAGTTCTCGCGCGAGCCCAGAAAATCCGTCTTGGGACTGAAGTTCGTGACGTCGATCACCAGCGTATTGCCCTCCCAGTGGCCCCGCGAGTCGCCATACCACTGGCGGATGCTGGCCGGCAAGTGTGGCCCTCCGTTCATGACGATGTTCCGCTGCCAGCCTTGCCCTTGGCCCACGTCGTAAAACATGGAGACGCCGCCAGGGGTCTGTACAATTCGGCGGAAGCTCCCGCCGTATGCGGTTCCGAATTCGGGCAGTCCGCCTGTCAAGCAGCGGTCCCCCAACGCGCCGTCCTCCGGTCCATCATGGCGATTCATGCGCGCCGTGTTGTAGCGAGAAAGACGCTCCGCGCGTCGCGGAGAGGGCGTTGGATCGTACTTGCCGCCGCCGCACGCCACCGACCCGTTCTTGCACGTCTCGGTCGCTTGCAAAAGGGCGAGACGAAATGCCCGGTCGGCGGCGGCGACCTTCTGAGCCTCTGGCGTCCGTGGCGGAATCCGGCCATCGGGCGGATCCACAATCATGGACGTGCGCGCACCCGTGTGCTTCACGGAGAGGAAAACCGCGTTGTACGCGCCAGCGACGTCGAGTTCGGTGCCACGCTCCACGCGCTTGTCCCGGCCGAGCAACGCCGCTCGCTCTTTGTCCAATTCGGCGCGCTGCGCCTCGGTGAAAAACTCCTGGTTTGCATACTTGGACGAGCGCTGCAAGGGCGTGTCGGATTCGTCCGTCCAAATGCCCTGCAGGCCTGGTTCACCCCATGGAGTTTTTAGAACTGGGGCTGCCGCCGGCTTCACGGAAGCCGTGGGAGACTCCTGCGCGACCGTCACCTGCGCGGGTTTCAATAGTACGAGCCCCGACATGATCACGGCAAACGCCCCGATCGATTTTAGAAGTCGAGTGCGCATCTGATGCCTCCCGCTGCTGCACCAACAACCAGATGAAGGACGTATCCCGGCAACCAGCGCGGATACCAACCGCCAGATCGCACCATTATCGTCAAGGACCATGTTAGTGTCCAGAGGATTGAGACGCGCTTGGTTGACGGCGAAGGTCTTACCTCGTTAACTTATGTCGCCATCACGTATGAGGTGGAGATTCCGAATATGCGAAGCCAATTCAAGCTCCCGACTGCCTTAATTGCAGGCGCTACGATGGGCGCCATATTTTATTTGGCCGCAATCCAGATGACCGGTCAGGCGACTCGGACAGCACGTACCACAGACGGACGCCCCAACTTGAATGGCATCTGGCAGGCGACGACGACGGCGAATTGGGACCTTCTGCCCCATGCGATGCGTCCGGCCGTCGGGCAGCCCGGCGTGTACCCGGACGTCCCAGTGCTGGCCGCTCCAGTCCTGGCGCTCGGCTCGGTCGGCGGCGTGCCCCCGGGGCCCGGCGTCGTCGAAGGTAATGAGATCCCGTACAAGCCCGAGGCCGCTGCAAAAAAGAAAGAGAATGCCGAACACTGGCTGGATCGCGATCCCGAAGTTCGATGCTACATGCCGGGAATTCCGCGTGCCATGTACATGCCGTATCCGTTTCAGATCACGCAGGGCACGAACAAGATCGAGATGTCATTCGAATTTACCGGCGCCAGCCGCACGATTCACCTCGACCCGGTCGACCCGCCGCCGGCGGACACCTGGATGGGCCATTCGGTGGGTCACTGGGAGGGCAACACGCTGGTCGTGGACGTGAGCCATTTCAATGACCGGACATGGTTCTCGCGGTCGGGCGATTTCCATAGCGACGCGCTGCACGTCGTGGAGCGCTTTACGCCGATCACTGCGGACGCGCTGAGGTACGAGGCGACGATCGAAGATCCGAACGTCTTCACACGTCCATGGAAGATGAGCATGGTGCTATACCGACAGCTCGAGGCCAACGCGCAGTTGATGGAATACAAGTGCGTGGACCTAGTGGAGGAAACCTTCCTGGGCCACCTGCGGAAAAAACAACTGGTGAAGCACTGGGAGGGCGACACTATCGTGATCGACATCACGCGCAAGGTACCACCAGGCGACAAACTCTACGAGCGATGATGGGCCTCGAGGAATTTAATACAAGCAGAGCGATTCTTCGCTTCGCTCAGAATGACATCCGGCGTGCTTAGGGCAGACACAAGGATGGTCGCTGCTAATCGAACGGCCGCAGATGCCGGCCTAAAAGCCGGCGCTGCATAGAGTCGGACGGTGCGACGGCGCGTGCCGATTCTTATGCCTCGCGGAAGAACGGATTATTGGTCGCCGCCACCGCCGGTCGCGTTGTCCTCTAGCGCCGGATCAGGACCCTTTCCTTCGGCAAAGGCCTCCTCCGCGGCGCGCGTGTTCGCCAGCATGCCGAGCAGTCCGTAGTTGCCCTCGTGGCATCCGCCTTCGTAGACCATGTTCGGCTTGTCGGCGTTCTTGCGCAGTTCCTGCACGAAGGTGAACGGCTTGACCCAAGTGGTCGGGTCCTCGGCGGTCGTTGTGATCTGCAGCGTTGTCGGATTGAGGCGCTTGTAGCGCTCGATCAAATGCAGGTTCTCGCGTGAACCACGGAACTCGGTCTCCTGGCTGAAATTCGTGACGTCTACGACTAACGTATCGCCTTCCCAGCGGGCGATGGAATCGCCCCAGTATTGGTGAATCTCCTTCGGCAGGTGCGGCCGGCTTGTGATGGGGATCGCGCGATTGAAGCCCGTGCCCTGGCCGATGTCGTAGTATATGTCCACCGAATCGGGGCTCTCGACGATCCGCATCACGCCGCCGAAATTGCCGAAGGGCCTTCCATCCGGCGTCAAAAGTCCCGCCGGGAGAATCACCGGAAGGCCATTCAGCAGGCACCGCTCGACGCTGCTGCGGTCCTCAGGACCGTCAGAGCGATTCATGCGATCAAGGTTGTAGTCGGGCGGTGGCTGGTTTCGCAGCGGGGAAATCGGTCCGGGCTTGCCGCCTGAGGTGCCCTGCAGGAGCGCCTGGATGTAATCGCGCTTCTTGTTGATTCTTGCTTGCGCCTCGGGTGTGAAGGCCGGCATCCGGCCATCGGGCGGATCGATGATCATCGAGGTGCGGCGGCCTACTTCGGTGGGCTTATCGCCGAACCAATGCTCGTTGTACGCGCGGGCGACGTCTTTTTCGGTGCCGCGAATGTCCTTCCCGTTGCTTTCGCGACTGTCTCGCCCAGGGAGAGCGTCGCGCTTAAGCAGCGCGTCCTCAGCTTTCTGGTGCTCAGCGTCAGTCATGAATTCCCGGTTGCCAAACTCCTTGGGGCGCTCGAACGGGACTACGGTCGTGTTACTCCAGGTGCCTTGGAGGTCCGGGGCACCCCACGGCGTCTTGGGCCCCGCTTGAGCCTTCGATTGAGCCGTCGAACCACTCGAAGCGGTCTGGCCAGTAACTCTCGTGCCAGTCAAGCCGACGGCGAGAAGCGCCGCGGCCGTCAGTGCGATCAGAAGCACATAGGAACGAGGTCTGATTCTCATCTGAGACCCTCCTACACGTAGCGCAAGGCGATGGTAGCACTGGTTATCGTCACGCGCCACCCGGGGCGATTCGAGCGCTGACGGCATCTAAGGGACTACAGTTATATTTCGGCTAGATATGTCAGAGCAGGATAGAGGCCCGACGTGGCTGATGCGCCGCAACGATCGCGAGCTGCCAAAAAGCGCTGGGGAAGGTCTCCATGGACGATTGATTTTCATCCCCTGCCGCGCTCACTTCCGGAGCAAGTCGATTTCGCAGTAGTTGGCGGTGGATTCACAGGCCTGGCGGCCGCGGCCTGGCTTCGTCGCTTGGCTCCGGAGAAACGGGTAAGTCTATTCGAGGCGGAGCAGATCGGCGCGGGCGCCAGCGGCAACACGGGCGGTATGGTTCTGGCGGAAAGCTCTGCCGGCGACCTTCCGGGACTGGGCGACGTCTTGGGCGGCTTTGGCGGGACGATCGCCGAACTCGGAGTGGATTGCGATCTCGACCTTCGCGGAGCCTGGGAAATAGGCCGAAGGGGCGGGCGCAAGGATTCGCCAATCTCCTGGTCTGATTCGGCCACGCTGCGCGTCGTCAACGAGGTGGCGGGAGGAGCGGTTGACCCAGGGAAGCTGGTCAGCCAACTGGCCCGCGCAGGCGATCGCTTGGGCGTGCACATCTATGAAGGGATACGAATCGATGACATCGCTTTTCAAAATCCGCTCTGCCTGAAACTCGGGGCGAAAGAAATCCGCGCCGAAAATGTGCTGATCGCCACGAATGCCCAGTCGCTCGAACTGAGCGGCCTCGCCGGGCGCGCCGAGCCAAAATTTACGCTCGCGGTGGCAACGGAACCTCTGACGCCCGCGCAGCTCGAAGTGCTTGGGCTAAGTTCGGGAAAGCCATTTTATACCGTCGATCTTCCTTATCTTTGGGGACGATTGCTGCCCACAGGGGGAGTCATTTTCGGAAGCGGCCTGATCGACGTAGAGAATTGGCGCGAACTTGCCGACATAGATATCGATGCGGGCCGGGCGGCTGAACTCATCGCGCGAATCGAGCGACGCGTGCGGGGGCTGGATCCGGTTCTCAAATCGATAGGCTTTACGCACTGGTGGGGTGGCCCAATCTTGATTGCCGAGGACTGGAGTCCCGTGTTTGTCCACCACCGCCGGAGCGACCGCGTGATTGTGCTGGGCGCATACGCGGGCCAAGGCGTGGCGCTGTCGGTTTATTTGGGCCGATGGGCCGCAGAAGCCATGCTTGGTCTCCGCCAATTACCAGATTGGGTATGAGAATGGCCGGAAGAGGTAGAATCTAGCTCGCCCACGATGCCCACCGGAAGAACTCCAACCGTCGCCCCTGGCGAAATTCGCGCAGACAAAAAATGACCCGCGAAGACCAAAGGCTCGAGGACCTGCGACAGGGCAAAGGGCAATGGCGGCGCTGGGGCCCCTATCTAAGCGAGCGCCAGTGGGGCACGGTTCGGGAGGATTACAGCGCCAACGGCACAGCTTGGGAATATTTCCCGCATGACCACGCGCGTTCGCGCGCCTATCGCTGGGGCGAGGATGGCATTGGCGGAATCTGCGATAGCCACCAGCGCGTCTGCTTTGCGCCGGCATTCTGGAACCGGCGCGATCCTATACTCAAGGAACGGCTGTTTGGTCTGACCGGTCATGAAGGCAATCACGGCGAAGATGTAAAGGAGTGCTATTTTTATCTCGACGCCACGCCCACGCACTCCTACCTGAAAATGCTGTACAAATATCCTCAGTCTGAATTCCCATACGCGCGGCTGGTCTCCGAGAATGGCCGGCGCACAAAAGCTGATCCCGAATTCGAACTGCTCGATAGCGGCGTTTTCGATGGCGATCGCTATTTCGATATTTTCGTGGAATATGCGAAGGCCACTGCGGAAGACATCCTAATTCGAATCACGGCGTGGAATCGCGGACCGCAATCCGCGCCCCTCGATCTGCTTCCGACGGTTTGGTTCCGAAACACGTGGTCCTGGCGCGACGAGACGCAGCGCCCCAAGCTCTGGCGGCCGCCCGGCCAGCGCGGCTGCGAATTGATTTGCCTGGAGACGTCCTCTTACGGACAGCGTTGGCTTGTCGGCGAAGGAAAATCCTCATTGTTGTTCACGGACAACGAGACGAACTTCAAACGCCTGTTCGGAGTCGAGAACCGAGCCCAGTATCTGAAAGACGCGTTTCACGAATATCTGATTAGCGGAAACGAGTTCGCGATCAACCCGGCGCAAACAGGCACCAAGGCCTCCGCACTTTATCGCTTGGATATACCCGCGGGTAGCGCCGCGACGCTGCGGTTGCGCTTCACGGATCAAAATCCTGCCGCCGTATCTGCTCAATCCCCCTTCGGCCAAGCGTTCGATGAGGTGTTCCGGGTGCGCATCGCGGAGGCCGATGAGTTCTACGCCAGGTATGCTTCCGGCAAGATGACCGGTGATGCCCGCCAGGTACAAAGGCAAGCTTTCGCCGGCTTGCTGTGGTCGCAGCAGTCTTACCACTATGACGTGGGCGTTTGGCTGCAAGGCGATCCGGCCTTTCCGCCTCCTCCACCGGAGCGCAAAAAGGGACGCAATCATAGATGGCGGCACTTGCATAGCGCGGATGTGCTGTCCATGCCTGACAAATGGGAG
>QHYQ01000584.1 GCA_003224175.1 Acidobacteriota bacterium
GAACGACGCATCGGCTGCCGATGTAATCGCCGCGATTCGGGCGGTATCACGAGGTGAAGCGGTCTGCCCGGCTCAACTTTGCAAAGTCTTATTCGACAGCGTCGCAGGATCCAGGGAATTCATTCCTAGCGTCCGAAACATAGGCCTTCGGCTGACGCGGCGGCAACAGGAACTAGTTCCGATGATTGCTCGCGGCCTGACCAATAAGGAGATTGCCTCCCATCTAAACCTGTCTGAGCAAACAGTGAAGAACCATATACATCGAATGTTGCGCAAGACCGGAGCAAACGATCGCTTGCAGGTCACCGAAATCTCCCGCCTTGAAGATTTCGCTACTTAGTCACCGCTAGGCTGGCTGCTGCCGAACCTGTTTCCAGTAATCGCTCGCGGGGTACTCCGTAGACCTTTCTAGGTACCGCCTGCCGCATCAAGTTGACATTCCGTTATCGCCACTGGATGTAAGGGAAATAAGCCTTTTTGGTCGCAAGGACGTGCTCGATTTCCTCAGGTTGCTGTCGCAGTGCTTGTCAACCGATGAACTTCAGAATAATCCCGTTGCCGCAAAATTGCCCTTTGTAACGGCGACCGCGACAACAAGCCAACCTGTGGGGCCCCTCAGTGTTGTGGTGCTGAAAGGAATGCGATGACGATGGCGAAGTTACAAGTCAACTAATTGCTACGTTACGCCTTTGTGAGAGGATCGATCTTCGCCACCCCGGAGGTGCTGCCCTGGGCACCCTCGCCCCTTCCTGCGCAAAGAAGTCTGTAGACTTTGCGAGAGTTTAGGTGATTCCTTTCTTCTCGCCGGGTTCTTGTTTAGCTTGCTGCGGGAACAGTCTTTGCAGGGAGCGCAAAGCGTCTCGCAACGCTATCTGCTCGTCCAAATCTTTGGGAGTGCGGTCGCGCAACCGTTCCGCGATTGCACGTTCAGCCGCACTCATCTTTGCAGGCAGGTACTCGGGGCGCAATTCCATGAAGGCATCGAACACGGGTTGCTGCCAGGGATACTCCAGCCTTGGGTCCTCAGGCATCGTCCTGACTCTTGGATGCGGCTCAATGTCTACACAAGCTTGTTTTTCGGGGGACAACATACGGCTAACAGCTGGAACTAAATCCTTAGCTGCTGCCGACTTCTCGACGAAGCTTCCGTTGCCAAATAATCGAGCCAAGGCGGCGGCTTCGTGGGGCGTGTAGTGGCTGCTGATTAGGACAACCTTGGTCTCAGGTGCAAACTGTCGTAACTCGTATGCCGCAGCGATGCCGCCCATCTTGGGCATGACAATATCCATCACAACCACATCCGGCTTAAGCTTTCGTGCCCTGTCGAGAGCGGCCCTGCCGTCTGAAGCTTCATAAATACTCCAGTGCCGCTGCTGAGCCAGTAAGGAGCCCAGTGTGTGGCGCACGTACGCCTGGTCATCGACAACGAGAATTGTGGCTGGTATTGGCATCAGAAGGTTGGCGCTCGTTCGCCTGTTCGCCCAGGCCAATCGCCCGCAGCAACACGAATTAGCGCAGGGATGAGTTCGGTTCCGGCGGCGGATTTAGCCACGAATCCATGAGCCCACGTCTGGGTAGCGTGAACCGTTCCTGGGTTGTTGTGAACGGTCAGGAATATAATTTTTGTTCTGCGTGAAACTCGAAGTATTTTACTCGCGGTTTGGATGCCATTCATTCCCGGCATGTTGATGTCGAGAAGAACTATGTCAGGCTTTAGGTCTCTGACTTTTTGCACCGCCTCTTTGCCATCTGCGGCCTCGCCGCAGACTCGGAAGTCGTGCCAGTTGAGAAAGGACCGAATGGTTTTACGGGCGACGGCGTTGTCGTCCACGACAAGGATTCGGGATGACAATGTTTTCCCTAGCGGAGCGACTGGGGCTCCGGCGTGTGGTCCAGTCACAGTGTCGCCTAAAGGTTTTGTCTTTATAAATACGTGAGAGACTGTAGACTCCCGGTCCGGTCTCGTACCTGTACCTTTTACTGGACTGGGAGCAATCGATGTCTGAACGGCTGGACGAAACTACAATTACAGAGCCCTTCAGAATAGCTGACGAGTAAGGCACGCCTGTACTTCCCGCCGCTCGCACTCTGGCACGTTGCTGAAACTGCTCTAAGCCATGAATGGAGTCTGGCAAGGAATCCAGCGCACGGCGGCGCCGTTCCTGAAGCCTACAGGGTCACTGACAGTTTTATTTCTCACAAGTCCGAAATCGGCTGAGTCCAATCTTTCGGCGGAAACGCTACGTGCCAGAATTTTGGATTGGGCAAAATAAATTCGACACCGACCTCTATTCGATCCCCCTGACGATGGCCGAGATAAGCAACAATGCACTCCGCCCTATCCCCCGTGGCGATGTTCAGAAGTTCCAGCCGTTGTCCCTTACCTACGGATGTGGGCAGCAGAATTAAAGC
>QHYQ01000324.1:0-28359 GCA_003224175.1 Acidobacteriota bacterium
AGCAGCCCGATGGGTTACACTGTGCATCCGACTTACCGCGCGGGATGACATGCGCGGCTCTCACAGCATCTGCGCCGTTGCCAGGCGGAATTAGACCATCCAACCACGTTGGCGTGAGGAGCGTCTGATGGTCTGCAATCGGCAGACCGACGGGACTTCGAGACACAGTTCTGATTTACGACAAACGAGCGTAGACTGAGTGATTCGCAGCCCGCGATTCGGGCCGAGGGAGTGACTCGCTTGAAACTAACACGCACGGTCGTTTCGATTCTCGCGTTCCTGCTGGCTGCGTCGAGCGCATCCGCGAAAGCCAAACCTCCCCGAACGTCCGAATTGCTTGCACAGGCGGCTCAAGCCGGTCAGGCGCAGCCCTCTCCGTTATTGGGAGCCGTACAGGAGGAACTGAATCGGGAGATGGGCGTCATCGGCAAGTCTGATCCGCCGGCCTACTTCCTCAGCTATACGGTCACCGATAGCGACCGCTCCGAAGTGACTGGCTCAAACGGAGCACTGCTTTCCAGCGCACAGCAACGCAGCCGCTGGTTAGAGGGGCAGGTGCGCGTCGGCAGCTACCTGCTCGACAATACGCATCGTGTTGGCAATGGCGGTCCGGGCTTTCCCGGCAGCTTCGGAGAACCCGTTCCGATCGATGACGATCCCGCGGTGCTCAAGCGGGCCATGTGGCGGGAAACCGAAAGCCAATACCGGGCGGCCGCCGAGGCTTTCATCAAGGTGAAGACCGGAAAAGATGTCCAAGTGCAAACGGTGGCGCAAGGTGCTCCCGATTTTTCACAGGAAAAGCCGCAGGTCTATTACGGCTCGCGCGCTTCATACACGCTCGATCGGCATCCGTGGGAAGAGAAGGTACGGCTGTACACACATTCGTTCCGGGCATCCGCGGCGATCCTGAACTCGATCGTTACGTTCACCGCGCAGGCGCAGAACCAATATCAGGTGACGAGCGAGGGCACACAACTTCAGTTTGGCGAAGCGCGCTACAGGCTCGAGCTTTTCATACAAGGAAAGGCGCCCGATGGAATGGATCTCGAGCGCTACTATAATTTCGATTGGGTCGATCCAGCTTCGGCTCCGGATGACAAGACGGTGCTGGCGCAATGCGCCGTGCTTCAGAAAGAATTGGAGTCTCTGGTGCAGGCACCTTTGGCCGAACCCTATGCGGGGCCGGCGATGCTGACCGGACGCGCCGCTGCCGTTTTCTTCCATGAAGTTTTCGGGCACCGGGATGAGGGCTTCCGCCAGAAGGATATCGGCGAAGGGCAGACGTTTGCGGGCAAAGTAGGCGAATTGCTCCTGCCGAATTTCATCAGCATTGTTGACGATCCGACGGCGGCGAGGCTGGGCCCCACCGTGCTGCTGGGCAATTATCCGTTCGATGACGAAGGCATCGCGTCGCAGAGAGTGACGTTAGTGGATCACGGGATATTGAAGAATTTCGAGATGTCCCGGCAGCCGCTGAACGGTTTCCCGCAGTCGAACGGGCACGGACGCCGCCAGGTTGGCCTGCCGCCGGAGTCGCGACAGGGAAACTTGATTGTGGAGAGCAGCAATAAGGTGACCAGCGCGCGCCTCCGGCAGATGTTGATCGAGGAAATCAAGCGCCAGAACAGGCCGTATGGCCTGTTGTTCGACGACATTTCGGGAGGATTCACGTTTACCGGACGCAGCCAGCCGCAGGCTTTCCAGGTGCAGCCGCTGGTGGTCTATCGCGTGTATGCCGACGGGCGCAAGGATGAACTGGTTCGCTGTGGATTGCGTTGGCAGCTTTGGTTCTTGGCGTGCCAGCCATCGGATTCGGGAAAAATGCCGCGGCCGTTCCGCAGGCAGGCGGGGGCCAGATAGCGCCGGTGCCCGGTGGGGACACGGACAAAACCATGGCGGCTCTGCACGATGAACTCGAGCGGTCCAAAGATCGCCTGGTGCTGCCGGGCCAGCAGCGTCCTTACTTCATCGAATATCGCCTGCTCGATCTGGACGAGCGCGTCATCAGCGCAGAATTTGGAGCGCTGCTTACGAGCGGCACTACGCGGAATCGCTTCATGAGCGTGGACTTGCGGGTGGGCAATTACAAGCTGGACAGCTCAAATTTTCTTTCCGCGGAGGGATTCCGGGGATTCCTGGGTTCCACGGGAACCGTGGGCATCGATCGCGACTACGACTCTTTGCGGCAGGACCTGTGGCTGGCCACAGATCAAGCCTACAAGCAGGCGCTCGATTCGTTCTCGAATAAACAGGCGGCCTTGCGCGCTCTGGCCAACGCGCCCACGGTGGACGATTTTTCGCACGAGGTGCCCGTAGTGATGGTTGAGCCGCGGGTTGAGCCGGATTGGACTACTCGAAACTGGGAATCGGAAGCGCGAACGGTATCCGCAATTCTGAAAAACTACCCTGAGTTATATAACTCGCGGGTCACCTATCACCTCATCTACGCGACCAGCTATATCGTTACGACAGAAGGAACGCAAATTCGCACCAGCCGCAGTCTGGCAGCGATCGAAGCCAGCCTGGGCACGCAAGCACTAGATGGCATGCCGCTGCACAATTTTCTGGCGGTCTATGCAAACCGTCCGGCCGAGCTTCCCGAGGCGGCCGTGGTGCGGCAGCAGCTCGATGCGAAGGGCAAGGAAGTAGCAGCTCTGCGAGTCGCTCCCACGGTACAGGATTACGATGGCCCGATGCTGTTTGAAGCGCAGGCCGCAGGTTCGCTTCTGGCGCAACTGCTCCCGCCGTCGCTGAGCGGGGCCCGGCCGCCTCTCGCGATGAATACGCGGTTCGAGCAGATGATGCAGGCGCTGGGCGGCCGGAGCGAATGGATCGGCCGCCGTGGGCAGCGCGTTTTGCCCTTAACCGTGGACCTAACCGATGATCCTACGGCGCAGCAGTTCCAGGGGCGCGACCTGATTGCCTCCTACCAAGTCGATCAGGACGGTGTCCGTGCCCAGAAAGTGGCATTGGTGCAGGAAGGCCTGCTCAAGGAGTTGCTGATGTCGCGGCGGCCAAGACCGGATTTTGATCGCTCCAACGGCCACGGCCGGTCGGCATTTTTGGCCATGCCACGCCCCATGGTGAGTAATCTCTTTTTCAGCGCCAGCAATGGGGAATCGCCCGCTGATCTGCGCAAGAAATTCCTGGAAGCTTGCAAGCAAAATGGCCAGCAGTTTGGATTGCTGGTGCGCGAAATGGATAATCCGGTGATCGCGAGTTCCAGCCAGGAAGAGCTTTCCGATTCGCTCGAGACGCTGGCTACCGGAGCGCCCAATGGCGACCGCATGCCGCTTCTCGTCTATCGCGTTAACGTAAACGACGGGAGCGAGCAGCTGGTTCGCGGCGCTTTGATTTCGCAATTGACGGTGCGGAATCTGCGCGCCCCGCTCGGCATTGGCAACGACAATACGGTCTTCTACTATGCGCAAAGCCAGGATGCGGAGACGGCCGGAACTGCGCTGGGCGCGTTCGGGAGCGCGAATGGCGGAGTTCCGAGCGACATCGTTGCGCCGTCTCTATTGTTCGAAGAGATCGAAGTCCGCGGGCCGCACGGGGAACCGCGTCGCACCCCGCTGGTGCCTCCTCCTCCGCTGCAATAAAGCGCTTCGATCTACCAGGGCCATCTCTGACGGGCGCGTTCACGACCGCGTCGAGCCGTGCGGGTAGTGCACGGTAGCGGCACCCGGGTGCTCGACAGGTCCAGCATGGTCGTATAATCAGCGAAAAAGTCAAACGACTTTCGGGGAACCGACATCTCCACGTCTAACACCAGGTCGGCAAAGCAGATGGCTGCACTCGGTTCGGTGGGTTCGGCCATTGTGCTCTTATCGCTAAAGACTTTCCTGGCCGCGTCGACGGGGAGCCTCGGGGTGCTCTCCGAAGCCTTGCATTCAACGCTGGATCTGATCGCGGCGATCATTACGTATCTCTCCGTTCGAGTTTCCGACCGCCCGGCCGATGCCGACCATACTTACGGTCACGGCAAGGTCGAGAATTTCTCGGCGTTTCTCGAAACGGGCCTGCTCATTCTCACCGCCGCGTACATCATCTGGGAAGCTGTGCAAAGGCTGTTCTTTCGCCAAATCACAATTCGGCCCAGCCTGCTGGCGATCGGCATTTTGGGCATCGCGCTGGGAATTGATCTGCTGAGGTCGCGGGCGCTGGCACGCGTGGCTCGGGAGCAGATGAGCGAAGCGCTGGAAGCAGACGCGCTGCATTTTGCGACCGATGTGTGGAGCACCTCGGTGGTGATTATAGGTTTTGCCCTGGCCTGGCTGGGCCAGCGGACCGGCCTAAGCTGGCTTCGTTACGCCGACCCGGTTGCCGCGCTGGGAGTGGCAGCGGTGGTGATTTGGGTGGCCGCGCGGCTTGGGCGGCGTACGGCCGAAGCGCTGCTGGATACGGCTCCGGCGGGCTTACAGGAACGCGTTGCACACGCCGTGGAGGAACTCGACGGCGTGCTCAGCACCGAACGCGTGCGCGTGAGGAGGGCCGGCAATCGCCACTTTGTAGACGTAACGGTCAGCATTCCGCGCGCGGTGAGTTTCGAGCAGGTGCACGCGATCAGCGATGCGGTGGAGCGGCGCGTCGGCGAGATTATTCCCGCGGACGTCATGGTGCACATGGAGCCGCGAGCGCAAGCGGGCGAGCACATTTTCGATTCGATTCGCGCGGCAGCCCAGCGACGCGGACTGGCCGTTCACGACCTTTCGGCGCATCAGCTTGACGGGCATCTTTTTATCCAGATGCATCTGGAAGTGGACGAGCATTTGAGCCTTCGCGACGCGCACCGCCAAGCCACCGAACTGGAAAACGAGATTCGCAAGCTGCCGTCCCTTACCCGCAATGGCGACACGAACCGAGTGCTGGTGAATATTCATATCGAGCCGTTGGGAACGCACATCGCTACGGTTGACCGTGCTTCGGGCGACCTGCGCGGGCTGGCCCATGACGTGGAAGAGTTCGTGAACGGCCTGCGCGGCGAATTCCACGTGCTGCAGGATTGCCACGAGGTTCGTGTCCAAGAGGTCGAGCGGCGGATTCAGCTCTCCTGCCACTGCGCGATGGACGGCAATTTGCCGATCACGGTGATTCATGAGGTCACGGCGCGCCTGGAGGACCGCGTTAAAGAGCGGTTTCCGCAGATTGCGCGCGTCACCATTCACCCCGAGCCGCCGGAGGCTCGCGAGAACTAGCCTTTATCCTCGACAGCGGTGGTGCACGTTTAGGGGGCGCGATGATGCCGATGATGCGTCCACTGTGGCCATTGGCATCGAATTTTGCTAGTCTTGCGTTAGAAGCATAGGGCTGTATCCCTAAAAGGGAACGGCACCGGAGGATCCGATGAGCGCCGCTTTCGATGCGGGCAACGGTAAGATTACCGTGCCCGACCTAATCCACCGCAAAACGATCATTTCTTCCAGTTCCAATCAAAATGCCGGCCAAATCTCTAATCGGGGAGATTCCGATCGGCGAAAAATCGTTTGCCTTACCGCCTACGACTATCCAACCGCTCGCCTGCTGGATGAGGCGGGCGTGGACATTGTGCTGGTGGGCGACTCAGTGGGCATGGCCGTGCTCGGGTATGAAAATACTCTGCCGCTAACGGTCGAAGAGATGCTGCACCATACGCGCGCGGTGCGGCGCGGCGTGCGCAGAGCGCTGCTGGTGGCGGACCTGCCCTATGGCAGCTTCCACGGAGATAGGAATGAAGCGGTAAGCAATGCGGTGCGCTTCGTTAAAGAAGCGGGCGCCGAGGCGGTCAAGATTGAAGGTGGCGAGCGGCGCATGGAAGTAATTGCGCAAATGGTCGAAGCGGAGATTCCGGTGATGGGCCATATTGGCCTGACGCCACAATCCATGCACGCGTTTGGCGGCTTCCGCGTTCAGGGCAAGACATTGGAAGCGGCGGAGCAGCTGCTGCGCGATGCGCGCGCGGTGGAAGCGGCGGGAGCGTTTTCAATCGTGGTGGAATCGGTCCCGCGCGAACTCGCGGCGCGGATCACCAGCGAATTGCGTATTCCCACGATCGGCATCGGCGCCGGTCCCGAGTGCGATGGCCAGATTCTCGTGTTGCACGATATGATCGGCTTGTCGCTAGGGCACACGCCCAAATTCGCGCGTCGGTACACCAATGTGGGCGAAGCCATTTCCCATGCAGTGACCGCATACGCGGAGGACGTGCGCGAAGGGCGCTTCCCTGCGGACGAAGAGTCTTACCATCTCTCGAGCGAGGTTCGCGGACGGCTGCTGGCCGTCCGGCGAAGCTGAGCGCAAAGGAAACACGCATGATCACACCGGAGCACGCTCGCACTTTGTTCTCCTATGATGCCTGGGCCAACCGGCGGATGCTGGAGGCCTGCGCCGCACTCTCACACGAGCAATTCACGCGCGACCTCGGATCAAGTTTTCGCTCTGTACGGGACACTCTGGCCCACATCATGGGCGCGCAGTGGCTTTGGCTCGAGCGCTTCCGCGGTCGCTCGCCCGCTTTGCTCCCGGGCGGCGATCAATTCGGCGATCTTGCCAGCCTACGCGCGCGCTGGGCGGAATTCGAGAGCGAGCTTCTGTCGTATGTCAACGGGCTTTCGGCCGCAGATCTGGAGCGCAGCTTCGATTACCGCGATACGAAAGGCAATCCCCACAGCAACTTGCTTTGGCAGACGTTGCAGCATCTGGCCAACCACGGCAGTTATCATCGCGGCCAGGTGACCACGCTGCTCCGCCAACTCGGCGCCAAGGCCGTCAGCACGGATCTTATCGGCTTCTACCGCGAGCGCGCCGCACAGGCCGCGCATTAAGAAGATCCGCGCCGCTGCCGCGTGGAAGTCATTCACACTGTTGAGTGGATGAAGCAGGTGGCGCGGCAGGCACGCGCCGACGGCCGGCTCACGGGCCTTGTGCCCACCATGGGCGCGCTCCATGCAGGCCATATCTCACTGATCGAAGCCGCGCGCCGCGATGCGAGCCCGGCTATCGTCTCCATTTTCGTCAATCCCAAGCAGTTCGGGCCGAGTGAGGATTACACAAAGTATCCGCGCGACTTGGAAGCCGATCGGCAGAAGCTGGAAGAGGCCGGCGTGGATTTTCTATTCGCTCCTTCGGTCGAGGAGATGTATCCGACGGGTTTTCGCACTTCGGTGAACGTGGAAGGCCTCGCCGATCGCCTCGAAGGCAAAATAAGGCCGGGGCATTTTCGGGGCGTCGCGACGGTTGTGCTCAGGCTGCTGGAAATTGTGGCCCCGCGATTTGCGTATTTCGGACGCAAGGACGCGCAGCAGGCACGCATCATTCGGCAGATGGCGACTGATCTGGCGCTGGAGAGTGAAATTGTGGTTTGCCCCATTGTGCGGGAGCCCGACGGGGTGGCGCTATCTTCGCGCAACCGCTATCTTTCGCCCGAAGAGCGCAAGGCCGCAACCGTACTTTATAGGGCGCTTTCGCGGGCACGCCGCACGATCGAAGAGGGTGAGCGCGAGGCCATGAGAATCCTCGCCCTAGTGCGACAAGAATTGGCCGAAGAGCCATTGGCTTCGGCAGATTATGCGGAGATCATCGACGCCGATTCGTTTGAGCCGATTATGCGGCTCACACGTTCGTGCCTGGTTCTCTTGGCTGCGCGCTTCGGCAGCACGCGCCTGATCGATAATATGCAGGTGGAAATCGCGGATTCGCGCGGCGGCACACCGAGCGGCGTGATTTGCAACCTGTAGGCACTGGCGATCGCGAACGTCTACCGCGCCTGCGCGGCGCCGAGTTGTTTTACAGCTTCGAGAACTTCGGCCGCATGCCCTTTAGATGGGGCCTTGTCCCAGATTTTAGCGATGCGCCCGTCCGGGCCGATCAAAAACGTGGAGCGCACGATTCCCAGGAAGGATTTGCCGAGGAATTGCTTCATGCGCCGCGCACCATAGGCTTCGATGGCTTTGAACTCCGGATCGCTCAGCACTGGGAAATTCAAATTGTATTTGGCGGAGAATTTCTCCTGAGTTTGCACGCTATCGGCGCTACAGCCGAGGATCACCGCGCCTAACTTGTCAAATTGAGGTTTGGCGTCACGAAACTCGGACGCTTCGTTGATTCAACCTGAAGTGAGCGCTTTGGGGAAAAAATAAAGGACCACGGGTTTGCCGCGCAGGCCGGAAAGCGCGAGCTCCTGCCCATCGGCCGCCTGCAGCCTAAAATCCGGCGCCTTGTCACCCACCTTGAGCATCTTCTTCTTGCTCCTGACTCTTTTAGTTGCTGCCTTTGCCGTCATCCCAGCAACCGTTTCAGAATTTCATTGACGATCTGCGGATTGGCCCGGCCGCGCGAGGCCCTCATGACTTGCCCGACGAATGATTTGAATACGCCTTCGTTGCCGTCGCGGTATTTGGCCACGCTCTCAGGATTTTTCTCCACCACTTCGCGGCACATGCGTTCGATCTCGCCGCTATCTTGAATCTGGGACAAGCCTTGAGCGGAGATGATCTCTTCGGCTGATTTGCCGGTTTCAAACATGGCCGCGAAGACCTTTTTGCCTGAAGCGCCGGTGATGCTGCCGGCTTCGAGCTGCGCGAGCAAGCCGGCCAAAGCCGCCGGTGCGACCGGGCTCGCTTCAACGGGCTGACCCGAATCGTTCAGCCTGCGAAGCAGTTCGGTTTGGATCCAACTCGCCGCAATTTTTGACGGGGCGCCAGCGCGCACAACCGCCTCGAAGTAATCGCCGAGTGCACGCGTGGCCGTGAGCACGCCCGCGTCGTAGTCAGAAAGACCGTATTCCTGGTCAAACCGTCGCCGGCGCGTGGCGGGCACTTCGGGCATATCGCGCTGAATTTCCGCCAGCCAGCTCATGCCCGCGTGAACCGGGAGCAGGTCGGGATCGGGAAAATAGCGGTAATCGTGGGCAAATTCCTTGGAGCGCATGGATTCGCTGCGGCCCTCGGCCACGTTCCACAGGCGCGTTTCCTGAGAAATCCGGCCTCCCGATTCGAGGACGGAAATGTGGCGTTCGATCTCATATTCGAGGGCCCGCTGGAGGTAGCGGAACGAATTCAGGTTCTTGACTTCGGTCTTCGTGCCGAAGCGCTCGTCGCCCCGCCGCCGTACGCTGACGTTCGCATCGCAGCGAAGAGAGCCTTCTTCCATATTGCAATCGCTGACGTCAGCGTACTCGAGCACTTGTTTCAGCGCGCTCAGATAAGCGTAGGCCTCGGCAGGGGAACGCAGGTCCGGTTCGGAGACGATTTCCGCGAGAGGCATGCCGCAGCGGTTGTAATCGATATAGCTGTTGCGATCCGAGTCCGGAAAGCCCTCGTGGATATTCTTTGCGGCGTCTTCCTCGAGATGCAGCCGCGTGATGCCGATTTTTTTCGTCGCCCCGTCATGCTCGAGTTCGAGCCAACAGAAGATTTTGGTCGCGGTCTTCAGCTGCACATGGACTTCGAGCCCGATAACGGGTTCGTAAGCCGCAGCGACCTCAGGCGCGACTCGCGCGATTGCAGGCGTGGCTCGGGTCATGGCGAATTCTGGGATTATAACATTGCCGATGAGACGATTTCGGAATCGGCGCACCGCGCAGACCAGGAAGCCGCGCCGCTGCGGGGCGCTAGCTGCGCGCAGCTGCTAAATTTCTTCCCTTCTTCCTTGAACAATGACGCGCGGGCGCCCCGCGGGGCTAGCTTCGATTCCAAGCGGGACTTCGAACACCTGTTCGAGGAGTTCCCGCTGATACACCGCGGCGGGCGTGCCCACGCGCAGGCATTTGCCCCGGTGCAGCAGAACGATCTGATCGGCGAATTCCGCCGCCATGCCCAGATCGTGGGTGACTTCGATGACGGTGTAGCGATGTTCGTCAGCCAGGTGTCGAAGGCGGCAAAGCAGGTCGATTTGTGCCCGGATGTCCAGATGCAGGGTGGGTTCGTCCAGCAACAATACAAGCGGCTGCTGTGCCAGCGCGCGAGCCAGCACGACTCGCTGTTTTTCTCCGCCGGAGATTTCGTGCATCCAGCGATCACGCAAATGCTCGGCGCCTACCTGCGCCAGCGCCTTTTCGGCGATGGCAAAATCCTCGTCTTTCTCGAACCAGAGCGATCTGCCGTGGGGATGACGTCCCTGCAGGACATAATCACCGGCAAGAATGGGGAAAATGAGGGGACTCTCCTGTTGCACGAGCGCGATGCGCTGGGCACGGGTTCGCGCATCGAGATGGCAGGTCTCGAAGCCGTCAAGTTCCACGCGGCCGGAAAGCGGAACGATGGCGCCGGCGATCAAGCGGAGCAGCGTGGATTTGCCGCTGGCGTTCGGACCGAGGATGGCCACGAATTCGCGCTCGCGCGCCTGAAAGGTGGTGGCTTCGAGCGTGAAGAGCGGCGCCGCCTGCTTGCGCGCCGAATAGGCATAGCTGGCCTGTTCGACGTTGACGCGTACGTGCGCAGAGTGCCGCTGGGCGGTGGTCCCCGGACGCGCTTCCGTAACGCTTCCTGTTCCGCTCACGCCAGCCTCCGGCGCAGCAGGTAAATGAAAACGGGGGCGCCGGCCATGGCCGTCATGGCACCCACGGGCAATTGCGTTGGGGCAATTAGAGTTCGCGCCAGAGTATCCGCCAGGACGATGGCAATGGCGCCGCCCAGCGCCGAGGTGGGAATCAGCAGGCGATAGTCGGAGCCAAAGAACATACGCATGACATGCGGCACGAGCAGGCCCACGTAGCCAATGGCTCCGCTGACGGAGACGGCCAAGCCCGTAAGCACGGATGCGGAGATGTACACGACCAGCTTAACTCGTGTCACGTTCACGCCCAAATGCATGGCTTCTCGTTCACCCGCAAGCAGAACATTCAGGTCCGACGCAGTGGTCAGAATGGCTCCCGCCGCCGCAAAAAATCCAGTGATCATTATCCACAACAGGCCACGGGGAAGCGAAGCAGAAAGGTCACCCATCAGCCAGAAAGAAATGCCGCGCAAATCGCGGCTGGTGAGGGTAGTCATGAGAAACATAATCATAGCCGTAAGAAATGAGGCCGTAACGATGCCGGCCAAGAGAAGAGTGCTGCTATCGAGCTGTCCCTGGCGGCGGCCAAGAAAATAAACTGCGGCTATCGTCGCTACAGCGCCCAGAAAGGCGGCTGCGGGCGTCATCAGCGGCAGCGCCGGCGCGGCCAGCAGGGCCAGAATGGCGCCCAGGGCGGCGCCGCTCGACACTCCCAATACGTAAGGATCCGCCAGCGGATTGCGCAGAAGCGCCTGAAAACCGGCACCGGCCACCGACAGCGCCGCACCGACGACAATTCCCAATAGGATTCGCGGCAGGCGGATATCCACCATGATCACACGGAAATCGGTGGAGACTTTTTCTGACTGACCGCTGACGAGAAACCACAAATTCTGCCCCAAGTCGCCGAAGGAAAAAGGCACCGCACCCAGACGCAGCGCGAGCAAGACGATGCCCAGCAGCACTGCGGCCAGGAGCGCACAACTCCAGAGTACGCGTCGGAGTGTCAAACGCTTCACGGGCATCCGCCTGTTTGCGTGAATGAGAAACAGGGCTGAGAAATACGCGCGATGGCAAATTTCCGGCGATTCCATCTGTGGTCGCCAACAAACGCGGCGTCAGCCGCAAATGCGGAGGGATAGAGAGCGCGTGCAAGTTGCTCGATTCCGTCCACCAAGCGCGGCGAAGGATGGCTGATGGCTTCCGATAACACGATGAAGCGGCGATTGCGGACGGCGCCGAGCCGCCGCCAGCCAGGACGCTCGTGCAACTCAGCCAATTCCCTTTGTACCTGCTTCAGGTTGTCGTTGGAAATAATCAGATACTCGGGTTGCAGGTGGACGACCTGTTCGAGATCGATGGTTGGCCAGGATTGAGGCGAATCGATCACGGAACGCGCGCCGGCGCGGCGCAGTGCGTCGTCCAAAAAAGTGTTTCGTCCTACGGAAATGACGGGATCGAGCCAGACCACCATCAGCACGTTTTTCGCGGGCAAGCCGGCAAGTCGCCGACCCACTTCGCCGAGCCGCTGGCGCAGACTCGCCACCAGCAAGCGGCCCGCATCGCCTGCGCCCAGTAGCTCGCCAAGGAGCTCGGTAGAGGTTAGCACTTGCTCGACGGTTTGCGGGTCCGTCGCATACACGGCGATGCCCAACCGTTCGAGCGAGTGCACCGAATCCGGCCGATTGATCTCGCGCGTGGCCACCACCAGGTCTGGATGCAGAGCGGCGATCGCTTCGATGTTGGGATTTACCGGGCCGCCGATGTGCGCTTTCCGCTTAGCCTCGGGGGGGTAATCGCAGAAGTCCGTATCGCCGACGAGCCTGTCGCCCACGCCGAGTGCAAACAGCGTCTCGGTTACGCTGGGCGCAAGCGAAACGATGCGGCGGACAGGCTGCGGTATCTGAACCGTGCGGCCCGTTTCGTCCTTCACCTCGATGCGGGATGCAGATCCGGTTAAGTCGTCTCGGGGCATAGCCTGTAATTTTGCCGCGCCGCAGAGGGCAAGCGACGCGATCATCAGAAGTCCCACGCGCAATCCTGCAAACGGCAGATCGCCGATTGCCAGTGCGACCATCCATCGAACCAAAAACGCGCGGGTGAGCGCAAGATGGATTCTTCCGCTTGTGTCTTTAATGAAGATGGCGGCGCCATGGAACAGCGAATGGCGTTGGAGGGTCATGTCCGCGAGTGGCGACGGGTACGCGGCCTGAGCTGGCATGAGGTGAGCTGGCATAGAGCCATTCGGTGAGCGTATTCGGCGCCGCAGGCAGTGTCAACCTCGTCGGTGAGCATGAAGTTTTGTAAAAGGCGGTTCCTATCCTTTTTGACGGAAGTCTGTGATAGCCTGACACTCGAAAATCTAGATGACAAGACCACAAAGGGAGCCTGGCGGGGCTTAACTTGAGGGCTCCAGATGTGACCGTGCGTTTGAACAGGGATTGAGCGTGAAGGAGGGGAGCATGCCGAATCGCAGGGACTTCATTAAGGGCGTCGCGGGCGTGACGGCGGGAATGTTGGCGACCGGCCAAGGATTACTGGAAGCCGCGCTTCAGCCTGCTCAGGGGCGGGGACAAGGCCGCGGGCAGGGCCAGGCAGAGGCCTCGGACGCTCCTGTCGTGCATCGCGATGTGCGTGTAGGTGGAAAGCGCGTCAAGGTGATCGACGTGCATGCCCATGCCACAATCCCGGAGGTCGCGGATGTGCTCAAGGGAACAGCGCTGGAACGGTATGCGCAGGGCGGCCGAGCCTTGGGGCCCGATCGAATACGGGAACTCGACAAGCGCGGAATCGATATTCAGGTGTTGGATATAAATACGTTCTGGTGGTATGCCGCAGATCGTGATTTGGCCGCCAAGATTGTTGATGTGCATGACCGAGGTCTCGCGGCATGGTGCAATAGCAACCATGATCGTTTCGTGGCGCTGACCTCGCCGACGCTGCAATTCCCTGATTTGGCGGCGCAGCAGCTCGAGCATGCTGTGAAGAACCTCGGGATGGTCGGCGCCGCCGTCGCGGGTCACGTGCAAGGCGAGCCCCTCTCGGATCCCAAATACGACCCCTTCTGGGCCAAGGCGCAGGAGCTTGGTGTGATGGTCTTCATGCACCCGAACAACGCCGAGAACGTCACCAAGGAAGGCGGCCTGAAGGGCCGGGGAGATCTGGGAAATATCATCGGAAATCCGCTGGAGACGGGCCTGTTTCTCTCGCACATGATTTATGACGGCACGCTGGACCGTTTTCCCAACTTGAAGCTCTGTGCGGCGCACGCCGGAGGCTACATGCCGTCTTATCTTGGCCGCACAGAAGTGGCGTGCGACGTGCGCCAGAATGCCGGCTGCCTGAACAAGAAAAAACCAAGCGAATATCTCAAGCAGCAAATCTACGTCGATTCGATGGTCTTTTCAGCAGAGGGCGTACGACATTTGGTGGCGGAAGTGGGAGCAAATCAGGTCGTGTATGGCACGGATATCCCACTGGTCTGGCCCGATACCATCGACGCAATCCTGGGTGCCCAAATTACCGATGCGGGAAAAGAAGCGATTCTCGGCGGCAATCTCACCAAACTGCTTCGTCTCAAAACGTAATCTTTAGCGCGAAATTTCTACGATTTGGACAGCCAGCCGGGCGGCTTGGCTTCGTCACTAGCGAGCGCAGCAGTTAGACCCAGCAAATCAGCTGCGCCAGCGCAGCGTGACCGGACCCTCCAGCGGATGCTGCATCGGCATGCCACTTTGCTGCGACGCCAGGTACGCGGACTTCAACTGAAAATACCAGCGCGCTTGGCGGTCTGCGTCGTCGATCAGCATCATGCGCGGCTGAACCGTCAAACCCGGCTTCTGCAGTTCGATCACGCGCTGATCCTGGGCGATGAAGCGCTTTCCGAAAAAATGAAGCAGCGGCGCGACCAGCGGGAACCAGGGAAATAGATTCCACGCCGCGCAGAAATCAAGGCGGCAAAGATCGCGGCGCATCGGCGTGATGGTCGTGCGATTGGTGAACCAGTATTTGCCACAGCGAACCTCTTCGGTGCGCATGTTGGGCAGCACAAAATCGATTTGCGTCGTCACTGCCGCGCCATAGATCTTGAGCAGCTTGTACGGAGCGCTATTTGCCGAAGGCGCGTGCAAACTCATCCGAAAACCCTGCGGGATGGGTTCAAAACTTTTCTGCTTCTCGCGGATGCTACGGCGGCTCCGCCACCACCAGGAGCGGTGCACAAAAGGCCCATGCGCGGGATCCATAAGGCCAATAATCGCGGTGTCCGTGCTGCAGGCCAGGGTCGCGGAAAGATGCGCGATGCGATAGCGGCCGCTGTATTTTGGTAATTCTGGCGCGGGGGGAGCCAGCGGGCAGGAACCAGACGAACGGCCTTCAGGATTGGCGAAATAGGCCCATAGATAGCCGTCGCGCTCTGCACACGGAAAGCTTCCTGCGTAAATGCGCTCGCATTGCAGCTTGGAATCCTCGGTGACGGAAGGAACCAGCCGGCATTGGCCGGTGTGGGCATCGAAACGCCAGCCATGATAAGCGCATTCGACGTTCTGTCCATCGTAACGTCCCAGGGATAGCGGGAAGGCTCGGTGCGGGCAGACGTCGCGGAGAGCGAAGGCTTTTCCGGCGGCATCACGCCCCAGAACCAGAGGAACCTCGAGGCGTGTGGAGGTGAACACCTGCCAGAGTTCGAGAAAATGGCCGCCAATCGCGGTGTGCGCATAGATTTCGAGAGCTTCCGCGCGCTGGATCGCGAGAGGCGCGAACGCATTACCGCCGCCGAGCGCCGGAAGGCGGAGCGCAATCGGGCGAGCGAAGAGATTGCCCGGCGCAAGCGTGCGGGCGAAAAAGCCGAAGACCTGCTGGCCGAAATGAAACGCGCCTCCGAGGAGATCAAGCGCGCGGATGAGGAGATTGCGCGCTTCGACGTTCAACTGCAGGAATTCATGCTGTCGGTACCGAACCTTCCGCATGCCTCCGTCCCGGTAGGTCATGACGCCACGTGCAACGTCGAAGTTCGCCGCTGGGGCAGCCCTCCGCAATTTGGGTTTGTCCCCAAACCGCATTGGGAGGTCGGCGAACACGCCGGTATCCTGGATCTCGCGCGAGCAGCCAAAATATCGGGTGCGCGTTTTGCACTCTACCGGGGCTTGGGAGCGCGGCTCGAGAGAGCCTTGGCGAACTTCTTTCTCGACGCTCACACCAGCAATGGATATACGGAATATCTTCCACCGTTTCTCGTCAACACGGCATCTTTGACAGGCGTTGGGCAACTGCCGAAGTTTGCTGCTGAAATGTTCCGCCTGGAAGGAACCGACCTCTGGCTCACGCCAACCGCAGAAGTCGAGCTGACCAGCCTTTATCGAGACGAGACCCTCGATACGGACCAATTGCCCATTAAGGTCTGCGCATGGACGGCCTGCTTTCGTTCCGAAGCGGGGGCTGCCGGCAAAGATACACGCGGCATTCTCCGGCAGCATCAATTTCAAAAAGTGGAGATGTTCAAATTCACCCGGCCCGAGCAGAGCTACGAGGAGCTGGAATCGCTGGTGCGCGATGCCGAATCGCTTCTGCAGAAGCTCGGCCTGCATTATCGGGTGGTCTTGCTTTGCACCGGGGATATGGGTTTTGCGTCGAGCAAGACTTACGATATTGAAGTCTGGCTTCCCTCTGCTAACCAGTTTCGCGAAATTTCTTCCTGCTCGAATTGCGAAGCGTTTCAGGCGCGGCGGAGCGGAATTCGATGCAAGCCTAAGGGTGGCAGGAGTGATTTCGTGCACACGCTGAACGGCTCAGGCTTGGCTGTGGGCCGCACCTGGCTGGCGTTACTGGAAAATTACCAGCAAGCGGACGGATCAGTTCTGGTTCCAGAGGTCCTGCGCCCCTATATGGGTGTTGAGAGCATCCCTTCCAGGGTCCTGTCTTAGTTTCCATAACCTACGTTACATCATAGAGATGCAAGGAGGTCGGAGTGCCGCTCGTGTCCTAAGTTGAATCAACCAATTCGACAGAATCTGCCGGATTCAATTGACAAGCCCTTTTGCTACTCAATACACTGCGCGCTTGTTTGGCATCGAGTTGAGGATAAAGTGAACTCACTCAGCCGCATATTCCGGGCCGTCCTGTGGGGGATCGTAACGGGTGGGCTTCTGTCTTTTGTGCGGCAATGGAGTACGCCTGATGCCCGCCCGATGACGCACGGCCGGCAGCCGGAAAAATCTTGCCCCGCAATGCATCTGTATCGGGACCCTGTCTGTGGCACTTACGTCTCGCCGGAGATTTCATTCAAGCTGGAGAAATCGGGCCATATCACGCACTTCTGCTCTGCCGATTGCCGCGAACGCTACGGGCGGCCAACTGCACGCGCGGCAAGAGCCTAAAAAGGCAAGGCGCCCAGGCGCCAAAATAAGGAGATGCTGGATGGGAACGCTCGCCAAAGTTATGCCGCAACCGGTGATTCCAAAAATGGCCCCTCGGGAGGATCTCAATCCCTTCCGCATAGCTCAGATTCAATTTGATATGGCGGCGGAATTTCTGAAAATCGATCTGGGATTGAGGCAGATTCTGCGCACGCCAAAACGGGTGATGGAAGTTTCCATTCCCATCAAGCTCGATAACGGGCAGGTGAAAGTGTTTTCCGGCTATCGCGTTCAGCACAATACCGCGCGAGGCCCGGCGAAGGGTGGCGTTCGTTATCATCCCAATCTCACGCTAGACGAAGTCAAGGCGCTCGCTTCCTGGATGACCTGGAAGACAGCGACGGTGAATATCCCGTATGGCGGCGCCAAGGGCGGCGTGATTTGCGATACCAAGCGAATGTCGCGCGGCGAGCTCGAGCGCCTGACGCGGCGGTACACGTACGAAATTTCACCCATTCTGGGACCCGAACGCGATATTCCAGCGCCGGACGTGGCCACCGATGCTCAGACCATGGCTTGGATGATGGATACTTACTCCATGCTGGCTGGCCAAGCTGCGCTGGGGTGCGTCACCGGCAAGCCCGTTTCGCTGGGCGGTTCGGAAGGCCGCGCCGACGCGACGGCGTGGGGTCTTCTCTTTGCCATCGAGGAAGCGTGCAAGTTGAAAAAGATCTCCTTACGCGGGGCCAGCGTGGCAGTACAGGGTTTTGGCAGTGTGGGATCCGCGGTGGCCCGTATCGTCTTCGAGAAAAAAGCAAAAATTGTGGCACTCAGTGACTCGCGGGGCGGAGTCTTTAATTCGCGCGGGATTGACCCGCTGAAGGCTTACCGTTACAAGGAACGCGCTGGAACCGTCGTCGGCATGCCCGGCGCATCCCGTATTTCCAATGAGGACCTGCTGGCGCTGAAATGTGACATTCTGATTCCGGCAGCGCTGGAAAATGCCATAACACTGCACAATGCGGATCAAATTAAGGCCAAAATCGTGGCCGAGGGGTCCAACGGACCGACCACACCCCATGCCGATGAGATTCTGACCCGCAAAGGGGTCTTCGTCATCCCAGACATCCTAGCCAACGCCGGCGGCGTCGCCGTCAGCTATTTCGAGTGGGCGCAGAATCTGCAGGGCGCCCACTGGCAGGATGCCGAAGTTAACCAGAAGCTGGATTTCGTCATGCGCCGCGCCTTCAACGATGTGCACATGACCATGCGCAAACACCGCACCCATTCGCGGGCGGCTGCTTACGTTCTGGCGGTCAGCCGCGTTGCCGAAGCGATGCTGGTGCGCGGCCTCTTCCCCTGATATATTTTGGTCTAATTCGCGCGTCCCCTGCTTCCTGCACGCATCTTAATAATTGATGCGAGCGGCGTTTGAGTTGCAAAACTTTTTCTATCCCACGAAAAAAACTTGCGCGCGCTGGTCGAGGCGCGTAAATTCTGCTGTGCGGGTTCTCTCCGCGATGCGGAGTGGCCGGCATTTGTGCCTGGCGCGGAGGGCACGTCGAGTTGAATAATCATCATCACCTCTCTTTACCCATTGTTCTGACAATCGCGGGGTTCGATCCTTCCTGTGGCGCTGGAATCGCCGCCGACTTGAAGACTTTGTCAGCGAACAATTGTTATGGCGTAGCGGCGATCACCGCACTTACGGTCCAGTCCACTCAGGGCGTCAAAGCCATCCACGTGACGCCTGCGGCGACCTTGCGAGCGCAACTCGATGGGCTCGCGGAGGATTTGCAGATCGCGGCTGTGAAAATCGGCATGCTGGGCAATCGCGCCAACGCGGTGGCGGTGGCTGAGTTTCTGGACAAAGCAAATTTCCCTAACGTCGTGCTGGATCCGGTGGTGCAGCCCACGGCCGGCGGACCGGACCTGCTCGACGCCAGCGGCGTGAAGTATCTCGCCGATGAGTTGATGAAGCGTGCTTCCGTCATCACACCAAATATTCCGGAAGCGGCGCTGCTTTCGGGAATGGAGATCAAGGACGTCGCGGGAATGGAGGCGGCGGCCCGCAAACTGGTGGAACGCGGAGCGCGTGCCGTGGTAGTCAAGGGCGGTCACATGGACAAAGCCATCGATTTTCTTTTCGACGGCTCTGAAGCGCTGGCACTAGGCGGCGATCATGTCCGCACGGAACACACTCACGGCTCGGGTTGCACCTTCGCCTCTGCTATTGCTGCCCAGCTCGCTTTGGGACGCGGTCTGCGCGAAGCGGTGATGCTTGCGAAGGCCTATGTAGTGAAAGCCATTGAAAATGGCTTTGCCATCGGAAAAGGCCCCGGGCCCCTCGATCATTTCTATCGCGCTCATCACGAACCGCCGCCGCGCGGCATCCACGAAGTACCGCAGCACGGCATGCATCCGGCAGCGGAACCCGCGACGCGCTGAGCTCCTTTCGCCCCTCGCTCCTCAGCAAATTCTCCGGACGATCTTCAGATTTATGCGTCCCGGCGATAGACGATTCGTCCCGAGACAATGGTGAACATGGGAGCGCCGCGGAATTTGCGGCCGTCGAATGGAGTATTGCCCGACTTACTCAGGGATTGTTTCACGTGAAAGGTCCACGGCAGGTCGGCGGAAAAGACTGTGAGATCGGCCGGCTCGCCGGGCGCAATCGATCGCTTTCGTCCCAAAACGCCAAACGACGTCCTCGTCGCACAGAGTGAAGTGGTGCGGAGTGACCTCGCAGCTCACGCGCAGCCCGAGCTTTTTAGCCGCGCGAATCAAATCGAGCGAGGCGCGGGACGATAGGTGGGCGACATGGAAGCGGCAGCCTGTCAGCTCTGCCACTTGAATATCGCGTCCGACGGCGATCGATTCCGTCGCCGCGGGCATGCCGCGAAGACCCAGGCGAACCGATTGGCGTCCCTCGCGCATGACCGCCCCGGCAAACAGCGAGGAGTCTTCGCAATGATCGATGACCGGCAGATCGAGCGCGCGGCAATAATCCATCACCTGGCGCAAGAGCTTTGCTGTGGCGATGGGACGCCCATCGTCGCTGACCGCGACAATTCCCGCCTTCTGCATCGCGCCGATTTCTGCCAAAGCTTCACCCTGGCTGCCTAGAGACGCCGCGCCGATAGGCCAGACGTGCGTGCTGGCCGCAGCGGCGGCACGCTCCAGAATGGCGTGTGTGACCGAGGCGTTGTCATTGACCGGACGCGTGTTGGGCATGGGACACACGGCCGTGAAGCCGCCGCGAGCCGCCGCGCGCGTGCCGGTTTCGATCGTCTCGGAGCTTTCCCCGCCGGGCTCGCGCAGATGACAATGCAGGTCGATAAAACCGGGTGCAACCACAAGGCCGCCGGCATCGAGCGTCTCACCATTCGGAGATGCGGGTGGAATTTCCGGAGCTTCCGCCGACGTGATGCGCGCGATGCGTTCCCCCTCGATCCAGATGTTGCGCTTTGCGTCGGTTCCGCTGGCGGGGTCGATGACCCGTCCATTCTTAATGAGCAGCATGGGCCGGTCCTCTAGCATCGTCGATTTCCGCCCCAGTCGCAATCATGACAAAGAGGAGGGCCATGCGCACGGCAAGGCCATTCGTAACCTGTTCCAGAACGCAAGACTGGGGGCCGTCGGCGACGGCTGGATCAATTTCCAGCCCGCGAATCATAGGCCCGGGGTGAAGAACAAGCGCATCCGGGCGGGCGAGCTTGAGGCGTCCGGGCGTGAGCTGATAGAGCAAGATGTATTCGTCCAGCGGCAGGGCCGGCTCATGCAGCCGCTCCTGCTGAACCCGCAGAACAATGACCACGTCGGCGCCCTCGAGGGCGTCATCGATTCTGGACGAGCGCCGCACCTGTTTGCCCAGGCATTCAAATTCTCGCGGGAGCCACATGGGCGGGCCGCAAAGCGTGAAACGGCAGCCGAATTTTCCGAGCAAGTGGAGATTGGAGCGGGCCACCCGGCTGTGCAGGATATCCCCAACAATGGTGACGTTCAGACTTTCGATCTTGCCGCGACGATCGCGGATGGTGAGGGCATCGAGGAGCGCCTGAGTGGGATGCTCGTGCGTGCCGTCGCCTGCATTGATGACCGGTATCTCCAAATGCCGCGCGACAAAATCAGCGGCGCCCGAAGAACTGTGGCGCATTACGATGCAATCCGGTTTCATGGCGTCGAGTGTGCGCGCAGTATCGAGCAGGGATTCGCCTTTCTTCAGGCTGGACGCTTCGGCCTGCAAGTTCATCGTATCGGCGCCAAGGCGCGAGGCCGCGGTGGCGAAGCTGATGCGCGTCCGCGTGGAAGCCTCAAAGAAAGCTAGCGCAACGGTTTTGCCGCGCAGGGTGGCCAGTTTTTTCAGCGGATAACGTTGGAATTCCTGGAAGGGCTTGGCTTCATCGAGAAGAAAACCGATCTCCTCCGCGGTCAGCTCCTCAATGCTCAGCAGGTCGCGCAAGCGTTCTGCCACTTCGGCTCCTGGAAGACATTTGTGACGCGCCCCAATGGGCAGTACCCCGCCCGGGCACTATTCCACGCGTTCGACGAGCATTACGCGTTCTTCCTGGTCGGTTTCATGCAAGCGGACTTCGACGATCTCGCGGCTGCTGGTCTGGATCGACCGGCCGACGAAGCTCGCTTCGATTGGAAGTTCGCGATGGCCCCGATCAATAAGCACCGCCATGCGCACGCGGCTGGGACGGCCGAGATCGAAAAGGCCGTTCATGGCGGCGCGCGCGGTGCGCCCGGTGTAAAGCACGTCGTCGACCAAAAGCACGTCCTTATCGTCCACGGGGAACGGTATTTCGCTCGAGTGCAACACAGGGTGCGACGCTATCTTTGAGAGATCGTCGCGATAGAGTGTGATGTCGAGTGTACCGACCGGAACTTCCACGTGCTCGATGCCGTGCATGGCGCGCGCGATCCGTTGCGCCAGGGGTACCCCCCGGCGGCGAATTCCAATGAGCGCCAGGTTCGCCGTGCCACCGCTCTTCTCCACGATTTCGTGCGCCAAGCGCTGCAAAGTGCGGTCAATCTCCGTAGCGGACATCAGTTGGGTTTTCTCGACGACGCGCATCCGGGCGAACATCGTAGCATAGGAGAGCGAAGGCGCGGCATCCGCCTCCCGTAAGGCCGAAGCAGCGGGTTGGGCGTCCGGCAGCCTCCCACGAGTTTCACACCGGACTTCAGCGCCAAAATTTCTAGGATTCCGCGTGTTAGACTAACGCGCAGTGAGCCCTCCGAGCGCTGTGGATCTCTCCGTAGAAATCGGCGCACTGCATCTCGCGAATCCCGTCATTGCGGCGAGCGGCACCTTCGGGTATGGCATTGAGTTTGCTGGACTGACCGACCTTAACCGGCTAGGAGCCATCGTCGTCAAGGGGCTCTCGCTGGAACCCATGGAAGGCGCACCAGCGCCGCGGCTGACAACCACACCCGGCGGCATGATCAACGCGGTCGGCCTGCAAAACGTGGGCGTGCGGCGGTTTATTTCCGAGAAACTGCCCGCCTTGCGTTCCTACCACACTCCGATTATCGCAAACGTATTCGGCCGGAGCGCGGACGAATACGCCGAAGTTATACGGTACCTGGAAAGCGCCGATGGTTTGGCGGCATACGAGTTGAATATCTCGTGCCCGAACGTTGCTTGTGGGGGAATTCAGTTTGGCAGCAATCCCCAAATGGCTGGGCAGGTCGTTGCGGCGGCCCGCAGAGTAAGCCGCCGACCGTTATGGGTGAAGCTTTCGCCAAACGTGGCCGATATTGCCGCGATTGCCAGGGCGGCTGAAGAGGCCGGCGGTGACGCCTTAACCATCGCCAATACCTATCCCGCAATGAGCATCGATTTCAGGACCCATAGATCGCGCATCGGTAATCCGACCGGCGGACTGTCCGGCCGCGCCATCAAACCGATCACTCTCCGGCTGGTCTATGAAGCCTCGCGGGCGGTGGAAATACCGATCGTAGGCTTGGGTGGCATCGATACGGCAGAGGACGTCCTGGAATACTTTGTCGTCGGCGCTTCGGCCGTTCAGGTGGGCACGGCGAACTTCGCCGAGCCGAACGCGTGCTTGCGGATCGTCGCCGATCTTGAGAAGCTTTGCGCTTCAGAGAACATCCATGATATCAAAGGCTTACGTGGCATATTCCAGGCAGAAAAGCATTGAGCCGATGCCAGCGGATGCGGTAAACTTAGGTGTTTTCTGGCCGTCCCAGCTCATGCGCAAGAGCCTCTCCATCTCGTCGGCCGCCCTCTCATGGCCTCTCGTGGTGTTGCTCATAACCCCGGGCGTCCAGGCCCCTTTAGCGGCTCACCCGTCTACGCCGCCAAGAGCGATCAAGGTATGGTCGGGGGTCGCCAGTTGGTATGGGCAGAGATTCGACGGCAAGAAAACCGCCAGCGGCCAGGTTTACGACATGTTCGCCGCTACTGCGGCTCACCCATGGCTGCCTTTCGGTTCGCTGCTGCGACTGACGAACCCGAAGACCGGCCATAGCCAGCTGGTGCGAATTAATGATCGCGGCCCCTTTATAGGCGGCCGCGAGCTGGATGTCTCCTTTACCGTAGCCTCTCGCCTCGGCCTAATCGAATGCGGCGTAGCCCCTTTGCGCATAGAACTACTTGAGGAGCCGCCACTCCCATAATCTCTTCAGCCAATCAAAAGCTCATCCTGGCGCTCGACTTCGGCCGCCTAAACGAAGCGTTGGACATGGCACACAGTATGGTGGGCCTGGTGGGGATGTTCAAAATCAATATCCACCTCTTTACGGCGGAAGGCCCGGACGCGGTTCGCAAAATCGGCGCCCTGGGCCCGGGCATATTCCTTGACCTGAAATACCACGACATTCCCAACACGGTTGCCGGGGCGATTTCCGCCGCTGCAGACCTCCGGGAAGTTCGCTTGTTGGACCTGCACACGACTGGAAGCCAGGCCATGATGCGAGCCGGGATGCAGGCGCTTGCCCAGAAGGGCGCGAATCGTCCGAAACTGCTGGGCATAACGATACTGACCAGCCTGGAACAACAGGACTTACGTCACGTAGGGATCAGCGGCGCCCCCGGGACAAGGGCCCTCAGCCTGGCGCGGCTGGCCAAGCGATGCGGTTTGGATGGGGTTGTGGCCTCGCCGAAAGAGGTGCGGCGGATTCGCCGTGCCTCCGGCCGCGATTTCCTGATCGTTGTCCCGGGCATCCGGCCGGCGCAAGGCGGGCCGAGCCGCACGGACGATCAGGCACGGACTGCTACTCCCGCAGAAGCAATTCGTGCAGGGGCCGATTATCTCGTCGTGGGGCGACCGATAACCGCTGCGGCTGACCCGCCGGGAGCGGCGCGCGCAATTACCGAAGAAATCGCCGTAGCCGTGTATCCCTCCTGAACTCGTGACCTCTGTTTGATCCTAGCCTGACTCTTCTGTAGCATCACCTCAAGGATCTGTTTCGGTCACGTCCATGCGAAACATCGTCGTCGGCACAGCCGGTCATATCGATCATGGCAAGTCGGCGCTGGTAGAGGCCCTGACTGGCACACATCCCGACCGTCTGGAGGAAGAAAAACGCCGAGGCATTACGCTGGACATCGGCTTCGCGTTTCTAGAGCTGGGCGACATTAGCATGGGTTTTGTGGACGTGCCGGGACATGAGCGGTTCGTGCGTAACATGCTCGCGGGCGCCAGCGGTTTTGATCTCGTGCTGCTGGTGATTGCGGCCGACGAATCGATCAAGCCGCAAACACGAGAGCATTTTGAGATCTGTAGGCTACTGGCGATACCACGCGGCCTAGTGGTGCTCACAAAATGCGATCTGGTTGAGCCCGAGGTCCTCGAATTGGTGCGGCTCGAAACCGAGGAATTTATACGCGGATCTTTTCTCGAGGGAGCGCCCATTGTGGCCGTGAGCGCAAGAACCGGGGCAGGATTGGAGGAGCTTCGCCGACAGCTCGCTCGGATCGCCCGCGAAACGCCTCCAAAGGACGCCTCTCGTTACTTCCGCCTGCCCATCGATCGCGCCTTTGCCATGAGGGGTTTCGGCACCGTCGTGACCGGCACACTCATCGCCGGAGAAGTGAAAGCCGAAGATGAAGTCGAGTTGTTCCCTTCGAGGCGCCGCCTGCGGGTTCGTGGCGTGCAGTCTGGCGGCAAACCGGTGCTCAGCGCTTCAGCGGGGCAGCGTACGGCATTGAATCTCGCCGGGATCGAGCACCAGGAGGTACGGCGGGGCATGGTGCTTGCCGCACCCAAGCGCTTTGAAGCCAGCTCACGGCTGGACGCGCGCATTGTTCTGCTTCCTTCGGCAAAGCGGTTGAAACACCGCGCGCGAGTCCACTTCCATCATGGGTCGTCGGAAACAATTGCAGAAGTCCATTTATTCGGCGCGAGGGAAATGATGCCGGCGAGCACGGGCCTTGCGCAGTTGCGCTTGGCCGATGCGACGCTCGCGCTCCCGGGAGATCGCTTTATCCTGCGGCAATTCTCGCCGGTTGTTACGATCGGCGGCGGCAATGTTCTGCATATACCACGCGGGCGGCGACGACGCGATCCGGAAGCGGTAAGTTTTCTCGAGGTGCAGGAACGCAGCCTCAACGGCGATTTCTCTGCGGGAGCGGCCGCCCTAAAAACCCTGGTTTCTTCCAGCGCGGAGGGAAGCACACTGGCGGATCTGGTCATGCGCACGGGCCGGCCGGAAGAAGAAATTCGCAGGATGGCGGAGAATCTCGCGGCGGAGGGCAAATTGCGGCTGGTCGCGGAGCAGCCGTTCCTGGCCGCCTCGGCGGAGGTCGTGGCTTCGTGTATGGAGCGCCTTGTGAAAGAAGTCGAGCGATTCCATCGCGCGAATCCGTTGGCAGAAGCAATCTCGAAGGAAGACCTGCGCACACGTTGCGCCTCGGGGTTGCGCGCGGAGATATTTCGGGCAGCGCTCGAAGAAGCCGTTTCGGCGAATAAGCTCGCGATCGCGGGCGATTTGGTGAAGCGCGCCGGGCGTTCGATCCATCTACAGCCAGGGGAGGCGCGAGCCAAGGACCAGATTGAGCGAGAATTTGCGCGCGGGGGGCTCGCTGCGCCGGGAGTCGAGGCGGTGCTAACAACCCTCCCAGTTGAGATGGGCCAAGCCCAGAAGCTCTTCCAATTACTGCTTCGCGAGCGGGTTCTGCTAAAGATCAGCAACGATGTGGTTCTTCACCGTGAAACGGTCGATCATCTCCGGGCGTTGCTCGCCGAATATAAGAGAACACGGGGCGAACGGCTGGCAGTGGCGGACTTCAAGGAACTCGCGGGCATTAGCCGCAAGTATGCGATTCCGCTGCTGGAATATCTGGATCGGACCGGCGTTACCCGGCGAGTTGGAGATTACCGTGTTATACTCTAACTGCTGAGTCTGGAGTGATGGTTTGCCTGGGGATCGTTTTTGGCCCCGCGCGGGCTCAGCGGACGTAGTTTCAACAGGCGAGGTTAATTATGGGTGAGTTTAGCCCGATTCACTGGCTGATCGTTCTGGCGGTGATCGTGATTTTGTTTGGCGGCAGGCGCATCCCCGAAGTTATGCGCGGGATGGGCGAAGGTATCCGCAATTTCAAGGAAGGCATGCGCGGCGATTCGTCCAGCAACGTGCCGCAAAATCCGGCTCCGCCGGCCAATACCGCAGTTTCAAGTTCGACTGAGAAGAAATAGGCGGGCGGCGGCGTTTCTTGTGCCGACCACGCGCGAACTAGCCTATGGCTTTGCCTTTCTTATTTGGAGCCGCTGGCTGCCAGCCGAGATGAGTAAGCATGCGATAGAGCCGCGCCAGGGGTAGTCCCACCACGTTGAAGTAGCACCCGTCAATTCTTTTGATAAACCGCCCGCCAATGCCTTGCACCGCATAGGCCCCGGCTTTGTCGAGTGGTTCTCCGGTAGCGACATAGTCCGCGATTTCGCCCGCGGTCAGGCGCGCAAAGCGAACCCGCGTGGATTCCGTCGCTATCACTTCGGCACGTTCGGGAAGACGGATTGCCGCAACGGAGGTGATCACGCGGTGAGTGCGCCCGCCCAATCTCGCGAGCATTTCGCGGGCCGCCCTGGAAGATGGCGGCTTTCCCAGTGATTGGCCGTTCACTTCCACAATTGTGTCCGCGCCAATGACGATGACCTCGGGTGGTTTTTTCCCAAGCTTCTTGACCACGGCACGGGCCTTCGCTTGGGCCAAACGGCGCGTCGTAATCCAGGCCCTTTCGCCTCGTTTGCGACGCTCGCTGACGTTCGCGCGCACAATCTCGAAGCGCATGCCTGCATCGCGCAGGATTTGTGCACGGCGCGGCGAAGCCGATGCCAGAATCAACTTCATTTCGGGGATGATACCGATCGCGACTACGCTCGCATTCTAGCAGGCAAGTGCCCTATCCCTCTTGCGGACGCACTGCTCATTGCGCTAATCCCAGACATCTCGTCAGCGGAACCAGCCTGGATTGGCGCCGGCTTTGCGGCCTTCGTCGGTAAGGTCGTCCAGCTGTTTCTCGAGATTCTGTTTACGGTCCTGGAGTCGTTGCAGGTCCGCGTTTCGGTCGTGAAGGATGATGACGTTTTGCGTGAGGCCGGTGGTGGGATCGAATGTGGCGGGACCTGACTTGGCGATTTCTTGCTTGACTCTATCGATCTGCTGGTCGACCGCGGTGATCTGGTCCTTGATGGCTTGGGCCTTCCCGCGCCAGTATGCCTCGCCTCTATCAGAGGAGGACGCAGGAGCCTTTCCCTGGAGACCGGCGCCTGAATTCCCATTCGCCTCCGAGCGACCATCAGACGACCGATTGCCAACCACAGAAATTCCGCCGCCTAAGCTTGATAAATCATCGTTGGTATATACGCGTTTGGATTTCGGCTTATCTTTTTTGGCGTTCGCTTGGCGGGATGCATCGGCAGGCGATTGTTGTTTGTTCCCGGAGTCTTTTTGTGGGGCCGCCACCGCTTGCGATTCCGGCTGCGAGTCCTTCTGCGATTGGGCTTGGGAAGACGCCTGAGATCGCCCGGGCGAGGCAGACCCCGAATGTGCCTTTGCTGATGGCAGCCAGATTACCAAGAGCGGTAGAAAAAGAAGGGCGCCCGTCACGCGGCTCTTGCTCGAGACAAGCGACGTGGATTGCACCTTCTTTCGGCATTTTCTCATGGATGACCCCCAGAGATCAGTCGATGTAGAAAGCATAGGAAAAACGGTATCCGGACCGGGCGCGGCGGTCAAGGAGGCTGCGGCGCCGAGTTTCGCTAGCTAAACCTGGCCGTCCATGCCGTTGTACGCAAAGGAGATAGTGGCGCCAGTTTCAGGATGGAACGTCCTCGACCCCGAAGAGGGCGGAGGCTCCCTTTGGGAGGACAGGGATCAGTCTGCTGGCTGGGCTCAGCAGCTTTGGAAAGGCCCGTCGGATGCCCTCTTCGGTGCCTCAATGCTCTTAAAGGGCGAGCGTCTCCTGATGCTCGCCGAAGACGCGACGCATGGCGTCGGAGATTTCGCCCACGGTGGCATAAGCCCCAACCGCCGCGAGGATCGCCGGCATGAGATTCTCCCC
>QHYQ01000324.1:28465-32192 GCA_003224175.1 Acidobacteriota bacterium
ACTTCGGCAACAGCCTTCGAGGCGCGTGCAGCGTCTCGACGCGCCCGCAGTGCGCGGAGGCGCTCAATCTGCTCCTGCTCGATGGCCGGGTCGATGCTCAGAATGGGAATGGGTTCCTGACGCTCGGAGCGGTAACGGTTCACGCCTACGATGATACGTTCGTTGCGCTCCACGCTTTGCTGGTATTCGTAGGCCGCTTTTTGGATCTCGCGCTGCACATACCCCGTTTCTATGGCGCGCAGCATACCGCCCAGCGCGTCGATTTGCTGGATGCAGGCGCGGGCAGCGGCCTCGACCTCATTCGTCAGATGCTCGATGGCATAGGAGCCGCCGACGGGGTCCACCGTATTGGCGACTCCGCTCTCGTCGGCCAGGATCTGCTGGGTGCGCAGAGCGAGGCGAGCGGTATCCTCCATGGGCAGCGCCAGGGCTTCGTCAAGTGCGTTGGCGTGCAGCGATTGACATCCGCCCAGCACCGCTGCGAGCGCTTGGATCGCCACGCGCACGATATTATTCTCCGGCTGCTGCGCCGTAAGCGAAGAGCCGGCGGTCTGTGCATGGAAGCGCAGCATCATCGAGCGCGGGTCGCGAGCGCCGAAGCGATCGCGCATCAGCCACGCCCAAAGCCGGCGCGCCGCGCGGTACTTGGCGATCTCTTCGAGGAGATCGTTATGCGCGTTGAAGAAAAAGGAAAGCCGCGGCGCAAAGTCATCCACCCGGAGACCTGCAGCTATCGCCGAATCGACGTAAGCGATGGCATCGCCTAGCGCAAAGCCCACTTCCTGCGCCGCCGTCGATCCGGCTTCGCGGATGTGATAGCCGGAGATGGAAATCGTGACCCAATTGGGCAGTTCCTCTTTGCACCAGGCAAAGACGTCGGTGACGATACGCATCGCCGGCCGCGGCGGATGGATGTAAGTTCCGCGTGCGATGTATTCCTTCAGAATATCGTTTTGTACCGTTCCAGAGAGTTTTTCGAGGTTTGCTCCCTGCTGCCGGGCCACGGCGACATACAGGGCCAAAAGAATCGCCGCCGTGGAATTGATGGTCATGGAAGTGGATACTCGCGCCAAAGGAATCTCTTCAAAAAGCGCCTGCATGTCCTCGAGCGAGCAGATGGCCACGCCCACTTTGCCCACTTCGCCCCGCGCCCGGGGATGGTCGGAATCAAAACCCATTTGCGTGGGCAGATCGAAGGCGACGGACAGGCCCGTCTGGCCCTGCGCCAGGAGGTAGCGGTAGCGCGCGTTAGACTGGCGAGCCGCGCCGAAGCCGGCATATTGCCGCATGGTCCAGAGCTTGCCGCGATACATGGTGGAATAGATTCCGCGTGTGTAGGGAAACTCCCCAGGTGAGCCGAGGGACGATTGCGGATCGAAGTCAGTCAGATCTTCGGGCGCATATACGGCTTTAACCGGGATGCCCGATAATGTGGTTCCGCTGGAAGCGCGAAAAGCAGGCTGCGGCGTATCGGTGGAATCGGTGACTCCCGCGCGCTCTCTGCCCGGAGGTTCGGCGTGGTCCGGATGTGGCATATGTCAAAGCAATGCGAGCGATCAGCGTACGCGGCGCGCCGCCCGAAATGAGATGAAGCCGAAGAGTGCCATCACAAGTGCCATACCTACGCTCGTTCTCCATTCCCAATTGGGTGCATGCTGCCGCCAGTAGCGCAACGCCGCATTCGTCCAGGTCAAAGCGAGAAGAAAAAATACGGCGCCCGTGGTTTCGTGGAAGACCTGCCGAACGGCGCGCCAGAGCGCGCGGAGAAAGCCGCGCGGCCTGGTGGCTACAGGGGTGGCGCCTTCCATGAAGTGATTCTAACGCAAAAACCCGTGAGCGAAGCGCTTCTTGATCACACCCGGAGGACGCAAGACTTGTTTCGGCGCGCTTGAGCGCCTACAATTCCGAAAGGAGAGTAAGGGAGGAACCCACCTTGCAACTTGACGACCAACTGAAGCGCCTCCTTCGCGAGTTGGGTCATGCCATTAACGATACGGTTTCGGAGTCCGACCGCATCAACGAAGCCATTTCGGGCGTCCGCGCCGCGGGCTATGACATTGTGTTGAAACTGGATGCCACGATCGGTTTGGCGCGTCGCGAGCCCAGTTCCGCCTTGATTACATCGAATGACCGCCGCTTTCTGGAGTCGCTACACATTCAGGTGGACCAGGATGCGCTCGACGAAGGGAAGCAGGAGGCGAAATTCGAGATCACGCCGCAGGACTTGCGCTTCCTGAAGTCGCTTAAGATTTCGCTCGACGAACCGACATAAGTAAAGGATTTCGCTCGCCTCCGAGATTGCTTTCAAAATCGAATGGTGGCACATCCGGTGCTTCGCCTGCCCGCAGTTGCCGGGCGTTTTTACCCTGGTGATCCTGCGGAACTCGCGCGTCAGATCGCGGTATTGGCTGGCTCTCCTGAAGAAGCTTCCCGCCCAGCGATTGCTTGCCTGGTTCCCCACGCGGGCTATCGCTATTCCGGCCATGTTGCCGGAGCCGTTTATGCGCGCTTGAGGCTGCCGCGGCGTTTTCTTCTGCTCGGGCCCCGGCATTTCTCTCGGGGCAAGGCGCAAGCCGTTCTTTCCAACGGAGCTTGGCAGACGCCTCTAGGTCGCGCGGAGATCGATTCGGAACTTGCCCGCGAGCTCAAAGCTGCCTATCCGCAGCTTTGCGAGGACGCAGTGGCGCACCAGGCCGAGCACGCCCTCGAGGTGCAGCTTCCTTTTCTTCAATATCTGTCGGGTGATTTTCGTTTCGTGCCCATCGCTCTGGGACCCACGGACTACGTCCAGCTCGAATCGCTTGGGCACGCCATAGCCGAGGTTTTGCGGCAGCAAAGTGATTCCGTGCTAATGATCGCCAGCTCGGACATGAATCATTACGAATCGGATGAGATCACGCGCCGCAAAGATCGAGCGGCCCTCGAACGCGTTCTGGAGCTCGATGCACACGGGCTTTTCGATACAGTGCGCCGTGAAGGCATTAGCATGTGCGGATTCGGCCCGGTGGTGAGCGTGCTGACGGCGGCACGGCTGCTCGGCGCGGCGCGCGCCACGCTGGTGCGCTACGCCACCTCCGGCGACATCACGGGCGATTTGCGCGAAGTAGTCGGCTATGCAGGCGTGATTGTGGAGTGAGATCGTTAATCCGAGGCCCCAATTGACCCGGGAATACTCGGGATGTGAAGCCAGTTTTTAGGGGCGGTTACCGGCGGGTTGAGGAGTGCCTTCCGGAGAGGAGCTAGTGCGGATTCTCTCGGCGAGCGCGCGCGCGAGCTGCCGCGCCACTTCTACCACTCGCGAATCCGCGGCGATGCGGTCCAGCACCGGCAGGAGCCGTTCGGGCTCGGGGAGCGTCTGTTGCGCCAAGTCGTCCTTGAATTGATGCAATGCGTCATTCACCCCCAGCCGGTCGTATCTCAATTTTTGCTCGAGGACTGTAAGATCGCGTTGCTGTTGAAAGAGGCCTTCGAAGATGAGCGCCAGTTGCGTGGCCGGGCGATTCAAGGTGTAGTTGTAATGGGTTTCGTGCACCTCTCCGCTCTTTTCATAGCGGAAGGTCTTTTCGCCGAGGTCGGCAATTCGACGGTGAATGTCGAGTTCGACTCCTGCAAAATTGTGCAAGTCGCCCGCAAGCTCGAAAGTCTTCGCTCGCACTGCGTCGCCCACCTGGAACAGCTGAGGATCCGGATCCTCACTTAACTGCCGGATGTCGTAGCTCGCGGACCC
>QHYQ01000585.1 GCA_003224175.1 Acidobacteriota bacterium
TAAGGGACCAATTCGAGGAATGATCCAGTTGTGCGCAAGTGAGGTCCATAACGCTACCGTTGAAGGCTTACCCGGTCTTCGTTTGCGTTGACTCAAAGCGACAAGGAAAATCGGAGTCTGCGATGCGAACGTTTCCATAACCCTCCTTTCAAATCGACGCCGCCGGAATTGATTGCCTTACCCATCCGTGGCAAGCGCAAACTGCACTAAGGTATTTCACCGATTATCGCCATGAGCACATCTCCATTCTGCCGAGGCACACCATTGCCATTCGCCAATTAAACTGCTAGGCGTTTGTTAGGCATCAGCCGCGATGCTCCATCACGCCTTATAAAACAGGAGCATTCCCCCGAGGTGATGCGGGCATCGCGGCTCCTCCGAGGATCTCCTCTTGATGGTTAGGCGCATCCTCAAGCCCACTCAGCGAATGGGCTTGGAGCCGAGCCTTTGAAATCTGCAAGAATGCAAATACGCTTGCCGAATCGTTGGTAAGCGAATGGCTAAAGAACTACCTGCTTAAAGATGAGTCGAATCCTCCTCTACGTGCAGAGCATATAGCTAAATACTTTCTAGCTATAGGGAGCGTCTGTCTCATGGGAGGCTGTGGTACGCACAAATCCATCCGTGCGTTCATCTAATAGAGAAAGTTGGCACTTATCTTTTGTACTTCTCTACCTCGCGAGAACAGAAAAGCGACAGAAAGCCTTCTCAATTCGGCTGCCTCTGTGCCATCCTGACGCCCATGTCCCGCTTCTTCCACAACGCGGTGCGCTCATGCACCTCGTTGTTCGGCTTCGTTCTCGATTTGATGGGCGATGGACTTCGTTTCCTCTGCCTGACCGTCCGTTCGCATTCAGCCCTCAGCGCGGAAGTCTTGTTTCTGCGAAAACAGCTAGCCTTCTATGAAGAACGAGAGACGCAGCCACGAAGATTAAACAACTCCGCTCGTCTCTCCCTCGTGCTCTGGTCTCAACTGTTCGACTGGAGGAGCGCTTTGGTGATCGTCAAACCGGAGACGCTCATCGGCTGGCATCGCAGAGATTTCCAGCTGTTCTGGAAGTGGAAATCAAGGGTTGGCCGGCCGCGCCTGCCCGAAAACATGCGCAAGCTCATCATCCGGATGGCGCTGGATAATCCGACCTGGCTGCGACCTGGTAAAGCTGTTGGAGTTGATTGTCGGAAAGGAGGGATTGATCAGACCGTCCGTCCCATCGGACGTAGCCTACGAGGTTGGAGCGGCGAGGCAACAGACCGTTCGAAGCCCTCGGACAATGTCGTATGGTCAAGAAACTCGAAGGACTTGAAATAGCACACCTTAGGACTTCACTTCTTCTGCTCAAATTGTCTTCTCCAACTCTCGGACCAATCCCGTGATGTAGGCCAGCATCCGCGCCCAATCCATCTTGGACCCCCGTGTTTACAGACTCCTGGAAGAGAGATTGTAGGCGTCGTTCCTGTCGAAGCTCATCCTGTTCGGGGAGTTTTCGCTGCGGCGAGCGCTGCGGCAGTACGTGGCGCATTACCACGAGGAGCGCAACCATCAAGGGAAACAGAATCGAATCCTGTGCCGTTTGCAAGCAGGAGAGCCAAGGACAAAGGAAGGGGCGGTGCGGTGTCGGGAGCGGTTGGGCGGCCTGCTGAGGTACTACGAGCGGGAGGCCGCCTAAGGGTGAGTAGGGACCAGTCGATCCAGGCCTCGGCTCTGTTTCGTCTTGGCCGTTCTCAAGCTCACGATGCTAGTGCGATGGTCCTGGTGGCGAGTCTTGTTGCCGTTGTGGGCGCTCGTGGGCCATAGCGCGCTATATCTGGCGGTGGGATTCCTATGGCTGACCGTGGTGAGGCTTCGAGAAGATGAGGACAACGAGCCGAACGTTGTCGGGAGCGATGGTCTGATCGGTTGCCAGGTAGCTTCCCTGGTATGCGTTCTGATTTTCATGGATAACGTATTGAGATGGGCAGGGCCGGGAGGGGGCTCGCATTAGTTTTGGCTCTGCTCGGGGAAAGTCGAAATGATAGTCTTGTTTGGGGTTCTCAGCGTAGTTGCTCAGTTTGTGTATTGGTCTGGGATCATAAAGACGGCTTAGGGAGCAGGGCAAGTTCCAAAGGGCACGGAATTGGAGTGTGCGCAGCGACGAGTTTTTTGATCATACGACATTCCCCAAGGTGGTGATTTCTAGAATAGTGTGATGACCCTGGTCAGGATGTAAAGCACGCCGCGCAGAATCACCGAGCCGACGGCCACGAGGATCATGCCTGCGATAAATCCGCGTACTAGTTAGTGAAGTTCTCATTTGCGCGTCCCCAGGATCCAGTCCCAGATCCCGCAAAACGTATTGAAACGGGCCCGGGGCCGTTCGTGATGCGATGCGTGCCACGGACCAATCAACCAGATCGAAGGCCAGCGGTGTTGCGCGCGATGTGTAATTTCGAGCGCGACCAGGTAACCAGAGATCGCGTAGAGGGTCGGCATCAGCCCGAGAGCCCGGAGCACAATCGCGTGCACGACGAACATCGTCATAACCGGCCAAGTGAGCGAAAGTGCCGCGTCGACGTG
>QHYQ01000325.1 GCA_003224175.1 Acidobacteriota bacterium
CGGCGCCGTAATCGCTCTCGATCCGCACACGGGAAAAAGGAAGTGGAGTTTTGAGATGCACGACGTCAACGTCAGCGGGATCCTGACCACCGCCTCGGACCTGCTCTTCGCCGGCGGACGCGAAGGCTATTTCCAGGCGCTCGATGCGCGCACGGGCGCGTTGCTGTGGAAGGTGAATCTCGGTGGTGAAATTATCGCCGGGCCAATCAGCTACCAGGTGGACGGCAAGCAGTACATTTCCATCGCCTCGGGTAACGGCCTGTTTGTCTTCGCCCCCCGGGAGGGCGCGAACTGACCCATCAAGAGGTCAACGGGATCGTCGATCGCTCCGCACTTGAACCTAGACACCTGATAAGAGCCATTGGCCGCTGGGGCCTCGCGGCGCTGGTGATCAACTCCGTCATTGGTAGCGGCATCTTCGGTCTGCCCGCGATCGTTGCCGCCGATCTGGGCCGCGAGAGCCCGTTCGCCTATCTTGTCGCCGCTGCGGGCATCGGCATCATCATGGCGTGTTTCGCCGAAGTGGCCTCGCAATTTCGCCAGGCCGGCGGACCTTACCTCTATACGCGGGTGGCCTTCGGACGCTTGCTGTCTCTTGAAGTCGCGTGGCTCCACTGGCTGTCGCGGCTGACTGGAGGAGCCGCAGCCATCAATCTTTTTGCCACCTATCTGGGCTATTTTTGGGCACCCGCGCAGCAACCGCTCGAGCGCGCGCTGCTCGCCGCGGCCATCCTGTTGGTGCTCACCGGCGTCAACCTCTTGGGTGTGAAGATCGGCGCGCACCTGAGTTCCGCGTTCACGATCGCCAAGATAGCGCCGCTGCTGATTTTTGCAGCTGCCGGTCTGCTCTATGGCTTGGCTCATCCGGCCGTGTCGCTCGTGAATCAGCACGTGGCGACGGCCGCGGATTGGTTCGATGCATCGCTCGTGCTGATCTTTGCCTACGGCGGTTTTGAAGGCGCGCTGGTCCCCATGTCCGAAGCCCGCGACCCGCATCGGGACGTGCCGTTTGCGATGGCCGTATCGTTTTTGAGCGTCACGCTGATTTACATCCTGGTGCAGATTGTTGTTGTCCGCGTTCTGCCGGACCCAGGACAAACCGATCGGCCACTGGCGGTGGCGGCGCAGGCATTCTTAGGACCAGCCGGCGCCGCGTTCATTGCGGTCAGCGCGCTTCTGGCCTTGTTCGGCTATTTGAGTGCGCAGCTGGTGCACGTTCCGCGCATGACCTTTGCCCTGGCGGAGCAAGGCGATCTTCCGCCTGTTTTCGCCGCGGTTCACAATCGTTTCCGAACGCCACACGTATCCATTCTCGTATTTGCGACTTTGCTTTGGGTGATCGCTACGATGGGAAATTTCCGATGGAACGTGGTGCTCTCGTCGGCATCCCGGCTGATTACCTATGGGCTGGTTTGTGGAGCGCTATTGGTATTGCGCCGCAAAGGTCCTGGCGTAGCTTCTTACCGGCTTCCGCTAGGCCCGATATTCGCCGTAATTGGCATCGCGTTGATGATCATGCTCTTCGCACGCACCACCCTGGAGGAGCTTGCGTGGATCCTGGCGACGGCGGCAATTGCGTTCTTGAATTGGCTTGCCACGCGCCGCCGCGTCGTGGGCGGCGCAACGACGTAATCGCGGAGAGGCGAATGCGGCGGCCACGGAAGAGCGGGGCCGAAGCTATCAGGATTGCCGAGAGTCTTTGCTGCAAGAACTCATCGTGAGCTAAATTTATCATCTTGACATGCGATTCGCAGTGAGTGGATCATACGGCCATAAGTACGCCTTTCTAGGGGTTAGGGAAACACAATTGACACATTGGCAGATGTTCAAACGGGACTTTCTCTCATCCAAGCCAAGGCTGATGTGTATCCTTGTGAGCATAGTTTTGCTCGGAACCGTTGGGGCGTCGGAATTCGCTTACGCTCAGGAAGCCCAAGGCCGCAGCCGCCAAAGCGCTTCTCCCAACAATATCAAGTCAAGCCCGAACTCCAGCGCCGGGGAGGTCCACCTGCTGCCCGTCCAAGGCAATATCAGCATGCTGGTAGGCGCGGGCGGCAACATCACGGTGCAGGCAGGGGAGGAGGGCATCCTCCTGGTGGATACCGGGCTGGCACCGATGAGCGATAAGGTGTTGGAGGCGATCCGGCCGCTATCGAAACGGCCCCTCGTTTACATCATTAATACCGACGATAGCGGCGATCACATCGGCGGTAACGAAAACATCGGGAAGACGGGCCGCCCCGTACCCACCGACTCCCAGCGATACGCCGTGACCGAACGGGTAGCGGCATCTCATGCTTACATCATTGCCTTTCAAACTGTTCTGGACCGGATGAGCACGCCGACCGGGCAGGTCGCGACGACGCCCGAAGGGGGTTGGCCGAACGACACGTATTCAGTACCCCAGAAGAACCTCTATTTTAACGGCGAAGCCGTTGAGATATTTCATCAGCCCGCAAATACAGACGCCAACAGCATGGTGCTTTTTCGCCGCTCCGATGTGATCAGCGCGGGTGATATTTTCGATCCCAGCGAATATCCCATCATCGACCTGAAGCGCGGTGGGAGCCTTCAGGGAGTACTCGACGGCCTGAATCGCCTGAAGCAGATGGTTATCGCGGCGGACCACCAGGAAGGCGGCACGATGATCATCCCCGGCCATGGAAGGCTTAGCGACGCCGCCGACTTGGCTTTCTATCAGCAAATGGTGACCATCGTTCGAGACCGCCTGAAGGACATGATCAAGCGGGGCATGACGCTTGAGCAGGTGAAGGCGACCAAACCGACCCGAGATTACGATCCGATTTATGGCAGCGCTACGGGCAACTGGACGACGGACATGTTCATCGAGGCGGCATACAAGAGTCTTAGCGGCAAGCAGGAAACTTCACAGAGCCATGGAAACTAAGGGCGAGTCAGGCGGCGGTCGTTTTGGGTTCGCGCGTGTAAGAATTCTCTGACGCAGACCAGGAGACGGTTATGAAACGCACATTGGCAATCTTGTTGGGAATCGGAGCACTTCTAACAATCGGCAGCAGTCTGACCTTCGCTCATCACGCCTTTTACTCGGTTTACGACCGCGACAAAACCGTAAAGATCGAAGGAACACTAAAAGAGTTCATATGGCGCAATCCGCATTCCTTCGTCAGAGTGGAGGCCCCAGACGAAAAAGGAGAGGTACAGAGCTGGGTTATCGAGTGGGCCGCGCCTGCGCAGTTGACCGAGAAGGGCGTGTCCAGTGCGACGCTCCGACCTGGCGATAAGATCGTCGTTACGGGCCATCCCGGGCGCGTTGTTGAGAATCATAGGTTGCAACTGATGAAGGTGGAGCGCCCGTCGGATGGCTTTAAGTGGGAAGGCAATATTCAGTAAGCGGGTATAGCTCGTACTTCTGCCAGAGACAAGAATGAAAATGCCCTACCGAATTGCGCTGGTGCGAATATTCATGTTTGCGGCAGGGTTGGCGCTAGTGCTAGCGGCGCACCTCGGCGCCCAAGGTTTTGGTAACCAAGGGCGGGGTGCGGTCCAAAACCCGGCCACAAGAGCGCCACGGGCGGCAGCCCCGAAGGATTTAACCGGGTATTGGGAATCGATTGTCACTGAGTATTGGCGCTACCGCATGGTCATACCGGACAAAGGCGACTACGTGATTGTTCCGCTCAATGCAGAGGGCCGTAAAGTCGCGGATGCCTGGGATCCCGCAAAAGATAAAGCCGAGGGCAATGAATGCAAGGCGTATGGCGCCGCAGCTATCATGCAGGTTCCGGGGCGGCTGCACATTTATTGGCAAGATGACACCACGCTGCGAATTGATACGGATTCCGGGACTCAGACTCGTCTGTTGCATTTCGGCGGCTCGGCGCCCGCGAACCGAACACCTGAATGGCAAGGATACTCGGCAGCCTCTTGGGAGGGATTCAGACCCGATTCCCAGCGTGCCGGCGGTGGTGGACCTATACGGGACGTAAGCGTCGGGGGAGCCACGGGGGCCGTAGGACGCGGTCCGAGAGAGGTGGGAGGAGAAACCTCTGGTTATCTCAAGGTGGTAACCACGCAAATGCGTCCAGGCTATCTGCGTAAGAATGGCGTTCCTTACGGTGCCAACGCGACGATGGAAGAAAATTTTGATCGCTTTACGGACCCCTACAGTAGTGAGACTTGGCTTGTGGTAACGACGGTGGTAACGGATCCTCAATATCTCATGGAGCCTTCCATCACCCATGCGCACTTCAAGAAGATTCCGGAGGGTTCTGGATGGGATCCCACGCCCTGCCGGGCTGATGAAGCACGCTGATTCGATTTCTCCGCGAATCGCTTGGTAGGAGGACGAGCAGATGAGATTCAGAAAGAGCGGCCTGAAGACGAAGAGCTTATATTTTCTTCTGCTGTTGTTTCTGGTGTTTCCGGCCAGGTCGCTTTGGGCCCAGGTGGACCTTACTGGCGAGTGGTCGCCCAGGATTTACAATGACGGGAGAGACGTTGGCGACTATACGGGGATTCCACTCAGTGAAGCAGGCCGATTAAGAGCAGAGAGTTTCCACCCGGAGCAGTTTGATCTCCCGGAAAATATATGCAGACCTCATTCCTTTGATATTGGATTACGTGTTGCCCCAGCGCAGCTCTACATTTCTCCAGAACTGGACAGCGCCACCCAACAGATCGTTGATTATCACTTCCATGCCTACTGGTCGGATTTTAGGGTTTGGATGGATGGCCGGCCGCACCCCCCAGAGTATGCAGCTCACAAATTTTCGGGTTTTTCGACCGGGAAATGGGAAGGCAATACCCTGGTATTCACAACCGACCATCTTAAAGAAGGCTTCATTACCCGCGTTGGGGCGCCCCTCAGCCCGAAAGCCACGGTGACCACGCGAGTCACGCGCTTCGGCAATTATCTGACGATGGTTTTTATTATTAACGATCCGGCTTACTTGACCGAGCCTTACATTCGGGAGTCTAGTTGGGTCTATGATCCCCAGCAGGTCATCCCGGCGTTCCCCTGCGAGCCTTCTCCAGAGGGGACAATCATTCCGGCAGGGTCCGTGCCAAGTTTTTTACCCGGAAAGAACGACATTCTCAGCGACTTTGCGAAGGAGTACGGCATACCCCCTGAGGCGGCGCTGGGCGGTGCCGAAACGACGCATCCGGATTATCTCAAAAAGATGAAGACCATGAAGACGCTGCCCCGCACCACGACGAAGCATTTTGAGCGGCAAGGTTGACGCCGGCTATTTTCCCCCGCGGCTCTTGATTCCTTGGGCCGTCATCTGCACTTTGAAAACGGTGCCGCCGCCCACCACGTACAGCGTCTTCATGTCAGGACCGGCGAAGGCAAGGTTCTGCGGCCGTCTCGATGTCGGTATTTTGCCCAGGAGCGCGCCCTTCGGACTGAAGACTTGAACTGAACCTCCGGCTGCAGTGTAAACCCGGCCGGTCGTATCGATCGTGAAGCCGTCTCCTCCACCCCCGATTTTCCCGCCTGTAATCGTCAGGTCTTCGTACTTGGCGAAGTTGCGACGATTGCGCAAGGTACCGTCCTGCTGGACATCAAAGGCGAGCACGTATTCGCCTGCGGTGTTGTTGACGTAGAGAATTTTCTCGTTCAGGCTCATCGATACGCCATTCGGAAATTCAATTCCGTCTGCGACTTTGATGACTTTGCCACCAGCCGGAGGAACGTTGTACACCGCGGGCGGCGAGGGCGGATTAGGCACGTTGGCCGGATCTGTGAAGTAGACGCCGCCTTTCTTGTCAATAAAGAGATCGTTGGGTCGAACAAAAGGCTTGCCCTCGAATTTATCGGCAAGCACCGCTTCGCTGCCCTTGGGATAGATCACTTGGACTCCCAAATGCCCCGAGGCGGTGGTCGCCCCAACCAGGCGGCCCTTGGGATCCCAGGCCAGGCCATTCGGACCGTTCGCTACAGCGGCATCCACGAAGACCGACTCGTTCCCCGCTGCGCCGACTTTCGCAACTCGCCCTAAGATCGTTTCGCAGAAGACCATAGTGCCATCAGGCAACGCGATCGGCCCTTCTGTACCCTGCACCGCCACGCCGGGAGCTCCGTGTCCCGGAACGGAGGCTATGACGACTTGAATTTTCGTGCCGCCTTTGATAACGCCAGGAATATCCTTTGCAACGGTTTCCGTGGCCGGAGCTTCGGCAGGTCTCGTCTGGCCTTGTTCCTGACCGAAAGCCGTCAGAGAAATTAGAAGAGACACTACAGCAAGAATCACTACTCTCAATCTCATGCGGATTTCCCTTCAGAGTGCCGCTCGTGTTGGCAGCTTCGATCCTCAACGAATGCCAATTTCATGATTTTGATTTGGAATTCCCGATCGCAAGCCGATTGCCATGCAAGGCTATACGCCAGCCGCGTCTTACGTGTCAAGCTCAGATCGTTCAACCGCAAATTGCTGTCGCAGCAGCGTCGCCCCGCAGCTCTAACCCTCGGACTCAAGGCCATGTTCCCTTACGGACGGAAAAGTGTAGCGGCGCGGAGTTCGCTTGGTGTATAAGCACGGCCAAGAGCTTAGAGTTAAATACTAGCTTATCGGCGGGAGCACTCCATGAAACACACGAGGAATGTCTTTTCAGCAATTTTCGTTGTCGCGCTTGTATTTGGCGCTTGGGTCAGCGCGCGCGCCCAGAGTGAGATCACGCTGCTGGCGCCCACGATTGCCCGCAAGCCGATCGATACGATCGTCGCGAATTTCCAGGCCAAAACGAACAATAAAGTAAAAGTGACTTACGTCAATGGCACGGCCGCCAGGCAAACGGTGGCGAAAGGCCAGCCTCTGGACGTGTCGCTCATCATCGCGCCTTTTCCCGGAGCGATCGCCTCCGGGACCATCATCCCCGGCAGCGCGACACCGATTGCGAACTTTCTGGTAGGTGTCGCAGTGCCGAAGGGCGCGCCCAAGCCTGACATCTCCACGCCGGCGGCAGTCAAAAAGGCCCTCCTCGCGGCGAAATCCATCGGATATGAGGACCCAGACTTCACGGTCGCCGGGCAGGGCCCTTGGGAGGCAATTAACAAGCTCGGCATTGCCGACCAGATCGCTACGAAGAGTAAGGTCATGTTGGGTCCCGGCGGCGCAGGCATCTCCCCGAGCGCGACGGCCGGAGCTACCACGACGTACCAGCGGCTGGAAAGCGGAGACATTGAGATTGGCATGCTTCTTCTTAGCGACGAGCTTCCCTACAAGGACAAGTTCGATATCGTAGGGGTTCTGCCGCGGAAGATTTGCACGCCCACTCCGATGGTGGGGTTCATCTCGACTCACGCGAGCGATCCTGCCGGCGCTAAGGCGCTCCTGCAGTTCCTGGCATCGCCCGACGCGCAGGCGATATTTAAAGAGGCGGGGCTCGAGCCGCATAGCTGAGCCGTTCGCATAACTAAGTGATTGCGGAGAGTCAAATGACCCTCTCAAGACTTGCGATCCGTTGGGCTTCCCGCGCAGCTATACCAAACCGTTCGTCATCAGCAATGCGAAATTCAGGTGGATCCCCCAACAGGATTTCGTGGAACAGATCTGCGTGCCGTCGGAGATGCTGCAGTATTTGAATGTGATCGCCAATCCCGCCGGCAACGCCACCGGCAAGTAGGCCCTAAGGACCACAATGTCGATTCCCGCATTCAGAGAGCTCAAAAAAGGAGAAGCCACTCATGCGCAAAATAATCACCGGAATGTTCCTGTTGCTCATTGCATCCTCTGCAAAGACACAGGCACAGGCGCCCACGGCCGCGACGGACATCACCGCCGCGCAGGTCCAGGCGTTCATCAAAGGCGCGCCTCAAGATCGCAATAGCGATCGGCCCATGCGCGTTGTCGACGCTGGAGGCTACCGCGTTGGCATATTTGGCGTTTTTCGCCCGAAGGGCACTCCGCCCAACGCCACTATGCACCAAACTAACGTCGCCGAGGTCTATTACGTGCTCGAAGGTGCCGGAATGCTGGTGACCGGCGGTACATTAAAAAAGCCCGCGACGCCGCGGGCCTCCAATCTGGGGAATTGGACTGATGTGGCGGGCGACGGTATTGACGGCGGAGTCTCGCGCCGAGTCGCCAAGGGCGATGTGATTATCATTCCCGGTGGCGTGCCACATGGCTGGGCCAGTCAGGAAGGCGACGTTACCTACCTGATTGTTCGGCCTGATCCCGACAAGAAACTTTCGTTGAAGTAGGTGGAATACAGATTGGCCGAGCGGTAGAAAAATAGCAGGGCCGTGCGGGGGCGAGATCTTTCATGGTGTCGTCTGGTTGCGCTGCGCCTTGTTCTGGATAAGGTGCTCCTTTAGGCGCTGAGCGACATCCTGCTCCTTACCTTGTGTCAACTCCTGTTTGACCTCATTGAGGGCGAAGTGCACCACGTCATGATGGTGCAACTCTTCGGGCCTGACGAGGTCGCTTAGCCGCAGCCAGAGCTGGTGGACCAGATTCACCTCATTCCGAGTCAGGTTGGGGGCATGCGGCCCGAGCAGGAAGAACTCGTGCTCACCTAGGGGCGTAAAGATTTCAAGATTAAACGGGGGCCGCGGATCAGGCAGGCCTTCCCAGGCGAGGCCGAATTGGCGCGCCTGTTCGGCAACGCTCATCTTCGTAGAACGCCCCAGGACGATTGTTGACGATTGCAGGTTGACTGCCGCTCTCAGGATGCCATCCCACAAATCGTTCGCGGCTACCACCGCCAGGCGTCAGTTCCGTACGCGAGGCAACATTGAACTGATCAAGTTCTGCTCCCGTGGTGCCCCTCCGCTTCGTAATCTTCTCGGCGATGGTGAAGGTAGCGAAGAAGGCTGCCGTAAAGATGATGCCGGAAATAGTGGCGATTTGCTTCGTGAAGAGGTTGATGGTGCATAACGCGAGCAATGTTAGAGTTATGAGGGCCAGGCCCAAGGGGATTTCCACGCCGCGCACTCTCAGGTTCAAAGGGACGCGGAATTCGCGGAATCCAGGTTGTTTGTAGCGAAGCGCCAGCACTGCCGCGCCATTCATGGCAAAACTCCACATCACGCCGAAAGCATAGGCCTCGCCGAGGAGAAAGATATTTCCGCGGCTCAGAATGATCGTGGCGATCTGCAAGCCTACGACAAGGTTGATGACGCGGTACGAAGTGCCAAAGCGTCGGTGCGGCTGCCGGAACCACTGCGGAAGAATGCCATCTTCGGAAACACGGTTGAGCACCCCATTCGATCCCACGATTGCCGTGTTCACCGCCCCTGCCAGCATCAGCACGCCCACAAGGACGACAAACGCCTGGAATACTAAGCGGAGGCTATACGGACCCACGAAATTCATCGCCAAGCCGCCGATCAGATTTCCGAAATATTGATGCCGAGTCGAATCAGGAATGATCATCACGGCGAAGAACGATACGCCGGCAGTGAAAATCAGGCTGTAGGCGAAGATGATGAAGCCGACTTTCTTGAGGTTCGGAATTTTAGGATGCTCAAGTTCCCGGTAGACCTGGGCCAAAGTCTCCTCGCCGCTCATGGCCAGGACCGAGTGCCCCAATCCGATAAAAATACCGACAAGGCCGATCGTATAGGGCCAGTTTGTGTGACGCAGCCAGCCGAGTGCCTGATCGGAGAAATGCATATTGGACGGCTCGGGCCATGGCGGAAGATGTGCGCCTCGCACCCAAAGCGTATAACCGCACCACGAGAGCATCAGCACGACCATTACCGTAGTCACGTACATGATGCGCAGTGCTTTTCCGCTGGATTCCGGAATGCCTTTGACGTTCTCCCACCAGAAATAGACGGTCACGGCAATGGCAAAAAGCGCGGCAGTCAGATTTTCCGGCAGGGCAATATTCAAATGCGCGTACCGGAGGAAGTCGTTTAGAAAGCCAGTGAGGTATTGGCCTGCGGACACCCCGCTAATGGGTCCCGTCAAGATATAGTCAAACATCAAGGCGGATACGGAGATTTTGGCGAGCCTGCTGCCCATGGCCTCTTTAACCACGCGGTACACGCCACCACGAACGAACATGCTGCAGCTTTCCATGTACAGTGCGCGAACCGCGTATGCGAAGAGCATGATAGACAGGATGAACCAAGGCGCTGTTTTGCCGAAGGCTTCCTCAGCGATCGCGCCAGCATAAAAGGCGGAGGAACCCATGTCATTGAGCACGATTGCAGCAGCCCGCCAAAAGGAGATAAAGCTGAGCATGGCGGTGGTGGCCACGAGAACTCTGGCGACAGGACGCGCTGTACCCGGCGTTTTTGTTGGGAGGGGATTAGTTGTCATGTGGCCGTAGGAAGGAAAACAGTTCTAGCGGGTTTTCTGATCAGGCGTATCAATCTGTTCTCAGACATGGCTTGACACCAGGATGGGGTTTGGTGCTGACGGGGGCTCCCACCAAACTACGGAAGTAAGTTCCCTTGCGTTTTCAAATTGTCCGCATTGGACCTCAAGCAGCACACAAAAGTCCCTTCGCTGCCCAAAGCTATCGAATCGTTTGTGGAGGCCTTTCCAGTTCTTTGTCAGATAGTGGACCGCGGCGAGACTGCCCCATTCCGTGAGCCCGGCACAAACTACATGAGGGCGATTGGAATCCTGGCGATTCGTTAACCTCAGGACCATAGCCTTGTCATAGATAACGCCGCCGCGATTTTCCATGGAATGAAGTTGCCCACCGAGCCTAAATGCTCGTTGGCCCTCTGCAGTGAATAGGAATTGGCACAAGCTGCTTCCCGCCCGTGCTTCGATGTCAAAAGTTTTGAAGTTCATGTCGGGAGTGCCGTAACAAATTAAAATGGCATCCCTCTTGACGCTAGGTTCTGTATCGGTCGCGATACGAAGCACTTTGCCGGAGTGCCGCAGGAACAGTGCGGTGAGCATTGCGGCCGCCTGCGGACAGAAACTGCCACGAATGATTTCTGTGCCGATGAATGCCTCCGGCTTTTCTGGAGTGCGCGGGGGCTCCGCATTCCTGAAGTTGTTCCTCAGCCTGACATTTTCGTAGCTGTCCATCACAAAATAGGCGTCCGTCGACAGGATTCCTTCTCCCCAAAAGCGGCGAAAACTGAATCTGTCCCATGTTTCCGGGACGACCCTGGCGACCTGCCTTGCCAGATCCGAAAACACAAGAAAAGGAGGCGTTACCTGTGCTCTGATGAAAGCTAGAGTGATATTCGACATCGGCATTTTTTCTGAAAGGCTCGCTGAAATACCCGCGGAACCGTCGCGCAGGGTCCGCAGCCGGCCGCGATTTGCCGCGGGAACAAAAACAGAAAAAGACCGCGCAGTCAGCACAAATTCGTCGCTAACCTAACGGCTCTTCATCGAGCCTGGTGTGTAATTAGTTTGGACACTGCATCGTGCCCGAGATGCTCAGCGAAAAAAGAATCGGTGCAGCGGACCCTCATTTCAGCGTCGAAAGAGGGAGTCAGAGCGACCTCACTGTCGGTCAGTCCAGCCGGAAGTTTGCAGAGTTTGTGGGTAAGAGTCAACGCCAAACTTATGGCAAGGCTGACCGGACTCGAACGGGAATTCCGTCTTACGTTGAGATTATTGGCTACCCCGCTTCAAATCATCATTTAAGATGATCGATTCTGCGATCTCCCGCATGGATCTGCGCCTTTGCTGGCTCTCTCTTTGGAGGGTGCGATACGCATCTTCCTCGTTGATCTTGAGATCGCGTTGCAAGATGCCTTTGGCACGGTCGACAACCTTTCGGGTTTCGAGCTTATCGGAGAGTGCGGACTTTTCGCTCTCCAACAGCAACCGCTGGCGCTCCTTCTCCTGCAGCTCAGCAATTGATTTCTGGAGTGCAGAGGTCCGCTCCGCCACACGGATTTCGAGTTGGTCACGAGCCTGCCGAAGGGCTTCTTCGGTCTTGCGCATCGAAGAGCTTACCCAGCTCGCTACCACGGCACAAACGATGAACGAGCCAAAATATGCAATATCGCTAGCCTCGACCGCAAACGGAAAGGAGGAAGAAAGAAATAATCGACCAGAAGCGTTGAAACCAGAACTGCTAAAAATCCTGCCTTCGTTCCACCAAACCACGCGCTTGCAATCACAGCGGCAAAAAACACGAAAAGAAACGGATATGGAAAGAAACGTTGCAACAGGAGAGTCGAGACGAACGCAGCCGCCACGAACAAGAACGCTAACCCATAGCGGCGAATCGGTATCATCTCTAACCCGCCACCGGCTGCAATGCGGTCTTCGCCAATACTGAATTCGACCGGTATCGACACGGTTCCCCGGTGCGTGCGGGCTTTTCAAGCTAACAAACGGTTGATATAGGCGTCAATTCTCCGTTCAACTCCACCGATTGGCTAGATGAATGTCCAGAATTCTGTAGAAGAGAGGCAGGGCCCGCCTGTTATAACGCTGCCCCCAGGCGAACTCTCATCACTCGTTTTTTCGCCCGGGGGAAGGCACAGCGGGCTCCGTCTTGCGAAGGTGCCCGTACATGAGTTCTTCTACAAATGGCACACAGTTATACTCCAATAGCTGCATGTTCTTATCCAACCGTCGATAAAGCGGCATACTCATCTTCCATGGACGAGTAAAAACCTTTGGATCTTCGACGGTAACTTCATAGAGGAGTGAATCAGGACTCGTGGGAGTGTAACGTTCCACGAGGTGCAGCGCGTCGCTATGAAAATTTCCGGCGCTGTCAAACCACGTGTCTTCGACCATCCCAGTCACGTCGACAACCAATGTATCCCCGTCCCACGAACCGCGCGACCAACCCATCCACGAATCGACCGGGGCCTCACTTTTCATTCCAATATTTACAACGCGCGAAGCGAATGCAAATTCATAGCTAAAGGAGACGTACTCGGGAGATTGCACAATTTGAAACGGAAAAGGCATATAGGTCGCGCGCGGTATCCCCGGCAGGTAACATCTGACAACCGGATCACGAGCGAGCCAATTTTCGGCGTTTTCTTTTTTCTTCACCAGCGCCTCTGGTCGATATGGAAGCGGGCCGCCCTCAACAACACCAAGGCCACCTGGAATTCCACCCACCGCGCCCATCACAACAATCGGGCCTGCCTTCGCTTCATGGGCTTCGATATTCCAATACGCGGTGCCAATAGCTTCCCAGATCCCGTTCAAATCCGGCCTTCCATCCGCTGTTCGCGGCGCCCTGAATGCACGCGTCGTCTGCCCCAACGACGGAGCTACGCTGAACCACAACGAAGACACAATCACGACGATCACACTCGTTATGGCGATGCCTCTCCCTGACCCTCGCACTAAAGCCTCCCATACGATTCGTAAATGATTATTACTGTGGATGTGAGTCGCGCGGGAACAGGTGAGCACATTCCCGACAACAGGCTGTTGCACTTTTCAAGCTCCGCTTTCGCTTCCGCCCAGCCGTTCATGGCTTAGGGGTTGCGGATTCGGCGGTCGTGGTCCCTCTATTCCAGCAAGCCTTCGAAAGGTACAAAATCGACTCCACCTTGATTTTCGCGGGGAGCGACGCCGTCGCTGCCTCTACGATCGGTCCGCTGATCTCCACTTCATGGCCAACATGGAAATTCAGCATGTCCTGATCACCTTGAAGCCGTAGAACCAATGGTGGCCTCGCGGCAATCGGTGGTGCGTTCGCTACAGACGGCTGTTCGGCACCCCTCCAGTCCGTCACACGGAATTCACCGTTGCCGGATCTCGCAACACAACCGATGGAGAGGAATTTGGTTTCCCGGTCCGTCGAGGTAGGGTAGATCGAAGTCCCGTTTGGAATTCCAGGGATATGCACCCTTTGGGTGGGGGCACCGGCCTGCCCTAGCGCCGCCGCAGCCGAGCAAACAATCGCGGCAAACGAACTTAATAAGGAGGAGAACGTCTTCTTCAGCACTGCTTCCTCAAAAAATAACCGTTAACGTTTCTCGCGCGCCACCCGGAAGCCCAAGTCCTCAAATTCGTAGCCCTCCGGAAACATGGTACGAAGGGAAACGCGCGTCAGCCAGGGGTAGACACGAAAGGACCCACCGCGTACGACATGACCATCGCTCGTAGCAGGTCCCTTAGGATCGGCCGCGGGAGTATTCGAATAATAGTTACCGTCGTAAAAATCCTCTACCCATTCCGCTACATTTCCACGCATGTCATAGATGCCCCAAGCGTTTGGGCTTTTGGTCGCTACAGGATGAGCCTTGGGCACCAAAAGGCCAACGGGGGAGTTTTCGTTTTGAAAGGCGCCGCTTCCCCTGGCGGCCGCTTGGCCGTCGTTATACCAAGCCATGTCGTGTAGTGACCCCGCGTATTGGTCTGTGGTGCCGGCGCGCGCTGCATATTCCCATTCGGCTTCTGTGGGCAGCCGGTAAAGGAACCCGTCGTTGCGTCCGTTCAGTTTGTTAAGGAATTCCTGCACCTGCTGGAAGGTGACTTGCTCCACCGGAAGGTCGTCGCCCTTGAAGGCGCTGGGATTTGAGCCCATTACGGCCTGCCATTGCTTTTGTGTCACTTCCGTCTTTCCAATTTCGAAACCTTTCGTGATTTCTACTCGATGCCGGGGCTTTTCATCCTTACTGCACTCGTTCGGTTTCGCACCTTCGGAGCACCCCATTTGAAACTCGCCGGGAGGAATCATGACGAATTCCATGCCGAGCTCATTCGTGCGGTGTGTAACAGCGGAAGCATCCTGTGGGGACCGAGGTAGTGAAGCGCATATCGCCGTGCCGCACGCTCCGGTCACAAAGGCCAGTGCCACTGCACCCATCCATTTACGAGCGTCATGGTGATCAACCATGCTTTGCCTCTTTGAGGCTTTCACACCGGAGCCTCTGCTTATTTCTTCTTCTCGGCAGGAGGATCTTTGGGAGGTACACCCGGGCCTGATGAACCCGGGCCTGATCCGCCGACGAAGAGTAACCGCCCATCCGGCAATGTAATATCGCGTCCGTTCGCTCGCAAAGCCCCGTCTTTGGCACGGTAACCGTTCACCTTGATGACGGTACCGGCCGCCAAAGAATCCCTCGTGAACCCGGCTCTGATCAGCGTACCCGGAGGTCCTGCTTCCACCGCCCAGTTCTCAACGGTTCCATCGTTTTTTTTGACATCAATGTAGATCCACGAATGAGGATTGATCCAAGCCATCTTGGTAACGCTTCCTGTTAAAGTCACCGGCCTATCGGCATCGTATTCGGCAGCAAACGAGTGATGCGCGCCCGACGGAGTGGCCAACGGGAAAGTCGCCGCTGCAACAAGTATGAACATAAAAAAAGTTTGAGTTCTCATCGGACTCAACCTCCCCACGAGCTTTCAAACGTCACTGGTGATCACCACTCTCGTCCTCTTTCTCTTTAGCCCGCGCTGCGGACAACGTGAACTCCAAACCGACGTTGCCTTCATGGCATGCATACTCTACGAGTTGCTCCTGATCCGTCAGTCGCCACATTACAAATTCTATGCTCCATGGTTTCGTCCAAGTACCCGGGTCCTCAATTGTGAACCCGTAAAGAAGGTGGTTTTCATCCAGGCGCTTCCAGCGCTCGGTGAGATGCACCTTCTCGGTGGTGCCATAGGCAGCGAAAGCTTCCATTCCCCAATCCTTGAAATTCGTGTAATCAACTACGAGTGTATCGCCCTCCCAATGCCCGCGCGCAGCTCCCTTGTAGAGACGAAGGTTCTCAGGAGGACGCGCTCGTCCGTCCAGGTAAATCATCTGCGATTCATGGGCTTCCGGACGAACGACCACCACGTCATGGCTCTGCACAATCTGGAAAGTACTCGCTTGACCTCCAGGGCCTGAACCCGTAAACGGCGGACCGACCCCGATGGGTCGAACGCACCGGCTCGACAGAGGCCGGTCTTCCGGACCCGTAGCTGGACGATTGAGCCTGTCGTACGCTTCCTGCTGTCGTTCCCTGGCAGCAGGAGTTAGCGCAGGCAATCGCCCATCTGGTGGATCCACTATCTGGGACGTGTGGAGACTTGTCACCGGCACTTTGTACCAATAACCATCTCGCCAGAACGAGTTGTAGGCGTCTGTTGTTTTTTCGCCCGGGGGAGTAGCAGTGGGCTCGACGCGAAGATCGATCGATGCCTGTTGCGCGATATCTTCGGCT
>QHYQ01000326.1 GCA_003224175.1 Acidobacteriota bacterium
GATCTGGCAATCACGGCAATTGCCTTCAGCAGGACGGCAGGGTTGCCAAAATCGACAGCGTTAGTTTGGAACCGACAGCCAGCGATCCGGCCAGGTGACGCCGAAGAATATAACTCCCGATCAACGGAATTCGCTAAGTGCCTGCGGCAGATTGAGATTATGGTGTATATTCCCAGTTTCGGGCCACGTGAATTGCAGGACAACGGAGGCAATATTCATGCGACCAGTTCGCGTAGCAGTTCTCCTCGCACTGTCTATCTCATTGCCAGCATCTATTGGACTCGCCCAGCACAGCTCAGCCTCCGGTCCTTACAGGGTGCTGAAAACAGCCAAAGTTGGCGGCGAGGGCGGCTTTGACTATATTTCCGCGGATGTCGAAGGGCGTCGTTTATACGTCCCGCGGAGTGGTCCGATGGGGCAGTTGATGGTCTTCAATCTGGATACGCTGGAACCAGCGGGCTCGATTGCCGGCATCAAGTCCGGCGGTGCTGCCGTCGACCCCAAATCCCACCACGGCTTCTCCACCACCAAGCCCATCACCATGTGGGACTCGAACACCTTGCAAACGATCAGGACCATTGACGTGGACGGGCGCCCCGACGGGATCATGTTTGATCCCTACAACGAGCGTGTTTGGGTGCTGAGCCACATGCCGCCGTATGCCACGGTAATTGACGGCAAGGAAGGCACCGTGGTTGGGACGCTTGATTTGGGCGGACAACCGGAGCAGGCGGTGAGCGACGGCAAAGGCACGGTCTACGTGAATATCATGGATAAGGCCAACGTTGCCGTGGTGGACGCGAAGAAGCTGACCGTTACAGCGCACTACGACCTTAGCTCGAAGAATGTGGACAACGGAAGCGGGCTGTCATTGGACGCGAAGAATCATGTCCTGTTTGCGTACTGGCGCCTGCCGTCACCTGTAGTGGTGATTGTGAACGCCGAAAACGGCAACATCATTACCAGCTTCCCGACCGACGTGAACGTGGATACCGTCGCGTTCAATCCCGCCACGATGGAAGCCATAAGCACCGCAGGCGGCGGCTCGATCGTGTTCATCAAGGAAAATAGTCCCACCAGCTTCGAGGTGGAGCAGAGGCTGAAAACGATGGTGGGCGCCAGGAACATGGTGCTGGACACAAAGACGAATCACGTCCTCAGCATGGCGTTCGAGTACGGGCCGCTTCCGGCTGACGCGCCGCCACCAGTGCCAGGTCGCATGGCCCTCGGACCCCCGCTGCCGGGCTCGTTTACACTTCTGATGGTGGGTAAGTAATAGATAGTCTGCTAACACCTGCATGCATCAGAGGAACGACGGCGTCCGCCTGGCACGCGGCTCGGAACGCCTTAGCTGCGGATCTTCCACTCGACAGGCAAAGGTGGGTTGCACCCGGATAACGGGGGATTCGGAAGCAAGGGATTGTGGAAGAGCGGCCGACGATCCTCTTCGAATCGGAACCTTCGCATTCGCATCGGGAGCACTGTTCGCCGAGAGGTGGAGAAACCTAGTACACATCGAGATCCCGCCCGATGACGAAGTTTCCCGAGTATCGCGAGCCGATCTCTTTCTGGAGCACATCGGGTGAGGAATGGAATTCGCCATTGGTCGGCTGAACACGCTGGTTGCCTGAGGAGGAGACACTAGGCCACCAAGAAGTCCAGCTGTGATAGATAATGAGCAAGCTTGGTTTGGCTCTGGTCGCTAGTGCCGCCAGTTGTTCTGACGTTGTGTGATACTTCGCCCCGAACGAGCGGGGGCCTTCGGGCAGCTTGGCGAACCACTCCAGCGTCCTTACCTCGTGGACCAGTACGTCACAGTCATTGCAAGCTTTGATCGTCTCCTCCGTAGGATTGGTATCGCCTGAGATAACGATGCTGCGGTCCGGGGTGTCAAATCGGTATCCGTAGCTCTCCATGGCGTGTTTCGTGGGGAAGGCGGTGACTATGACTTTTGCGTCCTTGTAGATAACTCCGGACTTAATTTCATGGGCATTGACCTTCCAACCCTCGGGGTTACCGCGCTGGTCTCCCTCTGCATTTGTACGTGTCTCAATGTCAATCCGATAGGCCTGCAAAATGTGCTCGGTCATGGATTGCAGTCCGGTCGGACCGTACACTTCGAGGGGTGTGAGCCGACCGGCGGTCCATCCGGTGAGGATGAGATCCGGATAACCAGCCGTGTGATCGGAGTGCAGGTGCGTCACAAAAGCTACCTTCAGGTTGGCGGGCTCAAGCGCCGTGATGTGCCGGTCGAGAACAGCCGCCTTAGCGCGACGCACAACACCCGGTCCGAAATCGACAAGATAGGCGCTATCGTCAACAACGATGGCGGTGGCAGGACCGGAACGGTCAGGATCGGGCACGGGCGTGCCCGTGCCCAGCAGGACCACCTTCGTCCGGGTTGAGCGTTCCTTCGGAGGTTGGCTCGCCGGTTGTTGGGCCGAGGCTGCCCGCGCCACCAGCAGCAGGGCAGAACAGCACATGACCCGAGTGATTTTCATAGCGTCCTCCGGTTGCCGGGGAGCATAACATGCACCCGCGGCCACCTCACTCGACTGCTATACGGGCGGTCGCCATCCATTGGACGATTGCCGCATCGCCAGACGGGTAACGGGTTACCCGGGAGCAATCCCCATGCTTGGGTGACGCTCAATGCGGACGCCGCTGCCTGAAAAGTCGGCGCCTGAGAAAGTGGAGAGCGTCTTGGTTATGGCCTCTGGCAGAGAAACTCATTCGCAGCCCCATTCGCCGTACCGATTTTTTTGCGCAGGACACCTTTTACGATTTCACATACGCAGCACCACATCTGAAGAGCTTTTCGGCCGGCAACTCTTGCACATGCGCGATCTGTGCCTGGACGAAAATACCGGGCGCGCCCGGAGAGTAAGGAATTGCCACTTGAATCATGGACTTCTCGGCGTAACGCTTGCGACTCTTAAAACAAAACCCACCTCGTGAGACGTTTTCACAGACGACGATCTCCTGAAAACCAGAATGGCGGATGCAGGCGCTAAAGTTCACCTTCGCGCGAACGTCCTTGCGTCTGTTCTCTGGACGAACTGCCGGGACCGGCATCGCTTCGGGCTCCGGCTCCTTTTGAGCAGGGATGGAGGGCGACTTGGTATCGGCATCGCCGCCGGCTTCCTTCCAGGGTGTCGATGTTCCACACTGTTTGCAGTGCCGCAAAATACTGTGATTAATTGCATAGACGTCCAATTCGATGTCATTTGGACTCAGCACCAAAGTCTTCGTTTCCTCGGAGAATTGCTTGCCTTCGATGTCGCTTCCAGACAGCATGATAGAAATTGCTTTCGAAATACGGCTACTTCGACGCTGTCCTGCTGGATGCATTTGGCTATCTTGTGGGCCCCGACAAGGCGCGAGAACAGTACTCGCATATGTTGCTATGAGTCACTGTATTTTGCGACTGGCATAGAGCGTTGCCAAAAAGGAGGATGCCCGATCAATCAACTGGGCTGGAAAATATTCCAAGGGGAAAACCGCAGGGATCCCTCGCCACAACATCATATTCGCCAACGTTTCGAACTCGTAGGTGCCGCGCGCGGAGAAAACGAATGAGGGCGGCACCAAACCACCAGGGCCAACTCCCGGTAGGCCGCATTTTCGAAATGTGGGCCAGAACCATCCACTTTTGATTGACGTTGCCCTGGACAAGGAAGCTAGGGGATGGTTCCTAAATTTGGAGGGTAGATCCTGGCGGAAACGCTGCGGAATTTTCCATTATCGATCCAGGTCTGTTTTCGGCGGAAGATATCACACCCTGGCGGCCGGACTCTTGCCGGACAATTGAAGGACAAAAGAAAAAAGGAGAGGAGTTGAACTCCTCTCCTTCTTGTCCGTGCGACCCAGAAAGACTTAGTTGCCGATTGGGGTGCTGGCGGAGCTTGCGCCCGAGCCAGAGGTGTCCGAGCGGATCACGCCCGACTGATCGGTGAAATACATGTTCTGTCCGGTCGTGGCCGCAGTGATGGGTGTAGCCGTGATGGTGTAAGACTGGTTGCTGGAGCCAGCCGTGAACTTGAATGTGTAGCCGCTCTTGGTACCAGCGGCCAGCACAGAGTCAATCAAGTCTGCCGACGTGGAGCTCGCCGTGCCGCTAGAACCGATGGGGCCCAGATTGCTGAGCGCCCCCGGAAATGTTCCATAGCTCGTGGAATAAGCGATGCACGCCGTGTTCAAGGTACGCAGCGAGCCCACCGCCGAAGCCTGATTGGCGGCGATCTTCGACCGCAACAGGTTGGGGATGGCAATGGCAGCGATAATCAGAATGATCGCCACCACGATCAACAGCTCAATTAACGAGAAACCCTTTTGTTTGTTACGCATTTGAATTCGTTTCCTCCGCAGGCGCCTGGGATTCTTGGTCGCCTTGCCTTATGCCTGTATTAGGTGCACGGCAGCCGCCATGCCAGGCGGAGGCTGGTTATTCTTGAGGCACATTTCTCGAAACCCTTGGGAATGAAGGGGCTACACGCGGGCGCATCCTTGACCGCAACGGTCGTCGCGACTTTCCTATTCGCTCGAGTGACATATTACGACAATGAAAACCGCAAACTGTGACAAAAAGTGGCGCTTCGCCGGAATCATGGTTGTTTAAGGTTTATATAAAGCCTGGACATGACGGATGATCTTTACGGAAGCCTTAAGCGATGAAACGGCTGATCGTGAATGCGGACGATTTCGGTCTCACCGAGGGCATCAATCGCGGGATTATGGTCGCACATCGCGACGGCATTCTGACGAGCACGTCACTCCTTGCGAATGGTCCGGCGTTTGACCAGGCCATTGCTGCGAGCCAGCAGCTTCCCCAGCTGTCCGTCGGCGTGCACCTCAACATCAGTGAGGGAAGGCCCGTCTCGCCTGCCGCTCGTATCCCCAGCCTCGTGAACGAGCGCGGAGAGCTGCACCTGAGCCCCTTCCAGCTCTGGATGAGAATTCTTGGGAGGCAAATAAGCCTCGAGGATATTCATGCGGAATGTCGCGCCCAAGTCCTCAAGCTCTTTGACGCGGGCCTCCGGCCAAGCCATTTGGATGGTCACCTGCATGTGCATGTCCTGCCGCAGCTTTCTCCGATTCTGATCGCGCTGGCGCGCGAATTTTGCATCCCCAACGTCCGCTGTCCAGCGGAAGACCTCGAGGCAACGTTACCCTTGCTTTGGAAAATTGGCGGCGCCGGCATCGCCACGCTCGAGCGGTCCGCCATCGCCTATGGGGTGAGCTCATTCGCGTGGCGATTCAGAGAGCAATTGCGCATGGCTGGCCTCGTCTGCCCGGACGCTTTTTTGGGCCTCGCCCACACCGGATTTTTGGATACGAAAGCCTTGATCGCCCTTCTCGCCCTGGTGCCGAATGGCACCACTGAGTTGATGTGCCATCCCGGATACGCCATCGCGCAAGTGGAATCTCTTCGCGGGGAGCTCTCGCGCGAGCGCGAAGCCGAGCTGGTTGCTTTGACTGCACCGGAAGTCAAGGAGATCCTGGGAAGCCTGGGGATTCGCCTTAGCAACTTCCGCGATTTGGAAGAGGACCTTGTCTATTAAACCTGCAGCTCGAAGCGTCAGCTCTGACGCGGCAAATCACAATCTCGCGTCAAAGAGTGGCCCTCGGAAGGACTCCGCGATGGTCCAAGGTCCGCGATTTGTGCCCTTGCATTTCGTGACGGCCGCCCGGGCGTGAAGCGGATCTTCAGCAAGTCCATGAGCATGCGCGGCGACTGCAGCAAGATCGCGTGACGAGTGGGGCGCCGTTCGACCACGTCAAATTCGACCTCCCGAATGGGCAGCTCTCGTTTCCAAGCGGCGAAGAGGAATTCAACATCGAACGAAAATCCGTCTAAACGAAGCCCCTCGACTACCGGCAAAAGCGGCTCGCGCACGAAGGCCTTGAAACCACACTGCGTATCGCGCAGTGGCAATTTCAGAATCACGCGCACCAGCGCCCTGTATACGATGCTGGCGAGGAAACGCGAGCGGCTGGGAGCGGAGTTCATCGGCGCACAACGACGCGAAGCGATGGCCACAGCGGCCCCGTCGCGCAGCGCCTCCAGCAATCTCAAGATATCCTCGGGGCGGCCGGGCAAATCCGCATCCGTCACAAATACACACTTCCCGCGACTGGCCAATATTCCCCGCCGAATGCTGGCCCCCTTGCCCAGATTCACAGAGTTGCGCAACACCCGAAGGCTTTCAAAAGCGCGCTGCCATTCTCCGACGAGAACCGAACTATTATCCGTCGAGCCGTCGTCCACGATGATCACTTCGGACGCAAATGATTGATGGCTCAGGAATCCGCGAAGGCAATCGAGCGTGATGGGCAGTATCGCTGCCTCGTTATACGCGGGCACAACAATCGATAAATGGGGATTCATGGTCCTTTCAGGCACTACACGTACTCTTCGGAGGCGTGGTGCACCCGCCAGTCCGGTAAACTGGTAGGCTCAACTTGTACTTTCAGATTTTTCCGAAGTCAAGCAAAGCCTAATGGCGCGGCCAAACGAAAGCGAGACTCCGTTTATCAGTTGAGCCGTAGTAGTACCTTCGTACCATCACTCATTCTCTGCTCCAGCGCAACTATCTTCCAGTCGGTGTGTTTTGTTGGATGAGTGGGCGAGAGATCCTGGCGCTCAAGAGTGGTCCGGGTCTAACCAGCGGACCATAACAGAACAGAAGAGTCAGGGGACTGTTTCACCGAACAGGCTCCTAAGGAGAATTCCGATGAATTCGAGACTTACTCGTGTACTTGTGGGCTTCGTAGCGGTGTTCCCGCTCCTTTTCTGGGGCTGCGGCAGCGGCAGCAATTACGGTTCTTCCAATGGGTCTTCGGGAACTCAGACCGGCCAACTGTCCATGATGATTAGCGACGACCCAACCAACGACTGGGCCACTGTTGGGGTCAAAGTCTTGAGCATCGCCCTGAAGCCTCATGGTGGCGGAACGCCGGTGGTGGTTTTCACCGCTCCCAGCCCGGCTCCGCTGATCAACCTGGTAGAACTCGATCAACTCGCTGAAATCATCGGCAACGTCAGCGTGCCCGCTGGGACCTACACGGGCGCTACTCTCACGCTCAGCGCCAATCCCGGCGACGTTGTGCTGACCGCGTCGTCCGACCCTGACCCGGGGTTTGCCGGTGCACCTGGAGCCACTGTGCCCTCCAGCCAAATACAAATTCAAGGAGCGACCGGAAGCGCCGGAAGTCTGACGGTTCCGCTCAACGTGAACTTTGTCTCACCGCTGGTCGTAACGGCCAATCAGAACAACGCTCTGGATTTGGAATTCGATTTGTCGCATCCGGCTTTCATCGTCGCGCACGTGCCCCCCTCCAGCGGACAGATCATGTGGGCCGTAAATTTCAACGGTCCTTTCCGCCACCATCCGATTCGGGACATCACGCGACTTATTCTGCGTCATCTGTATGGGAGCGTCACTTCTGTCTCCTCGGATAACACGTCCATTACGATCGCCCGGGTTTTCCCGGTCAAACCAGTGACCACTCCCGAGCAGTCAACCGCCTCTTCGCAAAGCCTTACCATTCTGCCCGATGCCGCCAATGGGACACTCTTTTACGACCTGGACGCCAAAACGCACAGCACGATCATGAACTTCAGCTCCGTGGCCTCGTCGCTGACGGGCAAGTTCGTGCGAGTAGCAGCACGCTATCAGGTCGATGGCTCGTTGGTCGCGGTACGTATCTGGGCCAGCAGCTCTTTCAATGCGGTCTGGATCAGTCCGGAAGGCCATGTCCTCCACGTACTGAGCTCCAGCTTGGTGGTGGACAATGACGACGGCGCGCCGGTAACGGTGAATGTTGACGGCAACACGCAATTTTTCTTCCGCATGCCGGCGAATCCGTCGTCTGACGCCAAGCCCATCGGCACCGGCCCGACCTTTTTGACCAATCTCGTTCGCGGCTTCAAGGTCCACATAACCTGCGACGACCCTTTGCAAGTCCCGCTTGTCGCTCAGACCGTGGATATCGAGATCGCGCGCTTTGACGGGTCGATCTCCTCGCCCAGCCCTAGCAGCTTCGTTTACACGCGGCACTTCGCAACATCCACGGACGACTACACGAAGACGATGCCCTACATCTCCAGCTCCACGCCAAACGGTAAGGACCCCATTACGGGCGCCACAATTAGCGGCTTCAAGTGGTGGTTCTTCGCCTTTCCGACCATCGTGGATAGCGGAGCGAATGCCATCACCGATTTCGTCAACGCTACCAATCGCTCGGCGAACTTTGGAGGAACCGTAGGCACGCTGACGGCCGTCGGCGGCAGCTACGCCACATGGGGCGATCAGGCGAACTCTACTGGGTGGTTCGTGCCGTGGACGGTGTTAGCGCCAACACCTGTTCCCCTGGCGACCGTTGCCACTCAATGGGTCACGAATGGCACTTCGACGGGCGGCAACTTCAGCATCAAGGTGAGTGGGGGCACTAACCAAGTTACGGTTGATGCCAGCGCCGTCTCTGGTTCCGCGACGCTCGTCTACCAAGTTGACCGCCAGAGCAATGGCATCATCACGGTCAGCCCGCAGGACCTCACCACTTCCGCAGGGCTGAGCAACGTTGCCGCGCATCTGGTCGCGGACACGCCGGTGAAGGTCTTCGGTTTGCCTCAGTCGGATGGCAGCATCAAGGCGTACGGAATCTTCTACTTTACCGGAAGCATCATGCCGGTTTCGTAGAGGCACTTAGTAGGGCTGCGAAACTTCGCTAGCCGCTAACGGGCCGCAGGCATCCGGAGTGATGTCCTGCGGCCCGTTTCTTTTTTGACGTTAGTGAAATCGGCAATTCCCGGTAAACCGCGGAAGCCGACAGAAGTGGTACCATCGCGCCGAGCCATGGCCAAGCGCTTCGTTTATCTACTGGCATTGCCTGCGTGCCTTCTCGCGCTCATATATCGCGCGCCAGCTCAAACAAATCCCACGCCGGCGCCCATTGCGCTGCACGCCGCGCGCCTGCTGGATATTGAAACCGGACGAATATTGGCGCCCGGCGAAGTTCTGGTGCAGGGCGAACGCATCGCCGAGGTCGGTTCCGCGGTTACTCATCCAGCGGGAGCACAGACGATCGATCTGGGCGACACAACCTTGCTGCCGGGGTTGATCGATGCGCATGTGCACTTATTTCTGCATCCGGGCGCCGAGGATCTGCAGACGGTTCAGGAATCGGCGCCGCAGCGAACCATCGTGGCCACGCTGGCTGCCCGCGCAGATCTCATGGCCGGGTATACGGCGGAACGCGACATGGGCACCGAAGGCGCCGGGGCTGCGGACACCGCCGTGCGCAATGCAATCGATCAGGGTCTGATCCCAGGTCCTCGTCTGAGGATCAGCGGGAACGCGATTTCCATCGTTGGCGGGCACGAAGATGCGATCGGATACAATCCCGAACAGCGCGTCTTTCCGAACGCTACTTATGCCAATAATCCCGCCGAACTCGTGGCCGTCATTCGCGGGCAGATCAAGGAAGGCGCGGACTTCATCAAGATCTACGAAACCGGCGAAGACTCTCTTCGGAATGGCCAATTCTCCACGCCCTATCAATATACGGAAGCCGAACTCAGCGCCGCGGTCGGCGAAGCCGCGCGGGTGGGCAAACGCGTTGCCGTCCACGCCACGGGCGAGCCCGGCGCGCTTTATGCCGTTCGAGCCGGTGTGGCCTCCGTCGATCATGCCTATCAGCTGAGCGATGAAACCATGCGGCTGATGCATGAAAAGCAAGTCCCCGCCGTGCCGACGTTCACTATTGAGGAGTACTTTGCCCAACATCCCTCTTCACCGGAAGAGGCCATCTGGGGCCAACTGCTCGAATTTCACGCACAGCAGTTCCGCAAACAGCTTGCCGCCGGCGTGCCCGTGGCCGTCGGCTCTGACGCCGGGCCTTTTGCCCACGGCACGCAGGCACGTGAATTTGTTCTGATGGTCAAATACGGCATGACGCCACTCGCCGCTTTGCAGGCCGATATGATCACCGGCGCTAAATTGCTCGGCTGGCAGGGGCAGATCGGCGCCCTGAAACCGGGCTACTTCGCCGATATAATCGCTGTGCCTGGCAATCCGCTGCAAGACATCAGCGTCCTGCAGAAAGTGGCTTTCGTCATGAAGGGCGGAATCGTTTATCGCAAGTGAGCTCACAGGCGTGGCGGCATTATTGCCGACCGGCCAGAAGAAACCAGCAGGCCTCCAGCGGGTCGAACGGCTGGCTACGACGCATACTCCAGCAGTTGCATGAACCCGAAATCCTGGTGCAGTTGCATGTGGCAGTGGAAGAGCGTCAAGCCGGGATTATCCGCGACAAAAGTTATGGCGGCGGTTCCGCGGCTGCCCACGCTGACGACGTCCTTCATCAGGCCGGCCATAGGTTTTCCCCCGACTTCCGTGACCTCGAACGTGTGGCGGTGCAGATGCAGCGGGTGGATGTCGCCGGTGTCCTTGTTGTCGAAGAAGAGCTTGTAGCGCTTGCCTTTTTCCAGACGCAGCTTTTCGGTATCCGGGAAAGACTTGCCATTGATCGTCCAGCGATTGAAGTCGACTTTATGCCCCGGAATCTTTTCGAACTTCATCTCGAAGGTGTGATCGGGCGCCGGCGCAGTGCCCCCGCTCCCAAACATCGAGTAGTCCCACGGGCCGCGGACAATGCCGGCCGGCTGTTGCCATTGGGGCTCTCCGCTTTTGTCCGCGTATTCGACGATCATGCCCATGCCCATCTTGCGTTCCTCTTCATTGGCCGAACCGAGAAGCCACACGCCGGGATTATTCATCTCCACGATGGCATCCACGCGCTCGGCGATATCCAGGTAAACAAAATCGACGGTCTGGGGACGAGGCACAGGATTGCCATCCATGGCAATCACGTTAAAGCGATGGCCGGGAAGCGCCAGCCTGATCTCGTCCGTGGCGCTCGCATTCATGAAACGAAACAGAACGCGCTGGCCCATGCGCACGCGAAGCGGCTCGCCGCTCCCGAGCATTTTGTTGTTCAAAGTTGCCGAGCGATAAGCGATCTCCCAGCCATTGTCAGCCGGGCCCTTGGGCGCCAGAGACGGTTCCCAGTGGTGGGCTGCAATACAAACTTCCTGGTCGTAGTCGCCGGGATGCCGGGCGGGCTCGACAATCGCAAAACCATACTGGCCCGAGAAACCAGCCCGGGTTAGATCGGCATGCGCCATCGAGTGCGTGTGATACCAGCGCGTGCCCGCGGGTTTGGGCGTGAAGCGATAGCGGCGATGGCCGTGAGCGGGGACGTCGGGCGTTCCTTCTTCCACCGATCCGTCTACCGCCGAGGGAATCAGTTGCCCATGCCAGTGCACGGTCTCGGGGACGTCCGTGTCGTTGAACACGTCTACGGTGACGGGTTTTCCTTCTCTGAATCGCAGGATCGGGCCGGGCGCGGAGCCGTTATAACCTACTGTCTCTACGATTTTGCCTGGTCCGATCTCCAGGGATATGGGAGCGATACGGAGCGTAACGTTCGTCTGGTTGCCGGCGCGCTCGTTCGCATCTGCCGATACGAGTGGTAGCGAGCCAAGCGAGGGAAGGCCGAACGAGGCCAACCCCGAAATCAAGAAGTCCCGGCGATTCATATCTCATTCCTCCCCGAATCGCTCCGCGGCGAATTCCAGAAATTCCAATTTGGCTGGTGAGAACATAACGCATACGGCCTTTACATTCAACGCGCCTGATTCGGCGGATGTGACAGCAAGAATAATTCGCCGGCCGCCGCAAGCAGTGGTACAACACTCCACACCAGGATCGCCTGAAACCAGCAGTCGGAGTAGGGATCATGATCGCTCATACCCCCTCCACAGATCCGGACGAGCGGAGTTACCGCATCCGGCTCCCGCCTTGGGTGAGGACGCGCAAGCGCACGAGAGGATAGGGATGACAGATATAAGGCACCGGAAGCC
>QHYQ01000586.1 GCA_003224175.1 Acidobacteriota bacterium
CCAGCACTTGCGCCATCGGCTCCACCTGCACAGTATCCAGTTCGTTGAGCTTCTCCACATAGGTCAATATAGAATCAAGCTGCCGCCGATAGGTCTCCACCTCGGATTCCGTCAGCTCCAAATGGGCCAACTCAGCCACGTGCAACACATCCTCTCGGGTGATTTTCATTCGCTCTCCGTGTTTGTCGCCCTATAGGGGCAAACATTCACCCTCTGGGCGCCCTGTTCCTCGGAAGCCTACTGCCCCGCTGACGGCAGAAGACAATCATCGCGCCGTGAGGCGCATCGCTCCAATTAGTTTGTGTCTGCCAAGATTACTCCAGGCAGCTCGCTCCGCGATTCTAGCACAGCGCCCCTCTTGCGCTTCTTCGCCACCACAATGTCGAGGGCACAATAACCGAGGTCTCCACTGGAGGTATGCCGCACGACCCTAGGTGCTGGGTCTTGCCTCGCTCGCCCACTCGCTCATCGCCCGCCCTCCGGCCAGCGCTTCGAGTCGCACCCGAAATTTCGTAAGTCTCTGATTCGCTTCTGGTTCCTATACAGCAACCAAGGTTGCTGTGCAGCACCCTTTTAGGGGTGACGTGTCATACCCCATCCGGCGTCGAAGACGCCGCTCTTCCAGCGCTCTGCGGCGCTGCGGGTTAAGCGGCAGCAGCAGGGGCTAATCGCCCACTTTTTGGATGACCTGGCAAGCCGAGGGCTTGGCATCTCTAGATGAATGCCTCACCGTCGTCCCAAGAGAGTTCGACACCCCCACCCGCCAGATACAAGAAGGCATTCCACTTCTCCAAGAAGAATCGGTATGTAGTGGCGTTCTGTGGAAGCATCGGAAGTAGACGATCAACCTCTGCGTTCTGCCCAACTTTGATGGAGTCACCATCCACCTTCAAGTGTGAGCCGTTCGGAACGAAAGGGTACTTGGGGTCCGGAGGCTCGATGAAAAACAGATAGACCGGTGCCACCCGTAACCTTCCGGGACGGTAGAGCTCGGAATGGGGATCATCGGGTCCGCCCGTAAGTAGATCCATGCCTACCACGACGGATCGTCCTATGAAATCGCAGTTGATCTCGCGGATCGCAGCGTCATGAAATCCGTTGGGAAGCTTTTGTTCAAGTTCCTCGAAAGTCATCTTGCACCATTTCTCTGATAGTCCGGTCATGGTAGAGGAACCGCATTTCGTAGGGGAAATAATATTCGGCTGGCCTCACTAAGAACCCAGTAGGTTATGACACCTACGGCGATTACAGTTAGTACTCTTGCAACCATGTCGCCAGGTTTAAAATGCCAGTCGTGCTCGTTCCAGTGCCAGTGATCTTTCCCTTTCCAGCCTTTTTCACCGGGCTTGCCCTTGTGCCAGTCGAGCTTGTCCCCCAGTCCGATCGTTAACCCATCTCTCATCATTGGGCACTTTATGGCCCGGATCACGCTTCCAGTCAGGGCCTAGTTTCGTAGGATCGTCAGGCAGTGGCTGCTTTGGGTCCCATGAAGGCGGCGGTTTGTTTGGATCCGGCTGCTGCGGCTGGTTCGGTTGATTTTGTTGGTTTTCTCCTTGTGGCTGCTCTGGGTTCTGATTTTGCGGCTACGCAGGTTTCAGTTGCTCCAGTTCCCTTCTCAGTTCCAATATCCGCCCCCTTTGCTCCGAACTGGAAGTCAGACGTTCAACTAGTTGCAGAATAAAGAGTGCCGCCCGTGGCTTTCTGTCAGATTCAACGATTCGTGGAGCGCTGAAAGCGGTCTTGAGTATAACCAGAAGACGGTCGATGATGACCTGGTCGATTTTTTTGCCCGCTATAACTTTGGTGATGGCAACGGCTGCGGCGTCCCCCATGCGACTCAATTGCTTGTCCATGATTCCCCTGCCGTAGAAGTCGGACTTCTGGTCCAAAGCGTCTCGGATCGCATCTTCAGGAGAATTATCAGGCACTTGCGCGCGAAGGACAGAAGCCAGCAAAGGAATAAAGAAAACGAGACTCAAAAGACGCATCTTAGCTCCATTCTATTTCGACCCTGAGATGTCACCCAAGTCGGGTATGCTGCACGACCCTAGGTGCTGGGTCTTGGTTGCAGCCCGAGGCGGTCGGCGCCGGCGCGCATGGCCTCGATACAGAAACCGATGTGCTCCTCGAGTGGCACGCCTAATTCCTCTGCGCCTTTCAGCACGTCCTGGCGATTGACGCCACGAGCGAAAGCCTTGTCCTTGAGCTTGCGCTTCACCGAATCGGTCTCCACCTCGAGGATGCTTTTTCCGTGCTTGACCAGAGCGCAGGCGGTGAGGAATCCGGCGAGCTCGTCACAGGCGAACAGGGCATGCTCGAGCGGGGTCTGGCGCGGCACACCGCTGTAGTCGGCGTGGGAAAGGATGGCGCGGATCAACTCCTCCGGGTAGCCGCGTTCCCGGAGGATCTTGGAGCCTTCGTAAGGATGCTCCTGGGTGGGGTGGTGGGCCTCGTTTGGCCAACGCTCGTAGTCGAAATCGTGCAGAAGTGCGGTCAAGCCCCAGAGCTGTTCGTCACCGCCCAGCTTTCGAGCATACGCGCGGACGCAGGCTTCGACCGCCAGCGCATGTTTGAGGAGGTTTTCGTTTTGCGTGT
>QHYQ01000587.1 GCA_003224175.1 Acidobacteriota bacterium
CATCCTAGTATGGCCAGCCAGAAGCTTTGTCTCCGCCATGATCGGCCAGACAGTCTCGCACTACCGCATCCTGGAGAAGCTGGGTGGCGGCGGCATGGGTGTGGTCTATAAGGCCACCGACACCAAGCTCGGCCGTCTGGTCGCGCTCAAGTTTCTGGCCGAGGGCTTGGCGAGAGACCGCCAGGCGCTTCAGCGTTTCCAGCGCGAGGCACGCGCTGCCTCCGCGTTGAATCATCCCCACATCTGCACCATTCACGACTTTGAGGAGTACGAGGGTCACGCCTTCATCGTCATGGAGTGGCTGGATGGTCAGACGCTCAAGCACCACATTGCTGGCGAGCCGATGGAGAGACAGCAGCTATTGGACTTAGGCATTCAAATCGCTGATGCGCTGGATGCCGCTCACGGAGAAAGGCGAGAGCGGCGCTATCAGTCTGCTCGGGAACTTGGCAACGAACTCAACCAACTCAGACAAAGGCTCGCTTCGGGCGCAACCGCCACCGTCTCTGTGAGCCAGATCATGCGAAAGCCCTGGATTGCCCTCCCGACAATCCTAGCCATCGTGGTCCTTGTTTTGGCTGGATCATGGTTTGTTAAGCGCAACGCCAAGATCCACTGGGCAAGGGAACAGGCTCTTCCTCAAATTCTGCAGTTGATGGAGAAAGACAAGAACTTCGAAGCTTTTGCGCTGGCCCGGGAAGTGGAAGGTTATATCCCGAACGACCCCATCCTCGTGAAGTTATGGCCTCAAATGTCGCGGTTGGTAGCCATCCATTCCAGCCCCGAGGGTGCCGACGTTTATGTGAAACCATACGAAGCCAAGGATGACAGCTGGGAGTTCTTGGGCCGGTCGCCCCTCAAGGGAGTTAGGGTCCCACGCGTGTTTCTCCGATGGAAAGTGCAGAAGGAAGGCCACGGGACTGTCGATCTGACACTTTCACACCAGGAATGGTTGCAGCTGTTGTTATCCAACAAGCCCCTCAGTCTCAAATTTCCGCTGACTAGGGTGGAGAGCGTTGCAGCAGGAATGGTGCACGTACCTGGTGGGAGTTTCTCGTTGGACATGGCAGGCCTGGCACATTTGCCAGCCGTGCCGTTGCAGGACTATTGGATCGATCAATACGAAGTGACGAATCGGGAGTTTAAGAAGTTCGTGGACGCGGGCGGATACACGAACCCACGATATTGGAAGGAGAAATTCACGAAAGACGGCCGGGTCCTTTCATGGCAAGAAGCCATGAATCAGTTTCGGGATAAGACCGGCAGGCCAGGTCCGGCAAACTGGGAGTTAGGAGACTACCCTGAAAGGCAAGGCGATTACCCGGCTACAGCAGTGAGTTGGTACGAGGCAGCAGCCTACGCAGAGTTTGTGAGCAAGAGTCTGCCAACGGTCTACCACTGGGATAGAGCTGCGGGCACCTGGGCCTTGAACTGGATCGGGCCACGCAGCAATTTTTCCGGCAGCGGCGTTGCCCCGGTTGGCACGTACAAGGGCATGGGGCCTTATGGAACCTACGACATGGCCGGGAACGCAAAGGAATGGTGTTGGAACGCGGGCTGGAACAAGCGCTACATCCTGGGCGGCGCTTGGGACGAACCAGTTAAAATGTTTGCCGAGTCCGACGCGCAATCTCCGTTCGCCCGGGCCCCCAACTATGGTTTTCGGCTGGCAAAGTATATTTCGGAGCCCGCGAAGGAAACAACCGGTCCCATTGAGTGGACTCGGCGGGATTTCAGCAAAGAGAAACCTGTGCCCGAGAGCATCTTTAAGATTTACCGCAGCCTTTACGTCTACGACAAAACGCCCCTCAATGCGGTGCTCGAATCAGTGGATGACAGCGCGGAATACTGGAAAAAGGAAAAAGTCACACTCAACGCTGCCTATGGCAATGAGCGGCTGACCTTATATTTATTCTTGCCAAAGAATCACCGCCCACCCTATCAAACCGTTGTTTACTTTCCCGGGTCCAATGTCATCCATGAGCGGTCGAGTCAAGACCTCAGTCTTCATGATGTTCCGAGGCTGGATCTTATCGTAAAGAGCGGTCGCGCCGTAATTTTTCCCATTTACAAAAGTACGTTTGAGCGCGGCG
>QHYQ01000588.1 GCA_003224175.1 Acidobacteriota bacterium
TGGGCGGGATTGGCACGGCAAGTCTGGCGCAGAACCGCACGTTTTTGCTGGCGGGCTCGTTTGTGCTGCTCTTCGTGGCCGTGTATCTCAATATCATCGGCCTGCACATCGGCAAATGGCTGCAGAACGCAGGCGGCCTGTGCACCTATCTTCCACTGCTGATCCTGGTGAGCGTCGCATTTGTGGTCTGGCGCAGCTCTGGCTCCGTGACGCATTTCACCTGGGCGGGCGTATTGCCGCGCTGGAATTGGGATTCGGTGAACTTCTGGCCGCAGCTGGCATTTGCGTTTACGGGCTTGGAACTGGCTTCCACCATGAGCGAGGAAGTGCGCGAGCCGCGCAAGACTTTGCCGCGCGCCATCTTCGGTTCCGGCGTGCTGATCGCGCTGATCTATATCGCCGGCACGGTGGCGGTTTTGGTGCTGCTGAATGATGCCGCCGTCCGTCCAGATAGCGGCGTCTTCCAGGCCATCACCGCCGCGTCAGCGGTTTTCAAGATCGGCGCGATCGGCGTCATTGCCGCGCTGCTGGTCACGGTGGGGAATGCCGGCGGCGTGGGCAGCACGGTGGCGGGAATTGCACGCGTGCCGTTCATGGTGGGCGTGGACCGATATCTGCCGCCAGCGTTCGGCAAAATCCATCCGCGCTGGAAGACGCCGCACATTTCGATTTTGGTGCAGGCGATCATCTCCGGCGTGATCCTTCTGCTGAGCCAAATCAACGAGACCACCGCCAGTGCCTACCAGATTCTGGTGGCTGCGGCGGTCATCCTTTACTTCATTCCGTTTCTCTACATGAATGCGGCGGCCATCAAGCTGGCGTATCGTCCGGAAAGGGAAAAAACGCCGGGGGCGATTCTGATTCCCGGCGGCAAAATCGGAGTATGGATCGCCAGCGGGCTCGGTTTTTCGGTCGTGCTGCTGGGGATTGTGCTGTCGTTCATCCCGCCAGGCGAGACGGAGAATAAGCTTTTGTTCGCGTTGAAACTGATCGGCGGGACGGGCTTTGCCGTCCTGCTGGGAGTGCTGCTCTATGCTCGCGGCGCGCGCGCCAAGTCGCGCGAGCGTGAAAGCGTGAGCCTTTAGAAGCCTTCTTGGATCAGGCGCTCGATATTTAGTGCGGAGGGCGCGGCGGCGCGGCGGGTTTCCAGCAATCGTTCCAGGTACTTCGCGAGAATATCGGCTTCAAGGTTAACGGCGTCGCCCACACGGAGCGCCTGCAGGTTCGTGTTCGCGTAAGTGAAGGGAATAATGGCCGCTTCGACCGTATCGCCGGCGAGATTTGCCACGGTCAGGCTGATGCCGTCAATGGCGATCGAGCCTTTCATCGCCACGTAGCGGGCGAGCTCGCGCGGCAGGCGCACTCCAAGCCACCAGTTCGCGCCGTCGGCTTCGCAGCGCACCACGCGGCCGATTCCGTCCACGTGGCCTTGCACGAAGTGGCCGCCGAACTCCTTGCCCGCCGTCAAAGGCCTCTCGAGATTCACGCGCGTGCCGGCTCTGATCTCCGCAAATGAGGTGCGCCGCAGCGTTTCCGAAGAAAGATCGGCAGCGAAGATTTCGCCGCTGATCTCGACGATGGTGAGGCAGCAGCCGTTCACGGCGATGCTGCCGGAGACTGCGAGCGACGCGGCCAGCGGCCCGGCCTGTACGCGCAAGCGCGTGCCCTGGGCGCCGCTTTCTAATGCTTCTACGCGCCCGACGTGCTCAGTGATCCCGGTAAACATCGTGCAAGTATCCTTCGACGGCGAAGTCGGGGCCAAAGTTTTCGGTGCGAATGCCGGAGATCTCGCGCACGCGAAGGGCGTGCGCCCGTTTGCGCGTCGGCAGGCCCGGCAGGGAACTGCCCAGCTCGACGAGCGTGGGTGCGTAAAACAGGCGAACTTTCTCCACCAAATCGGCTTCGAGCGCGGCCTGATTGAGGAGCGGGCCGGCCTCGAGCATGACGCTCAGGATGTCGCGGCGGCCCATCTCTTCGAGCACGGAGTGCAGGTCCGGCCGCCCGCGGCGCGCACGTGCATGAAAAATCTCAACGCCGCATGAACTCAGCTTTTTGGCGCGAGCGCTCGAGACGCTTGCGCAGGTGAATACGAGCACGTCACCCTGGGCGGAACGAACGACCTGCGACTTCGGGCTGAGGCGCAGCCGCGAATCGAGCACCACGCGCAGGAGCGGCCGCCGGCGCGGCAGGCCGCTGCGATCGGTGAGGAGCGGATCATCGGCCAGGATCGTGCCGATGCCGGTCATGATAGCGTCGGAGGCGTGGCGCATGCGGTGGACTTCCGCGCGAGACATTTCCGAGGTAATCCAGCGGGTTTCGTTTCCGTTGCGGAGGCGCGGCAGGACGAGGCTGCCGTCGAGCGT
>QHYQ01000327.1 GCA_003224175.1 Acidobacteriota bacterium
GGTGGAACTAGCGGAGTGCGCGCCGCAGCATCTCACCTCGCTCATCGCCAAGCTTCGCGAAACCGGCGTGGATATTCAGCAGCGGGGAGATCGGACCGTACGCGTCTGTGGCGCTGGGAAACTCGTTGCTGCGGATGTGAGGACGGAAGAGTATCCCGGCTTCCCCACGGATATGCAGGCCCAATTCATGGCTCTGGCCACGCAAGCCGAGGGAACTTCGGTAATAACGGAAACGATCTTCGAGAATCGCTTCATGCACGCCAGTGAAATGATGCGCATGGGCGCGAATATCTCCATCGATGGCCGCAAAGCCATCGTTCGTGGGCCCACCACGCTCCAGAGCAGTTCTGTCATCGCCTCGGACTTGCGCGCCAGCGCCTCTCTGGTGCTGGCGGCATTAGTGGCCGAGGGCGTGAGCTATGTGGACCGGGTATACCACATCGACCGTGGTTACGAACGTATCGAGGAAAAATTGAGCCGGCTGGGCGCGCGAATCGAGCGCGTTAGCCAGCGCCATCTTGAAACATAGGCGATCTGGTGAAAGAAGGGAGTAGGCCAGTTAATGGGATGGTCCGCCGCAGAGACTCTCGAAGTGTAGAGTGCGGGGGAGGGCCAGGAGACGCTCCCGCACCTGCTCTTCCAGGCATTGCCATAGGATAGTTTGCGGGTAGCTTCTGCACACCGTGATGTGTGATTCAACCTCGCCGGGTAGTCAATAGCCTTTTGAGTGATGCGAAGCAAACAAGAGTCACCGGGTTACATGCCGAGTGCATAGACAAGGGAAAAACTGTTGAGACGCTCGAAGCAGATCTGGTTGTCGATGCGAGCGGCCGGGGAAGCCAGACTCCACTGTGGTTGGAAGGATTGGGTTACGAAAAGCCAGCGGAAACTTCCGTTGGAATCCACATCGGATACGCAAGTCGCTTGTTTGAAATACCCCGGAGTGCCCGACCAGACTGGAAGATTCTGGGCGTTTATACGCAAGCTCCGACAAGTCGAAAATACGGCGTAATCCAAAGTGTAGAGGGTAATCGCTGGTTAGTAACACTTGCGGGGAACCTGAGGGACTATCCGCCCGCGGATGAGGCTGGCTTTCTCGAGTTTGCGCGACAGTTAGATCATCCAGAACTCTACGAGTGGGTACGACGGGCCACGCCACTCACCCCGATCGCAACGCACCGTTTCCCCACGCATCTCTGGAGGCGCTACGAGCAGCTTTCACGATTTCCAGAAGGATTGCTGGTGGTGGGCGACGCGATCTGCAGTTTCAACCCCATCTATGGCCAGGGAATGAGCGTGAGCGCGCTCGAAGCTCAGGCGCTTCAGGAATACCTCAGCCAGGGCGCGCAGGGAAACACTCGAAGCCTGTGGGGGAGGTTTTTCAAAACTGCTGCCAAGATCGTGAAAAATCCTTGGATGCTGGGGACGGGCGCAGACTTTCTCTATCCGCAGACTGAGGGAGAACGGCCGCTCGGAACTACCTTCCTGAACTGGTACACGGCGCGCATGTACCGGGCGTGTGACTCTGACCCGCTAGTCGCCACCCGCTTCTACGAAGTGATGCACCTCCTCAAGGAACCGACCGCAATCTTCAATCCGGGAGTGTTCATACGAGTGCTTGCGGGAAGGGCGAAGCCTTCACCGTCGAAATGATTCAGACACTGAGCCAAGAGTTCATCCTGGGGAGATAAGGGCAAAATCGCCCACGAAACGGAAGGCTCCCGATAAAACGGCCAGTAAACGAAGCGATGCTCCCAGATTCCGAAAACCCGACTTTTTGGGAGTTATGCGGAACACCGGCACAGCGAGACTGAAGTGGATTCGCGAGGAAAGGTTTGGGACTAAGACAACCGGTTGAAAAGACCGCTCATCCATTCGCCAAAATTAGCTGCCACCTTTCGTATTGAATATTTGATTCCGGCGAGTATACATTCTTCCTTCAGGTCGTATACGCGCAAAGAAGCCCGGCAACAGGAGCACTTCCATGAAACCGATGCTCAAGCTTTCAATTGCTGTTGTGACGGTCGGGATGTGTTTTCTTATGTTTTGCGGACAAACGCGGAATGATGCAGTTGCCGCCCAAGGACGCAAGCCGGTGATGATGTACCGGTTCTATACGGGTAAAGATGGGCTGTCGCACGTGGAAAAGATCGAAGTGAAGAATTTCGACCAAAAGAACATCGCCAACCTAATGGAAACGACAACGGGAGCTACGCTCCGCAGGTCAAAACCCGATGCACCCGGCGCGGATTTCGGAGCGTTCCATCCCGGACCGCGTCGGCAATATATTTTCGATCTTGCCGGCCATGAGGAGGTGGAATTTTCGGGAGGGGAGAGAATCACCCTAAATCCCGGTGACATAGAGCTCATTGAAGACCTCGCCCCGACCAAAGGCCACCGGAACCGCAATCTCGGACCTGAGGACCGTTTGGTGTTGTGGGTGCCGATCGCCGATCAGACTGTGGTGCGGGATTCAATTTTCAAATGATCGTGACCGTTGCCTGTGCGCTGTCGCCCATTTCAGTGAGTGCTTCCTGGCCCGTGGAACTGTTTTTCTTGACATCCCCTCTCATAGAACGGGATTATCGGAACGTGGAGTGCTGTGGGACACGTGTTGGGCATCACTTACGGCTTGACGGAAACCTTCATGAGACCGGTTGTCCAGCAGCACTGAAAGCCGCCACCACCGTCGCCGGAGTAATCGTTCGCGGTGACGTGCAGCACGTAGTCGCCCGGCTCGCTGAACGTGACGTTCGTCGTTGACTTCCCACTGAAAGCCGGGGCACCGCCGCTCCCTGATGACGGCAACTGCTCGACTTCAGGCTTCGTCTTATCGAACGCCACAATCCCCGGGCCACGGTACTTCGACCACGTCACCGTCACTGGGGGACGCGGCTTTGCCATCGGCGCGCTCGTGCCGCTCGTGTACTTCATATCGTCCGTGGCCCAGACCGTCAGCGGCAGGGGCGCGGACAAGGAGGCGGTGCGGGTAAGGGCATTCGCGATGGTTGCGATCGGACCCTGGATCGTCGATCCGTTTTGCTCGAACCGAATGACAGGAGGCGTATTGCCGACGGCGATTTCAATGAATGGGCTGACGACGTAATCGTTGTTCAGGCGAAGAGGAATGCTGGTGGACTGGCCGTTCGCGACGATCGTCCACGTGTATTTGTCCTGCGGCGTGAACTCTTTCGGCACCGGCACGACGAACATCCCGTACTGCCGGCCGGGAAGGAAATGCGTCGGCTGCCCCAGGTCAGGCCCACCCGGCTCGATCCGGTTGTTGGGCCCAATGGGAATGTCGAGTTCCTGTTGGGTGTTGCGATTGAAATAGCCAACCAAAAAACTGCGGCTGCCATCCTCGTTGGCGAACCAGCCTTCGAACGCGCCGATGACGCTTGCCCCGAACTGCTTGCGCGGCTCGGGGATCTGCTGGCCCGATAGCAGCATGCCCCCGGCTATCGCGCCAGCGGCGCACAGACTCACGAATCTATTCACTGCTACTGTCCGTCTGGCGTCGCGTTCGCGGTCTTCACCTTGCGCTCTGCGACCAGCGCCTTGTACTCGTCGTCGGTCAGATAGACGACGTTCATCCAGGCGTGTGCCATCTCATCGACTGTGCGGTCGCCGTAGCCGACCCACTGTTCCGGATCAGGGTTGTTCCTGTTCGCCCTCGTGTTGTCGTACCACGCGGTCACGTGGATCACCGTCGCCTTCGGGAACACCGGCGCGGCGTCATCGGCGTATATGTAGTTCGTCATCCAGTTAAAGTTGAAGTTCCCAACGTAGCTGATGATCTGCAAGCTGCCGTCCGGCAGAATCGCTTCGACCTGCATCGACTTGCCGCGCAAGTGGAAGTGGGGCTGGAAATTCTCGATGAGCGTGTTCTCCTTCAGCACCGTGAAGCCTTCGGTCTGCGCGAGCGAGTTCGGTGGGATGTCGAGGAGTCTTTCGTTCCTGAGCCCGGTGAACGCGGTTAGGTAGCTCCGCTTCTGTGGCTCCTCACCTTTCTTGTAGAACCAAATCCCGATTTCAGAGCCCGCCGTGATCTCCTCTCCGACGGCGTGAATGTGCTGGTCCCACGAAATCTTCTCGCCAGGAAGAATCAACTTCCCTGTGCCCGGCCGGAACAGATCGTAGCCCTTGCCGATCGCCCACTCCATCAGCTGCGGCCGGCGGTTGACGAGGTCATCGGCGCCGTCGCGGATGGGGCCGTTCGCCGTCCCCTTGTTGACCGCGTCGGGATCGTTGTTCAGCACCAGATACGCGATCGAGTGGTGAATGATCCTCCGACCCTTCAAGTTCGTCGGCCGAATCTCCACCATCTTGGCCCAGCGGGGCTCGGTGATCGGGATGTCGGACATGGGACGGTACCACACGTCCTGGTGTTGCGCCGCCATTGCGTACTCGGGCGACTTGATGATGAGATCGGGCGGCCCGAAGCCGTCCCTCACAGCCTGCCACTCGTTGTCGGTGACGAGTGGCTTGGGCGGCGGCAGGTCCTTCAAATCGCCCTGCAGTGCCCCGCCGTCGACCCAGGCGACGATCGTGTTCACCTGCTGGTCAGTGAGCGACATATCGTTCTTGAACTTTTGCACGCCGACGCTGCGGTCGATGTGCCACGGCGGCATCTGACGCGCCGCCACACGGTCCTTGATGGCGCGTGCCCAGGGGCGCACTTCCTGATAGGTGATGAGCGACATCGGCGCGATCGAGTTCGGCTGATGGCACTCTTGACATCTTTGCTGCAGAATCGGGGCGACATCCTTGGCAAAGGTAACCTGTCCCTGCGTTCCGGCCACGTTGGCCGACGTCTGCGCTCCGGCCGTCGTCACAGCCGACATCATGACGATCAACACCGCAAGAATGATCCCAACAGCACCAAAGCGCATGGCCTTCATCGCGGAACCTCCTCGAAGAACTCTCGGCCGGAATTTCCGATTCCAACGTTATGCTTATGCAAAACCTTAGACCTGCCGCTCTTTTCCTGTCAAGCTCAGACCGCCGCAGTTCGGTTGTAGGCGCGACTCGATAAACACATCTGAGTTCAGTGCCCCCTTTTCGGCGTAGAAATTCAGAACTTGAATTGCACCGCCAGGCGTAACATCCTCGGGTTCAAAATCGCTGTCGGCGTGCCGCCGAGCCCGCCACTCACGAATGGTGTGATCGATGTTCCGAGCGTCTGCGCTTCATTGTAAACCGTGTTGGCGTTCAGGATGTTGAAAATTTGGCCCTCAAGTTTGACAGTCCAACGTTCATGGAAAACGAACGCCCGCCGAATAGCAATATCCAGCTGGGTCAGGCGCGGCGTCAGGCGGCTCCCCGGTGCGACCAACATGATCGTCTCAGACCCTTGGGCCAAGCCCGGGTCAACAATTGCACCTGGAGTAGAACAATTGCAGTCGGTTGGGTATCTTGTCTTCGACGTGAGCGTCCAGTAGACCTCCTTGAACCCCTGTTCCGCTCCAGCAAAGACTGTCTCCGGATTCGTCACACCATACGGTACGAACGGCACGTTGTTGACCGTGAAATTCGTGTTATAAACCGGGTCCGAATACAAGGAAGCGCCAATCTCGAACCTGTACCATAATGGCAGGTTGCCTTGGAGCTTGAACTCGCTCCGGAACGGAAGCGAAGAGACCTGCCCCAGGTCTTGATGCATCTCGCCGTACCAGTCGCAGTACCGCAGCCAATTGGGATCGTTTAGCTGATTCATCGAGCCAGCGGTCTCGTCGCATTGCCGGGAAAGCTCATGATCGATGGTCCAACCGGCGAAGACGAACGCGCCACGCGGCAGGCGTCCCGTCACCGAAGTCTCAAACCCATTGTAGGAGTTGCGCCGCAGGCTCCTCGGCGCATTTGTTTGGTAGAGGACCGAAGTCCGGCCGACGAAGGATGGGTCCAGGTTGTACATAGTAATCGGTGTGCCATCGAGCGGGTTGGTGATTGTGAGCGGCGTCCAGGCCGATGACGGCACCGCTAGATTCAGAATCTGTTCTTGCTGGTAGTCATCGCGCCGAACCCAGTTGAAGTTCAGCGTCAACCCCTTGCGGATTTCCTGCTGAAGCCCGACCGCATACTGGATGTTGTACTCCCGCCGATAATGCGGGTCCATCGATCGGGGCGTCAAGGTCCCGAAAGCGCCGGCTGGGGCCGGGCCTATCTGATTATCCAGCGGAAAGCATGTCGGTCCGGTACAACCGCCAGTGTTGATCCACGCGCGGCTCTGCGACGCCAGGAACATCGGGTTGAACGCTTGCAGATTGTTGGCAACCAGCGGCGTGTTGTATTTGCCGACGCCGGCTTTCAGCGCGGTCTTGTGATTGCCAAACAGGTCGTACACGAGCCCCAGCCGCGGTGCCCAATTCTTGAAACAAGAGATACCTTTATACGTCTTGCACGTAACGGCCGGGAAATCCCGCGCCGGAACGAACCGACCTGCAGGCGCACTCTCGGGATTGATTTGGTTGGACAGATATTCCCACCGGATTCCCGGCGTAATGGCCGATCTCTTCCACTTCCACGTATCTTGAACGTAGATGCCCAGATCAGCATTCAAATACGGCTTGTTGACGATCGGGGTGTCGTAAACAGTGACGCTGGTTGGCACCCCATTCGCCTCGATGGCGTAGAGATCGCCGTTCATGAAGGTCTGCTGATAGGCTGGTCCCCAGCTATCCTGTATTCCAAACTTGATCTCGTGCGATCCCGTCGAATAGAGACCGCCGCCCTGCACAACGAAGCGGTCGAAATTGTAAAGCTGCTGTTGTGTGCCGACGTTGTAGCGCAGATTTTTGACCGTGTCTTGCAGCAGTACATCTGAATACCAGAGTGGAGTGAAAGGGACTTGGGTTAGGCCGTCCTGGTATCGGACGTTATAGTCGAGTTTGTCGAGCGAAAAACCGGCTTCCAGCAAGAGCTTTGGCGTGATCGTACCAGTCCACTTTTCCTGGGTGATGTAATACATCGCCGGAATGCGTTGGGTCGTGGCCTGGATATTGGCCGCCACGCCGTTGGTCGTGTTTGTTACGGCCTCGTCTTCGGTTCGCTTGAAATCTCGCATCCACATGGCGCTGAACTTGTTCTTCGCATTCAACTGGTATGTCAACCGCAAGTGGCCAGTGTAAATGCGGGAGCGATCGATGCATGGGCTACCATTGTTCACGCACAGCGGCGAGACCTGATAGGTCTGCTGCTTGCGGCCAGAGAGAAGGAACCACAATTTGTCCTTGACGAAAGGTCCGCCGAGAGAACCGTCAAAGTCTTCAATCTGGTTAATCCCCGGCTGCGCGGTAATGCCTCGCGCAATTAGAGTCGAGTCCAGGTTCGTTCCTACGAAAGAGTGATTGACGTACGCACCAAAGAATTCTCCATGCAGCGTGTTCCCGCCGTCCTTGGGGACGAGATTGACGTAAACTCCGCCGCCGCTTGCCTCCGCAGGATTGCTTACCGTCGAGTACGTTGCCTCCTGGATCAGTTCGTTTTCGATGTACGTCTGAATCTGTCCGTCACTCTGGGTTGTGTTCACGAGCATGTTGTCCAGCAAAACGACATCGTGATTGGGCGGACTGCCATGCGTCGTCATGTAGGTCTGCTGGATTTGCTGCGAGCCGCCCACATCCGGAATATTCAAATGGACGGCAGGAATGTATGAACCCACTGACTGGATATTCCGTGCCGTAGGCAGCGCGTCGATTTCGGTTCGGGTGAGCACCTCTGGGTGCGAGACATCCTGAACGTCAACTGCAGGGGCCGAGGCTTGAACCTCGACGGTTTGTTGGACCGAGCCCACCCGCATGTTCGCGTCAACCGTCACCGCGACGCCGGCCGGGACCTCGACTTGCTGCTTTACGGTGTTGAAGCCTGCGGCCGTGAAGGTAACGGCGTAAGTGCCTGGGCGCACATCGACGATGGCGTATCGTCCCTCCGAATCAGTAGTCACTACACGCGATCTTTCAATAAGCGCCTCGCTGGCAGCCTCCACGCTTGCCACAGGTATAACTGCGCCTGAAGTGTCTTTGACCTGACCCGAAATCGTGCTTTGTGCTGCGGCTAACGATGACATCGACAGAATCCCCAGCAGCACAATCCCCGCCATTAGGGCCAACCGGCCCAAGGACACACTCCACTTCATGTTTTCGACCTCCTTAGTCGAAGGGTCACCCCTAGGAGAATCGGGAAGAGGATTCACCGAATGAGCAATGTCCACAGCAACACCAAAACGCAAAGAGAGTTGCATCGCGTTCCTGCTCGGGACAGAATTGTCCAAATCCTAGAAAACCGCCGTTGCTTACGAAATACGTGAATGCCTGTAGGGGGCACCGGGCTTCCCGGCTGAGCACATGCCCATCGACTTCTGCAACTCGGGTCCGGGTACAGATGCCGCTGGCGCCTACTCAGACAGCCAATTCCCGAAAAACGTTAGTGCTCTATCGGAGGCGCGTAATCACGAAAGCGTGAAGTTGGGCGAGGTGCTCTGCGCGCGTTCGATAGAGCCGTTTGAAGGTGGCCGCTGGCGATTGCGGGGGATGCGGGCTAATGGCTGGACCCGATCTAACGGCTATGGGAATTGAATCTTTTTTCGTCTGCAGTCTATTGATTTTGCATGACAGTTGTTCCCAATGCCCCCAAATCGAGCGAAGCTGCAGCGAAAGAC